>JALYHQ010000198.1 GCA_030776455.1 Acidobacteriota bacterium | reverse complement strand
GGATCCATATAGCCCACGCTGACCAGATATGCGGGACCGGTGAATGCCAGTAGCCGCTTCCACCAGGACAGCCGCTCGGTGGCCACCGAGCCGTGCATCTCGGCGAGGGACGCGCTTCTCTTTGGGCTGGCGAGGGTAGGGTGCAAGTTATCTCTAGTTTCTACAATCGGATAAACTGTAGTTTACAGTACCTGCGGCCGCCATGCAATAGATAGGCGCTTTGCGGCCAGCCTGGTTGTTTTCGGCCACTTGCACACCAGCAAACCGGCTGCAACCTGTTGAATACAAACCCAGAACCATTGGCGTGAGGGTTGCTTAACATTTGCTGGATGGTTGAATTGATGAAACGCCTTCGGTTTGCTTTTATTCCCCTGTTAACCGCCGCCCTGCTTCCGGCGCAATACGCTCCTCCGCAATATCCAGCCCAGAATGGCCCTGCACGCTACCCCGGGCAATACAGTCAAGGCCAAAACAACGATGACTACGATGCTGGCTCAGCTCCCGAACCGGGTCACGGTGTAGCCCGCATCAGCGTCCTGAATGGCGAAGTATCCGTAAAGCGCGGCGATTCCAATGACATGGTTGCCGCAGCTATCAACGCTCCCTTGATGCCGCAGGACCAGTTGCTAACCAGCGGGGAATCCCGCGCCGAAGTCCAGTTCGACAATGCGAACATGTTGCGCATCGGATCAAATTCAGATATCCGGCTGGCCTCATTAGACAGTGGAAACTATCAGATCCAGGTAGGAATCGGAACTGTTACCTTCAGAATTCTGCATAACTCCAATTCGCGGGTAGAGATCGATACTCCGAGCGTCTCTGTTCGGCCAACTTCAGTCGGAGTGTACCGGATTACCGTTCGCGAGGACGGCTCGGCCGAAATCACGGTTCGAAACGGCGTCGTGGAGATAGTCAGCCAAGCCGGCAGCGAGCCGCTTCGGGCCGGTCAAACCATGCTGGCCCGCGGGACCGAGGCGGATCCCGAATTTCAAGTGGTGTCGGCGATCGGCTACGACGACTGGGACCGCTGGAATGAGAGCCGCGATCACGATCTGCAGCGGTCGGAGTCTTACCGCTATGTCAGCCCCAGCATCACCGGCGCGGAAGACCTGGAAGGTCACGGGCGCTGGGTAAATGAACCGGGTTACGGTAATGTCTGGGCCCCGTCGGTGGACTCCGGCTGGGCGCCTTATCGCAACGGCCAGTGGGTTTGGGAAGACTACTACGGATGGACCTGGGTCAGCGCCGACCCCTGGGGCTGGGCGCCGTATCACTATGGACGCTGGTTCTATGGCTCGCCCGGCTGGTGCTGGTACCCTGGGCCTGCCTATTATCACCACTACTGGTCGCCTGCGCTGGTCGCATTTTTTGGATTCGGCGGCCACTCCGGCTTCGGATTCGGATTCGGAAATGTAGGCTGGGTTCCCCTTGGTCCCCGTGAGCCGTTCTATCCCTGGTGGGGGCGGCGCGCCGGATTCTACAATCGCGGCATTGTCAACAACGTCAATATCACGAACATATACCGCAACGCCCGCTACAACGGAATCACGGGTGTCGGCGCGGGTCAGTTCGGCCGCCATACCGGCCAGTTTGTGGGCGTGCATGCGAGCCAGCTCGGACAGACCGGCGTGGTGCGGGGAGCGCTGCCGGTAAGCCCCGACCGTTCCAGTATGCATTTTACGAATCGCACCGTGAACCCGGGCAGATTTCCGCAGGCCGGCGGCAGCCGTTTCGGGGCGGGGAACTCACCCACCGGCAATTTCTCCCAGCGTGGAAACGCTGGCGTATCGTCCGGCGATCATGGGTGGCGTCGTTTCGGAGAGCCAATCCACAACGGCCAGTCGGCGGGCGCAGGCGCGAACGCGCAGGCTGGACGCGGATTCGGTTCCTCGGTGAATCGTCAGTCCGCACCCGCGGGCCGCTTCAGCTCTGACGGCGGCTGGCGACGCTTCAACGGCTCACAGCCAGCTACTAACGGAGGCAGTGTGAATCGCACGCAGACCTCGGCTCCGCGTTATGAAGCGCCGGCCGGCAGCGGTTATCGCGGCAACAGCGGCAGTGCGCAGTCGGTGCGCATCAGCCCTCCCATCGTTCGGAACGGCAGCGGCAGCGCCGGATACACTCCGCCCCGAAATTACAGTTCGCCTCAAAACAACGGCGGCAGTTATCGCACGCCCCAAAGCTACGGCGGAAATAATGGCGGTGGTTATCGTGCGCCCCAAAGCTACGGTGGAAACAACGGCGGCGGTTATCGCGCGCCGCAGAGCTCTGGCGGAAACAATGGTGGCGGGTATCGAGCGCCGCAGAGCTCGGGCGGCAATGGCGGATACCGGGCGCCGCAAAATTACGGCGGCGGCGGCAATCGCGCCCCCCAGAGTGCGCCCCGCAGCTACGGCGGCGGTGGTGGCGGCGGTGGAAACTCGCGCCCGAGCGGCGGCAGCGGTGGGGGTGGCCACTCATCCGGATCCGCCGGCCACGGCGACCATCGTCGCTGAGCCCGAAAAAGTCTCCTTGTAAGTCTGGTTTGATTTCTTCCCTTAAGCCCGAGTTCGATCCCTGGACTCGGGCTTTCTTTTTGTGGCGTCCGGTAGTGGCAAGAATATGCTTGACTCATCAAGCGATTATGGGCATACTAAAATTGCCCCAAGCGTGGGCCTATGAAGTGGCGCTCTTCGGAAGTCCCTCCGGGCGAGTGGCCAATAGATTTGCTACGCCGTGGCTATCGAATCGAGAGGCAGGATTCTAAACTGCGCGTTTCTCCGGAATTGTTGAAGTGCGTCGGCTATCTAGCCGAAGCGATCCAGTTGGACTCAGAGGCGATTGATATTGATCCTTTTGGAACTGGTTTTTTCATTGCAATCCCATCCGCAGCCCATCCCAACAAGTCATTTTGTGCCTTCGTAACGGCGCGGCACCTCATCGCCGATCATAAAAACCTCAAGCTTTGCCTGATAGTAAATGGGCGCTCTGGACAAGGGATTGTGGTTGAGATTCCAGAGAACGTGATCTGGTGGGAGCACCCATCGGACAAGACAGCCGACTTAGTGCTTATGGTTTTTGATCACCAGCCAAAAGACTTTGACATCATCTCTATGCACATTAGAGATTTTCTCACCGCTGAGCGGATGTTGAAGGCGGATATCGGTGTCGGTGATGAAGTCTTCTTTCCTGGGCTATTTACCAAAGCTCCCGGCAACGGCCGGATGACTCCCATCGTCAGGAACGGAAATATTGCTTTGATACCAAGTGGGGAAATACAGGTTGAGTCCAGCTTTGCGGATGTCTACTTGGTTGAAGCGCATTCTCTCGGTGGAATGAGCGGCTCGCCCGTCTTCGTCCGAGAAACCGTCAGGATCGCGCCCTATACCTCGGATGACACGCCTTCGGTAGCGTTCGGAATTGGGAGATTGTATCTGATGGGACTCATGCACGGACACTGGGATATCAACGAAGCAGACATTAATAAGCCCAGCTTTGTTCATGACCGGCCGCGCGGAGTCAATATGGGAATTGCGGTTGTCGTCCCAGCCAGCAAGATTCTTGACATTGTCAACAGACCCGAGCTCGTAGCTAGTCGCGCCCGGGCCGATGCCCGTATCAGTGAGGCGATCAGTCCTGGGCCGGACGCGGTATAGAATGGAGGTAAGTGAAACACTCTTCGGAATACGACACTTTCACAAAGGCAGTGGAGCAAATCATGTCCGTGCCGAAAGCGGAGATCCTTCGGCGCGAGGCAGAGTACCGAAAACGGGCCGACTCGAACCCGCGCAAACGCGGGCCGAAACGGAAGGTCAAGCCTTCCGCTTCCCCCGGCCTTGCCTAGGGCTAGTTCAAACTCGCTTCCCCGGTTTTGCCAATCAGCGCCTTGTAGGTAAGGCGCTTGCCAGTGATTTGCGAGACTGCCAAGCTGAAGCGCTCCGCATCGTTCATGTCCTTGCGGTTGTTGTAGCGGAATGCCTGTTCATCGACGTAGCGGAACAGATGGAAGGGTTCGACGCTCACGTATGTGCCATGAAGCCCGCGCTTCAGCAGACTCCAGAAGTTCTCAAGCCCGTTCGTGTGGACCTTGCCGCGTACGTACGTCTCGGCGTGGTTAATGAACTCATGCGTGTACTGGGCCTGGAGTCCGAAGTAGGCATTCGCCTCGTCGGTGTAGATGAAAGAACCAGGCTCAACAGCCTCGTTCACGTTGCGCCGCAGTTCTACGCCGGACGCATAGGGCTTGATAACTTTCGTCTTGATCTTGCCGTCACGTTCCAGCATTCCCTGGACGCCCGCTTTGGCGACGTGACCGCCGCCCTTGCCCTGGAACACGCGGAGCTTCTTGCCTCGGTGCATGTTGCGCGCCTTGCCGCCGATGTAGGTCTCATCTACCTCGACTTCGCCGGAGAGCTTGCCGCTACTGTCCTGCATCGCCAAACGGATTCGGTGAAGCATGTGCCACGCGCATTTCTGAGTGATGCCGATGGTTCGATGAATCTCCCAGGACGAAACGCCGTTCTTGCAGTTGGTCTGCATCCAAATCGCCATGAGCCACTTGTCCAGGCCAAGGGGGGAATCTTCCATGATGGTCCCGACCTTCACGGAGAACTGCGCCCTAGGATGCCGCGTCTTGCACTGCCAGACGCGCCTGGAGGCGATGTAGGCCACGTCCTTCGATCCGCAGGTAGGGCAGATAACCCCGTTCTTCCATTCGGGCCGATGCGCCACGAGGTAGGCAACGCAATTGTCGGGGTTTGCAAAATAGACGATCGCTTGTTGAAGGGTAAGGGGTTCGGTTGCCATGAACCAATTATACGGCAGGTGGCTTGATGAGTCAAGCATATTCTTACCCCGGTAGTGGCATAAATATAGTTGACTGACAACGCTCTGTGTGGTAAAGTTAATTATGGCCAACGCAATCAAGACTTTACAGCAAGCAATCATCCACTACGCGGACTTTGAGAACTGCCGCGAGTACATGGTGAAATTGCGGTGGCCGGATGGCAAGGTGAAATGCCCACGGTGCGGTTCTGAGAACGTGGACTACCTGCCCAATGCCCGCGTGTACAAGTGCTATGAGAAGCACGAGCGCGTAAAGTTCTCGCTCAAGGTCGGGACGATCTTCGAGGATTCACCGCTTGGCCTGGAAAAGTGGCTTCCGGTCATGTGGATGCTGGTTAACAGCAAGAACGGCGTAAGCTCATGGGAGATTCACCGCGCTATCGGCGTCACCCAAAAGACCGCGTGGTTCATGCTGCAACGCGGCAGGCTTGCAATGCAGGACAGCGGCGGCAAGCTCTCCGGCGAAGTCGAGGTAGACGAGACCTACATCGGCGGCAAGGCCCGCAACATGCACCGTGGCAAGAAACTCCGCGTGTTCCAGGGCAAGGGCGGCGGTCACGTTGCCAAAGCTGGCGTCCAGGGGATGCTGGAACGTGACGGCAAGATCAGGACGAAGGTTATCAAGCCCTATGCGTCCGGCGTGGAACTTCGGAACAACGTGAGCGAAGCTGTTGAGCCTGGATCTTTCATCTTCACCGACGAAGCGCGGGCCTACTTTGGACTCCAGTCCCAGTACACGCACGAGTTCATCAATCACGCTGAGACGTATGTACGCGGCAAGGTCCACACGAACGGGCTTGAGAATTTCTGGAGTCTGCTGAAGCGCGGGCTTCATGGAACCTATGTGAGCGTAGAACCTTTCCATCTGTTCCGGTATGTTGACGAACAGGCGTTCCGTTACAACAACCGCCGCGAAATGAACGATGGTGATCGCTTCAACGCGGTAATGTCCAGAATCGTGGGCAAGCGTTTGACCTACGCCGAACTGACCGGCAAGACAGAGGAAATATCAGTTAACTAAGCGCCAGGGTCGGGGGAAGCGGAAGGCTTGACCTTCCGTTTCGGCCCGCGCCTGTTCGGATTGAGGGCGACCTGCTTGCGGTGCTCCTCTATCCGCTTCTGTATCACAGAATGCGGCACGGCGATGATGGCCTTCATTGCGGTGTCGAAGCGCTTGAATGCCTCAGGCCCTTCGTGCATCTCTAGCGTGCGGTGCTTCATGCCTTCATCATACAGGCCCGCAGAAAGGTTTTCAAAATGCAATCAACCCAGAGAACTTCGGAGCCACGCCCCGCGCTTGCGCTCACCGGCGCAATCCTGAAGACGATCCTGGAGTCTGGGGCAGGCCCCAGAGAGGCAAGTGCTTCCCTCGGTGCTGCGCGGAAGCTCGTCGGGCTGGTCGTGCCCGTAGAGGCCGAGAGACGTGAGGCGACCGCTACGTTTTCGGCGGATTATGGACAATACCAAAGAACTCCCGTATAACACGCGCATCCTCACCGTCCAGGCTCAGGCCAGTTCTGCCGTCTTTTCTCGGGTGCTCACCAATGAAGTGAACGACGGCATGTGACCGTTCGTGTTCGCCGAAGTCAATCCAGGCGATAGCGCTCACGCGAAGGATCATGTGGATGTCATTCTGTAGTCGGATTCCAAACGGGCACCGTGGGGATTCTGAGGAGGCCGCCCCTTCCGTTGATTTTGAGGCGATTGCGGAACACAGCCGATCCCATTGCGGTCAGGAGCTTATGCTTGTCTCCAATG
The DNA here is from genome assembly GCA_030776455.1 of Acidobacteriota bacterium. Lineage (GTDB taxonomy): Bacteria > Acidobacteriota > Terriglobia > Bryobacterales > Bryobacteraceae > JALYHQ01. Next base: position 29,831 of record JALYHQ010000198.1, on the reverse strand, counting down.
GCTATTTGGTTGAGTGCCCACAGAATGTCATCCCCTCCCTTGTATGGCTTGAGCGCGCGAAACAACGTAAAGATTTCATCAGGGACATCCTTGCAGAGACCCCTGGCCGACACATCAAATTTAGCCGCAGTGCCAGCGAAGGGAAAGTAAGTATGACGCGGCTTAACTCGCCCGCTCGCGACCGCGATTCCGTAAGCCGCGTGGTCAAGTGCGGCGCGAAGGTTATTAATGGCATCCCCGACAATCTCTTCCATGCCAGGCGTCAGCGGTCTGACCAGCTTGCATTTGCTCACATGATAACCATGGGCGTTGCGGATCAGGCTCAACCACATCGGCGTATGGATCAGCTTCGAGAAAAGCATCGACCTCAATTTCAAGCTCAGTGATGTGTTTCTTTGCGCGCGCGAGCTTGCGCCACGAACTCTCGAACGCAGCGTGCGGCATGCCTCAGTCTAACAGAGTTCTGTCAGCCAACTATATTATTGCCCCGGTAGTAGACATAATATGTGTTATCAGAAACCAAGAAGGCGTTGACAACTATGGCGGCGTAAACTATAGTTGATCCCATGATAAGGAGCCGCCTATGACCTCCCTCACCCCCGCTATGTTTCAAATCCTGCTTGCCCTTGGGGATGGCGAGAAACATGGTTACGCGATCCTCAAGGAAGTGGAAGATCAAACCAACGGCGATGTCCGGTTGAGCACCGGGACCCTCTACGCCATGATCAAAAAGCTGCTGACGGAAGGCATCCTGGAGGAGTCGCGCAATCGGCCTCCAGCCGAAGACGACGATCAGCGTCGCCGCTACTACCGTTTGACTCCTCTCGGCCGTCAGGTAGCTGTGGCGGAAGCGGAGCGGCTGGAGCGTCTGACCATCACCGCGCGACAAAAGCACCTGTTAACGGGACTCAAACCCGCGTAAGGGAGACTCCCATGAGCTCACGCCCACCCTCCCGCTCAGACAAATTCTACGCCGCTCTGCTGCGGTTCTTCCCATTCGACTTTCGCGGCGATTTCGGTTCGGAAATGGAACAGACCTTCCGCGAGCAGCGCGCCCAGGCCGAACGTGACGGCCGTATCGGATTGCTGCGCCTGTGGTGGGAAACCATAACCGGGATCTTCACCACGGCGCCGCGCGAACATCTTTCGATGCTCAATCAGGATATTCACTATGCCTTGCGCACGATGCGCAAGAACCTTGGGTTTACCATGGTCGCTGTTCTCACCCTGGCTCTCGGCATTGGCGCCAATACGGCCATCGTGAGTGTGATTGACGCCGTCCTGGTGCGCCCCCTGCCCTACCAGCAAGGCGATCAGCTGGTGGTGCTGCACCAGCGTGCCGAAAAATCGGGCACCGCCGATATGTCTTTCTCGGTGAAGGAAATTAACGACTACCGGCGGCAAAACGGATCCTTGAGCGGCGTGGAGGAGTATCACAGCATGCAGTTCACGCTGCTCTCCAAGGACGAGGCCACTCGCGTCCGGGCCGGTGTGGTCTCATCCGGATTCTTCGGCATGTTTGGAGTGCGGCCCATTCTCGGCCGCGATTTTACGTCCGCGGACGATCTGCCAGGCGCGCCCGCAGTCCTGTTGCTCAGTTACGAATACTGGAAACAGCACGAGGGCGGCGATCCCAGGATCGTGGGTAAAACCTTCGAGATGAATGACCGCGTTCATACCGTGATTGGCGTCTTGCCGCAGGTCCCGCAGTATCCCAACGAGAACGACGTTTACATGCCCACCACGGCGTGTCCCGCCCGTTCAGGCAAGCGCATGATCGAGAATCGCGATGCCCGGATGATGAACGTATTCGGACGGATGAAACCGAATGTCTCAATGGATCGAACCAAGGCAGACCTGGCGCTAATCGCATCCCGGCTGGAGCATGACTATCCGGCATCCTACACCAGCGCCATGGGGTATACCGCGTCGACGGAGTCGCTGCGCGAGGAGTTGACCCACGGCGCAAGGCCGCTGCTGCTTTTGCTGCTGGGCGCAGCCGCATGTGTGTTGCTGATCGCCTGCGCCAACGTTGCCAACCTCACGCTTTCGCGAATGTCCGGACGCGAGCGCGAACTTGTGGTGCGGTCGGCGCTCGGGGCCGGCAAGGGCCGCTTGCTGCGTCAATTGATGACTGAGAGTCTCATCCTGTCGCTGCTGGCTGCTGGACTGGGGGTCCTGTTCGCGTCGCAAAGCTTGAAACTTCTGGTGGATTTCTCCGCCCGCCTGACCCCGCGCGCACGGGAAATCCAAGTGGATTCGTCCATGCTGCTGTTTGCCCTGGCTGTCGCATTTTTGACCAGCATGGTTTTCGGTTCCATGTCCGCCCTCTACTCTCGCGGCGATCTGGCCTCCGGTTTGAAGGAAGGCTCGGCGCATTCCTCTCTCGGCCTACGGCGCAGACGCGCGCGCAATGTGCTGATCGTCTGCCAGGTTGCGTTTTCCTTCGTGTTGTTGATCGGGGCGGGTCTGATGCTGCGCAGCTTCAGCCGTCTCCAGCGCGTAGACCCAGGTTTCGTTCCACAACGAGTGCTGGCCCTTGAAATTGACTTGAACTGGTCAAAATATGGCGAGCCCGCGCAATTCCGTGACGTAGCCCGCCGACTGCTCGACAAGGTGCGCTCGCAACCCGACGTGCTGTCCGCGGCGGTATCTTCCAACTTCCCGCTGAATCCCGAGACCATGCATGAACAGTGGACACGCCGGTTCACCGTGGAAGGGCGTCCCATGCGCGACAGCGAAGCTCGCCCCCGCGCAGGCATCCGAATCGCCAGCGCGGACTATTTCAAGACCCTCGGCATTCCGCTGGTGCGCGGCCGCGTCTTTGAGGATTCCGATAACGAAAAGAGTCCCGGCGCGGTGGTAGTGAACCGCTCGCTGGCCCGGCGCTATTGGGGTCAGGAAGACGCCATCGGTAAACGGATTACCTTCGATCAGGGTGACCACTGGCTCACCATAGTTGGGATTGTAGGCGACGTGAAAGAATTCGCCCTTAATAAAGATCCTGGCGATGAGCTCTACCTCGCCAGCAACCAGGAGCCCATGATTGGAAGCATTCTGGTTCGAACGGACCGCGATGCGCTGGCGCTCTCGAATCAAGTGCGGCGCGCGATCCTGGAAGTGGATTCCCAAACCGCCATCCCGCATATCCAGACGCTGGAAGAGGCTCGCCACGAAGTGCTGGCCTCGCCGCGCGTAATGACCGATCTGCTCGGACTTTTCGCCGGCCTCGCCCTGCTGATCGCCGCCACGGGAATCGGCGGAATTCTGGCGCTCACCGTGAATCAGCGCATGAACGAGATCGGCATCCGCGTGGCGCTCGGCGCCCGGCCCGGCAACGTGTTTGGCATGATTGTGCGCCAGGGGATGGGCATGGTGGTGATCGGGCTGGCAATCGGCCTGGTCTCGGCCCTCGGCTTGACGCGCTTGATGAAGGGTCTGCTGTTTGAAACCACTCCCACCGATCCCGCGACTTTTGTCGGTGTCTCGGTGGTGCTGGCTCTCACGGCTTTGCTCGCGTGCTACCTGCCCGCGCGCCGCGCCTTGCGGGTGGACCCGCTGACGGCGCTCCGCAGCGAATAAGGAACCTATGAAAACCATTACGATGTTTGCATTCGGAATCGCGGCCACCGCCGCGCTGATGGGACAATCCGCGCCCGAGTTCAAGGGCGACCAGCTGGCGCAGCCGGCGAATTATCGCGAGTGGGTTTTCCTGAGCTCCGGCCTGGGTATGACTTACGGTGCGATTTCGGAGGGCAATCGCGGCCAACCCGCCTTCGACAATGTCTTCGTTAACGCGCCCGCCTACAAGGCGTTCCTGCAAACCGGAAAATGGCCGGAGCACACCATGTTCGTACTCGAAATTCGCAACGGCGTGAGTAAGGGATCCATCAACAAGGGCGGCCATTTCCAAGGCGACGTAGCCGGATTGTCGGCCGAGGTGAAGGACACCGCGCGCTTCGGAGGCAACGGCTGGGCCTTCTTCGGCTTCGGTAAGACAGCCATGGGCAAGCAGATCCCCAAAACCGGCGCGTGCTATTCGTGCCACTCAGAAAAAGGCGCCGTCGACAATACCTTCGTGCAGTTCTATCCAACACTCCTGCCGGTGGCCAAGGACAAGGGTACTTTGAGCCCGGCGTACGTCGCTTCGGGATATTGACGCATGCTTCGAGTGATTATCCTGGCGGTTGGCATGGTTGCGGCAGCGCTCGCCTGCCGCGCACAGAGCGACGAGGTTCGAACGGATTACAAGCGCGTGCGAGACGTCTTCATCCGAGCCGCCGAGAAAATGCCCGAAGCGAACTACGGCTTCAAGCCGTCGCCGGATGTGCGCACGTTTGGCCAGACAGTGGCGCATGTTGCTGACGATCAGTACAACCTGTGCGCTCCGGCGAAAAATGAAACGCGGAAAGCCGCGTATACGGCGATCGAGGACACAGTTTCCAAGAAAGCCGACTTGGTCATGGCGCTCAAGGAAGCTTTCGAGTATTGCGACGGCGCATACGACGCGCTCACGGCTGCTTCCGGCGCGGAACAGGTCAAGGTCGGCAAGACGCGGATGCGGTCCCGGTTTGCTATGTTGAACTGGAACCTCTGGCATACCTGGGAACATTACGGCGGCATCGCGGTGTACCTGCGCATGAACGGTCTGATTCCCCCCACCAGCGAGCGGAACCAGAAGTAAAATGGAGTCTTGGGCCACATTTACACCCGCGCTGAGCTGCTGGGAATCCGCAGCATTTGGAAACGCGCTGGGCAGCAGGTAGTCTTCACCAATGGCTGCTACGATCTGCTGCACCCCGGCCACATCCGCTTGCTGGAGCAAGCACGCGAGCTAGGCGACATTCTAGTGCTCGCGCTCAATACCGATGCCAGCGTCGGTCGGATGAAGGGTCCCTCGCGCCCGCTGGTTCCGGAAGGCGACCGTGCTACGCTCGCCGCCGCCCTCGAAGCCGTGGATGCCGTGATTTTGTTCGACGAAGACACACCGCGCGAGTTGATCGCGGCCTTGCTCCCCGATGTTCTGGTGAAGGGTGCCGACTGGTCGCACTTTATCGCGGGCCGAGAAGAGGTGGAAGCCGCCGGAGGCCGGGTAATCGCTCTCCCCCTCGAACCCGGCTATTCAACCACCGCAATGGCCGAAAATATTAAACGCGGCCCGCGGTAGCACATGCTTTAGCTTGTGCGTCCTCGCATACAATAGGATCGTAGCCCACCGTTCGTGACCCATCCAGCCATACGTGATCTGCTCCAGTCCCTCAGCCGCAACGCCGCGTTTCACGATCTAACCGCCCGCCTGATCCGCAATCCAAACGCCCGCCTCTCCGCTTCCGGCCTCACCACTACCGCCAAAGCGCTGCATCTGGTGCTGCTCTGGCAGGCGACCGAGCGCCCGCTGCTGGTGATCACCGACGGCAACAAGCAAGCCGAAGCGCTGTCGGAACTCACCGATACGTTTTTCGATCTCCTCGTCCAGCCGGGACTTCCCCGCCCCGTTCTGATCCCCGCGCTCGACGTGCTTCCGAACCAGCGCCTCTCACCGCACAACGAAATCGCCGAGCAGCGCGCTACCGCTCTCTGGCGCATTGCAAGCGGCCGGACTTCCATCGTCATCACGCCCGCGGCGAGTGTGCTGCTGCGCACTGAGCCGCGCGATTTCTACCGGCAGCTTGCTCTCACGCTGCGCGTCGGCGAAGAGGTGCCCCTCAGCGATCTGCTGGCGCACCTGCAATCCATCGGCTACGAAAAGCGCGAGCCCGTCGAGATGACCGGTGAGTACTCGCTGCGGGGAGGCATTCTCGACATTTTCCCGGCCGAGGCCGCCAAACCCGTACGCATCGAATTCTTCGGCGACGAGATTGAATCCATCCGCCGCTTTGACGTAGAGACCCAGCGTTCGGTGCTCAAAGTGAATGACGCCACCGTGCTTCCGTTGGTGGAATATCCGCGCCAGGGCGAAGCGCTGGAAGCCGGTTGGGAATTCCTGGCGCCGCTGGAGCGCCCGCGTTCGAACTCGCTCGCCACCCTGCTGGATAACCCCGTAGTGGTTCTGGACGAGCCTGAAAACATCGGATCCGCAGCCGAGCGCCTCTGGAAACGTCTGCTCGATCCGGAGCGGCCCGCGCCCATCGATCCCGAGTTGAACTTCTTTCAGTGGAACGAGTTCCGGGCGCATATTGAGGGAACAGCTGAAGTCGCTCTGAGGCAGTTGGAGCTGGGCGACGACCCCGAGGTGGCGCACCTTGCGTCGCGGCCCTCCATGGCGTTCCACGGCAACATGCAGGTGGCCGTTTCGCAAGCGCGCACGCTGGTGGAACAGGGCAATCGTGTGGTGTTCTTCGCGCCTTCCACGGGCGAGCTCGAGCGCCTCGCCGACATCCTGCAGGAATATTCGGTTCCCTTCCAGCTTGGCTTAGCCGATGCCGGCCCGAACCAGTATCTTGCCGAGCGGTCCTACATGGCCGGCGCCGTGGCCAGTACCTTCCTGGTGAAAGGACACATTCGCCGCGGCGTTGTTTTTCAGGACAATCAGATAGCTATCTTCGGATCGGAAGATCTCTTCGAGAACTCCGACCTGGTAGCGCAGCAAGCGCCCACTCGATCCCAGCTTGCGGCGTTTCAGGCCGATCTGGCGGGCCTGAAGCCGGGCGATTTCGTGGTCCATGTCACTCACGGCATCGGCAAGTTTCACGGCATCCGGGAAATAGCGCAGGGTGACACCAAGGGCGAGTTCCTGCTGCTGGAATACGCCGCTGAAGCCAAGCTCTACGTGCCGCTGACGCGCATGGACTTGATCCAGAAATATCGCGGCGCGGGCGAAGGCGGAGCGCCGCCGCTCGATCGTCTGGGTGGCGTCACCTGGGAGCGCACCAAGAGCCGCGTCAAAACCCGAATGCGCGACATGGCGGATGAGCTGCTCAAGCTCTACGCCGAGCGCCGCATGGCCGAGGGTTTTCAGTTCTCCCCGGACGCCAACTGGCAGCGCGAATTCGAGGATGCGTTCGAATTCAGCGAGACCAAGGACCAGCTTTCGGCCGTCAAGCAGATCAAGCGCGATATGGAGAGCGAGCAGCCCATGGATCGTCTGCTTTGCGGCGATGTCGGTTTCGGGAAGACCGAGGTCGCCATGCGCGCGGCATTCAAGGCGCTGGGCGACGGCAAGCAAGTCGCGGTGCTGGCGCCCACCACGGTGCTCACATTCCAGCACTACGAGAGTTTCAAGCGCCGCTTCGCAGCGTTCCCGGTGCGGATCGAGATGCTGAGCCGCTTCCGGTCAGCGAAAGAGATCAAACAGATTCTTGCGGACACCGCCGAGGGTAAGATCGACATCCTGACCGGCACGCATCGGCTGCTGTCGGAAGATGTGGAATTTCGCGACCTGGGCCTGTTGGTGGTGGACGAAGAGCAGCGCTTCGGAGTCCGCCACAAAGAGCGCCTGAAGCAGATGAAAAAGAACGTCGACGTGCTCACCATGACAGCCACGCCGATCCCGCGCACGTTGCATATGTCCCTGCTCGGCCTGCGCGACATGAGCATCATTGAAACGCCGCCCAAGGATCGGCTGGCCATCCACACCGTGGTGGCGCACTTTAACGCCGACTTGATCCGCACCGCCATCGAACAAGAGCTCAGCCGCGGCGGCCAGGTTTTCTTCATACACAACCGCATCGACACCATCTTCCGGCGCGCGGCCATGATCCAGGAACTGCTGCCCGAGGTCCGCATAGGTGTGGGGCACGGCCAGATGGGAGAAGCCGCTCTTGAAAAGGTCCTGCTGGGATTCATGCGCCACGAGTTCGACGTGTTCGTGTCCACTACCATCGTCGAAAACGGCATCGATATTCCGCTGGCCAACACGATGCTGATCGAGAATGCCGAGAGGTACGGCTTGTCGGAGTTATATCAATTACGCGGACGCGTGGGCCGGTCAAATCGCAGAGCGTACGCGTATCTCTTGGTGCCCGCCGATACCGAGCTAAGCGAGGTGGCTCGCAAGCGCTTGGCGGCGCTCAAGGAGTTCAGCGATCTCGGCGCCGGTTTCAAAATCGCCGCGCTGGATCTGGAACTGCGCGGCGCAGGCAACCTGCTGGGCGGCGAGCAGCACGGCCACATCGAAGCGGTGGGCTTCGACATGTACGTGCGCCTGCTCGAGGAAACCGTGCACGAACTAAAAGGCGAGGAAGTTCCGCTGGAAGTGCATTCCACGCTGAACCTGGGACTCGATATCCGCATCCCGCCCGAGTACATTTCCGAAGAGCATCAGCGCCTGCGCGCCTACAAACGCATCGCCGACGCGCGCAACAAAGAAGACGCCGAACGAATTCTCGAAGAGATGCAGGACCGTTACGGCGCAGCCCCAGGCGCCGTGCTCAACCTGATCAAGTTTTCAGTCTTGAAATCGATGGCCCAAAAGCTCGGCATCGAAGCCATCGACCGACGCCAAGGCATCGCAAGCATCAAGTTCCACAAAGAATCCCGCGTGGACCCGGCCCGCTTGATGAGCATGGTCCAGTCCACCAAGGACGCCCAGTTCACCCCCGCCGGCGTCCTGCGCCTGCCCCTCGACGGGACCGGCGGCGCCGGAAAGCTCCTGGAGTATCTAGGCGAGCGCCTGGCTCAGTTAGGTTAGTTGTGGGGCAGATTAGCAATCTGCGGCCGATTAGCAATCGGCCTCTCCGATCCACGAAACATCCCCTGGCCGCGCACACTCCACAAATACTCGTGAAATCAAACTCCATGCGGATAAGCGCAGTTGATGATGCGCCACACGTTGCCTTCTTTTCGAAGAGTAACGCTGATGAACTCTAAGCCCGGTTCTGGTTGCCCAACCGCTTGGCCCCGATACTGGACAGTTGCAGTTTGGAAGCCATCATTCTTATCGACTCTATCGAACAAATTCCACGCAACGACCTTCCTGCTGCCCTGGCCTGGCAAAAGGTTTCTATCCTTTCTTTCTGTTCCCCCTCTAGATCTCCGCCTGCAAACCTTACTGCGTCGAGACACCCGACCTTGCTGGAAGAGCGACAGTAGTTGCTGAGCCTGGTACTCAGGTGCCTTGTCGCGAAGAGGATTAGGTAAGAACAAAAGGACACCACCATAAGTTGAGCCAGGCACCGCGAGTCGAATCACGCATGGCCGCGTAGGCGAGAACAAGAACAACATCACAGCTGAGCAGACAAATACCAAGACTAGACTCCGCCTCCGAGTCATGCCCTCCGCGCGGCGCACTCCTTTTCGATGTCGTCAAAAACCTCATCGACGGAGCGCCCCATCCCCTTCCTCGCCTGAGTGAGTCCGCGTCGAATGGCCGCGACGGCATCCCTTCGATCGCCAACCTCGCCTTTGCCAGTCATCATCGGTCCGGTCTTCACCGATCGAATGTGTCTCACTACTCAAAGCTACACCATCCCCCCACAGCCGCTGCGTTACAATAACCCCTTGTTCTCGTCCACCTCCGCACGCTGGACCGCCGTCACCATCTTCGTCTTCAGCGCGGTCCTCAATTATCTGGACCGCCAGGTCCTCGCGACCATGGTGGATATCTGGCGCACCCACCCCGAAAAAGGAACAGCGCCGTTCTCCTACGCCGACTACGGGAGCCTCTTGCTGGTCTTCGCCTTGGCCTATGCGCTGGCCGCACCCTTCATGGGATGGTTCATTGACCGCGTCGGGCTCAACCGCGGTATTTGCCTGTCGGTGGCGGTCTGGGCCGTCGCCAGTTTCGGCACCGGCCTCTCGCGCGGATTCACCCAGCTTTTGATCTGCCGCGCGCTTCTCGGAATCGCGGAAGCCAGCGGCGTCTCGGCCGTCGGCAAGGCGACGGCCATGTATCTGAAGCCCGAAGAGCGGGCCGTCGGCGCGGGCATGGGGCAGCTCGGTCTCAGCCTGGGAGCGGGACTCGCGCCGAGTTTCGCGGTCTTCTTCGCGTACAATCCCGCCTTCGGATGGCGCTGGTCCTTCTTCGCGGCGGGCATGTTGAGCCTGATCTGGATTCCCGCCTGGCTGATCACCTCACGGCTGGTGCGGCCGCTTACGCAGCCGAAATCCGAGCATGGTCTGGGGTCGTGGATCCTGGCGCGCGATCCGCGCCTCTGGGCAATGGTCCTCGCGAACGGGACCGGCATGACCATCTACTATTTGTGGATCAATTGGAGCCCAACGTACCTGGTGCGGGTCCACCACTTGACTCCCGCCGTCGCTTCGCACTACACGCCCTACATCCCCATCGCGGGCTACTTCGGAGCGATGTTGGGCGGCAGTCTTTCCTGGCGATTCATTCGAGGGGGGCTCACGCCCGTCGACGCCCGCAAGCGCGTGTGTCTCATCGCCGCGTGCATTTTGCTGGGAACCATGGCGATCCCGCTGTTGCCAACTCCGCTGTTGGCCACCATCGGGATGTCACTCAGCTATTTCTGGATCGCGGCATGGAGTGCGAATATGTATACCATCCCCGTGGATCTCTACGGCGCCGATCGCGCGGCGTTCGGCGTGAGCGCGCTGATCTTCGCATACGGTCTGATGCAGGCCCTGGTATCGCCTCAAATGGGCTGGGTCATCGAAAAATACGGATTCCAGCCGATCTGTTTCACGTTTGCGCTGCTGCCGCTGCTGGCGTGGTTGTTGCTAAAAGCAGTGGTGAAGCCGCACCGCACACATTCCGCACCTTCCATCGCGCCTTCCGCCGCGCCTTCCGAGCCGCGACCGTAAGGGTGTCAGGCAGATCGCATCACTCGCTTCGCCACGCCACCATCGGATCCACTCGCACCGCCCGCCGCGCCGGCAGGTAGCTCGCGCCGGCCGCCACCGCGACAAGCATCACGCACACACCCACCAGTACCCCCGGATCCTGTGCGCTCACGTTGAACAGCAGCGCCGACATGGTGCGGGTCACCGCAATGGCGCTCACGACGCCGATCAACACGCCAGCCAGCGCAAGTCCAACGCCCTCGCGCATTACCAAAACCACCACATCCCGCGATCGTGCCCCCAGCGCAATACGCACGCCGATCTCGCGCGTCCGCTGCATTACCGAGTACGAGATCAACGCGTACAATCCAGTGCCTGCCAGCAGCAGCGCCGCCGCGGCGAACGTTGCCAGCACTTGGACTCCAAAGCGCCTCGCTGCCAGAGACCGATCCAGGTACTGCGTCATAGGTAGAGTGGCCGCGGCTGCAACATCTCCGTCCACCGTCTGAACCTCACGCCGCAGCGCGGGCCCCAGCGTCATAGGCGCCTGCGACGTTCGCGCGGCCCAGAAGAAGTTGTTTGCCACAAACCGAACCAGGCCGCCCGGAATCTGTGTGAACGGGACATAGACGCACGCCATCGGCTCTTCTTCGAGTGTCAGGCCACGAACGTCTCCGGCCACTCCCACCACCTCCACATCGCGTGCGGGGGAATTGTCGTCCAACAGAATGTGCGCGCCCACTGGATTCTCATTCGGCCAATACCTGCGCGCCGCACTTTCCGATACCAGGGCCACGCTCTGCGTCTGGCCGGTGTCACTTGCCAGAATTCCCCGCCCTCGCGTGATGGGAATGCCCATGGCGGCCAAGTATCCAGCATCGATCATGCGATACTCCCCGCCCGGTCCCGCTTTCCCTGGCGGCGTCACATGCCCTCTAATCGCGAAATCAGAGCTTGCCGTGGGGCCGCTCAACGGCAGGATATTGGTCGCGCCCGCCGCCTCCACGCCGGGCAGCCGCTGCAGCCGGTCGAGCAGCCGGTCGTGAAACGTGAGGATGGACTGCAGGCCGGCATAGTGAGTCGCGGGCATCGACAATCGCACGGTCAAGACATGTTCCGGGCGAAATCCCGGATCCAGGCGGCCCAGCACGACGAAGCTGCGGATCAGCAATCCCGCTCCGGCGAGCACTACCACCGATAGAGCCACCTCGGCGATCACCAATACGCGCCGCGCAGTTCCCTGCCCCGCGGCGGCTGTGTTCCCGCGCGAATCGCCCCGTAGCCCGCCGTTGAGATCGTTTCGCAAAACATGCAAGGCCGGAATCGATCCGAACACCAGCCCGCACAGCACTGAGACCGCAATGGTGGCGCCCACCACCACTGCGTCTACGTGAACCTCCGAGGATCGCGGCAGATCGGTGGGACTCAGCATCAACAGCAGCTTCACTCCCCAGCCTGCCAGCACCGCTCCGCATGCACCGCCCGCGAGTGAGAGTAGCGCGCTCTCAGTCACCAACTGCCGGAACAATCGCATCCGGCTGCCGCCCAGCGCCGATCGGACGGCCATCTCCTTGTGCCGCGCGGCCGCCTTGGCAATGAGCAGACTCGCCTGATTCGCGCACACAATCAACAGCACCAGTCCCACGGCGCCCCACAGGATCCACAGCATGGTTTGCGATTTCGCCACCAGGTCCTGCTTTAGCGGGACCAGCCGGATGCTCACGCCGCCGGCGCCGGCGACGGGAAACTCGCGCTGCAACTCGTCGGCTATTCGTTGCAGATCCGTCTGCGCGTCTTCGATGCGCATACCGGTTTTGATTCGTCCCACCATCATTAGAAACGCCGTGGATTTGCGATTATTGCGCCACGGATCGGTGTCGGGAGACAGCGGCACCGCCAGTTCTGCGTGGTTGTACTGCAAGCGGAACTCCGGCGGCAGTACTCCCACAATCGTGTAACGCTCGCCGTTGAGCAGCATGCTGCGTCCAATCTGGCTGCGATCCGCGCCAAAACGCCGCTGCCACAGCGGCCACGTCAGCACCACCACCTTAGGACTGCCGGGCGCTTCGTCCTCGGGCAGCAGCGTGCGTCCGGCGATCGCGTCGACGCCGAGCATTCGGAAGTAATTCCCGGAGATCCGTACCCCTAGCACGCGCTCCGGTTGCGCCTCGCCGGTCAGGTTGGTATTCCAGCTCCCCATGGCCGTTACTTCCTGGAATACGCGATTCCGGTCGCGGTAATCGATAAATCCGGGTATCGTGAATGGGTAGCGGCCTCCGTCCGGCCGGATTCGCCACATGTTCACCAGCTCCTGCGGATTGCGGTATCCCAGCGGGCGCAGCAGCACCGAATTGATCACGCTGAACACCGAGGCATTCGCGCCGATGCTGAGCGCCAGCGCGAAAACCGCTGCAAACGCGAAGCCGGGATTCTTGCGAAAGAGCCGCAAGCTGAAACGCACGTCCTGAAGAAAGTCCATGGGTGCTTGATGCGCGGGACCTGCCAATCAATCCGCGCATTGTTTGCATACAATGTATGAAAGCCATGCATACCTCGACGGAAGGCATCGAATTGCGCCATCTGAAGCTGGTTTCCGCGATTGCCGAGGAAGGCACCATCACTGCGGCGAGCGTCCGGCTGAACCTGACGCAGTCCGCGCTTAGCCATCAGTTGAGCCAGGTCGAGGAGATGCTGGGGCTCAAGCTGTTCCTCCGTCTGCCCCGCAAGATGGCCATTACGCCCGCCGGCGAGACCTTACTGGCATCGGCTCGCGCTATCTTGACCGAGCTTGATCGAGCTTGCACCCGCCTTTGCTCCGCCGCCGATTCCCATCAAGGCACTCTGCGTATCGCCACCGAGTGCTATACCTGCTACCACTGGCTTCCCGCGCATTTGAAGGCATTCGAAAACCGCTACCCCGGCGTGGATGTGCGAATCGTGGTGGAAGCCACGCACCGTCCCATCGAAGCTTTGAACGCCGGCAAGCTGGACATCGCGATTGTGTGTTGCGATGTGGACCGGCGCGATCTCTCGGTAACGCCCCTGTTTGAGGATGAACTGGTGGTACTGATGAACCCTGCCCACCCGCTGGCGGTCAAGCCCTGGATTGCAGCCCAGGATTTCGAGGGTGAGCACCTGATCGGATATTCGGTTTCACTCAAGAGCATGCGGCTCTATATCGAACTGCTGGAGCCCGCCGGCATCCAGCTCCGCCGATTTTCCCGCGTCGAGCTTACTGAAGCCATCCTCGAAATGGTGAAAGCCGGTCTCGGTATCGCCGTGCTGGCGCGTTGGGCCGTCGAGCCCTACCTGAACCCGGCCACCCTGGTTTCCCGCCCGCTGACACGCCACGGGTTCCTCAGAAAATGGGTGGGCGTCACACGCCGCCGCAAGAAGCAGACCCCCTGGATCGCGGACTTCCTCAATCTGCTGGCTGTCAAAACCGGTTCTCATCCGCCGACGGACCATAAATCGCAGGCACTGGCACATCGTTAAGGCGAAGGTACACGCCCAGCTGGGCCCGATGATGCACGTTATGGTACATGACAAACCCTCGCAAGCAGGCGATTCGCGGCATGCTGACAACCGTCTTGCCGTTCACCAGTAGCGTCCATGTCTTCCTCAGGTCCTCATCGGACGCGCCCGCAATCGCTGATCGAGTCCCGGCGACGTTCTTATCGAACATCTCGAGAATGTCGGCCGTTGTCTTCACCTGCGCGAGCTGAGGCAGCGGCACGCCGCCGGGAGCGACGTCCAATGACTCCTGACTAATGATCATGGACCCCCAGTGCGGAATAGTCGCCAGGTGCTGCGCAAGTTGTCCCATCGCCATCGACTTCACATGCGGCTTCCAGTCAAATTTCCCGCCCGGCACGCGCTCCAGCGTCGTCCGCGTAGCCGCCATCTCTTCGTCGAAGTCGGGCAATAGTATGTCACTAAGTGGCATGGAGAATATTCTACCGGACCCGCCAAGGTAGTGCGCTAAATCTGTGTCCCTGGCTCTTGAGTGGACGCATCGTGTTCTCTTAGGTCCTCAAGTTTCCGACGCATTAAATTCATTCCCTCCTCGTTGCAGTAATCGACAGGATCAGGGTGCGTGGTAAACAGGTATGCGCAGTAGCTCTGCACGGCTTCAAGGTCCGGGAACCCTGTCGGGATCGATGTGAAAACATCCCAGTCCTATTGCGCTCCGGTCCCTTCCAGGAAATCGTGGATGCTCGTAATAACGTATTGTCGTGCCTCGTCGTAATTCAGCTTGCGGACCATCAAGAGGGTTCTCGCCTTTCAGATTATGCCGGTATTTCGGCGACGCTCCAAACATGGTCCGCAATTAGCGCACTACCCTCAATAGCGTAGGGCGCGCCAGTGCGATAATGACTGTATGCGGACTGTTAACATTGTCGAGCTCAAGAAGGGACTCGGCGCCTATCTGGAGGAGGTCCGCGCCGGAGAAGAGATCATCATCCGCGACCGCGATCTTCCCATTGCCAAAATCGTCCCGCTGGATGCAAGCGAGTCCACCCCGGATGAACTCCCACTAGTTGCCTCCGGCGATCTCAAACTCCCCAGGCAAGCGTTTGACGACGTAAGCTTCTTTGCCGTCGGCGCCGGCTCACCTGTCTCACCAGGCGTGGTAGAAGCGGCCGTTAGGGCAATTTCGGAAGACCGCGACGATCGCGATGCCGGCAATTTGGGACAGTAGCGCCCTGGTCCCGCTTTGCGTACCGATCAGGACTATGGTCGCGCACGCCAGTTGATCTCGGAACACTCTCCCGTCGTCGGGTGGGGAACCATGCTGGAAATCCTGTCAACGCTCGGGCGTTGCGGCGGCGGGAAGCGCTTACGGAGATGTAATACGCGGCTTCCTGCAAGCGGATCCAGATACTCAGTGGAAACTGGCGGGAAGTGCAGCCTCCCAATAGAGTCCGCGATCACGCCGCGGCCGTTGTCGACCGTTATGACGTACGCGCCGCCGATGCTCTTCAGATCGCTGCGGCCCTGGTCTGGTGCGGCGAACGCCCTGGCAATCGGATATTCCTTGCGCGTGACGAGCGCCTGAAGCGCGCAGCGCGCGACGAGGGCTTCTCCGTGCCGGACATCTAATGAGCGCGAACGCCCGCACCCACCTGCGATAGAATCAATACACATGAGTGATTTAGTACTTACCAGTAAAGACGGCGACGTTGGCATCATTACCGTGAACAACCCGCCCGTGAACGCGCTCAGCCCCGGCGTCCCGCAAGGAATCGCGGCGGCGGTCGAGCAATTCGGCAAAGACGATTCCATCCACTCGATCGTTCTGATCGGCGGTGGCCGCACCTTCATCGCCGGCGCCGACATCAAGGAGTTCGGCAAGATCACGTCTGGCGACAAAAGCCGCGACCTGGGATTCCTGCACATCCTCGACGGCATCGAGCAATCGCCGAAGCCGGTGGTGGCGGCGATCCACGGAACCGCGCTCGGCGGTGGTCTCGAAACCGCGATGGCCTGTCATTATCGCGTGGCGGTGAAGACCGCCCAGGTCGGCCAGCCGGAAGTCAAGCTCGGGATCATCCCCGGCGCGGCCGGCACCCAGCGATTGCCCAGGCTTGCCGGAGTCGCCAAGGCCACCGAGATGTGCCAGATAGGCGACCCGATCGGCGCCGCCGAGGCGCTGAAGTACGGCATCATAGACGAAATCGTAGAGGGCGACCTGCTCGCCGGCGCAATCGCATTCGCGCGCGGAAAATCGCCCCGCCGCACTCGCGATTTAAACGAGAAGCTCGGAACTCCGGAACAGAACGCCCCCATCTTCGCCGCCGCTCGCGATACAGCCCGCAAAAAACAGCGCAACATCAAGGCGGCCGCGGCGGCCATCGACGCCGTGGAAGCCGCCACCACGCTGCCCTTCGACGAAGGCGTAAAGCGCGAGCAGGAGTTGTTCCTCGAATGCCTGTTCTCGGATCAGTCCAAGGCGCTCATTCATGCTTTCTTCGGCGAGCGCGAAGTGGCCAAGATTCCGGGCATTTCCAAGGAGACGCCGCAGATTCCGGTGAATAAAGCGGCGGTGGTCGGGGCTGGAACCATGGGCGGCGGCATCGCCATGGTGTTCGCCAATGCGGGCATCCCCGTGCTGCTCAAGGAAACCGAGCAAACGGCGCTCGACCGCGGCATGGCCACCATCAAGAGAAATTACGCCAACTCGGTCGCCAAGGGCCGCTTCACCCAGCAGCAGATGGATGAACGCATGGCGCGCATCACACCCACGCTCACTTATGACGGCTTTGAAAACGTCGACATGGTGATTGAAGCCGCGTTTGAAGGCATGGATCTGAAGAAGAACATCTTCGGCGAGCTCGACAAGATCGTGAAGCCCGGCGCGATTCTCGCCTCCAATACTTCCACCCTGAACATCGACGAAATCGCGTCGGCAACCGCGCGTCCCGAAGCAGTGATCGGAACGCACTTCTTCAGCCCGGCGAACGTAATGAAACTCCTCGAACTGGTGCGAGGCAAGGCGACTTCGAACGAAGTGATCGCCACCTGTATGTCGCTCTCGAAAAAGCTGGGTAAGGTCGGTGTCCTGGTGGGCAACTGCCGGGGTTTCGTGGGCAATCGTATGTTCGGACCGTATCGCCGCGAGGCCCAGTTCCTGGTGGAGGAAGGCGCCACCGTGGAGGCCGTGGACAAGGCGCTGTACGACTACGGGATGGCCATGGGTCCCCTCGCCACTGGCGACTTGGCCGGCCTCGACGTCGGCTGGCGGATTCGCAAAGAGTTCAAGGATCACTTGAACACCAGCGTGCGGCAGCCGCTGCTGGAGGACCGGCTGTGTGAAATGGGCCGCTACGGGCAGAAGACCGGTGCGGGCTGGTACAAATACGACGAGAACCGGCGCGCCCAGCACGATCCCGAAGTGGACAAGCTGATCGAACAGATACGCACGGAAGCGGGTATCGCGCCGCGCTCCATTTCGGCGGAAGAGATTGTGGATCGCAACATCTATGCCCTGGTGAACGAAGGCGCGCGCATCCTGGAAGAGGGCTTCGCGCTGCGTTCGGTGGACATCGATATTATTTATCTCTACGGCTACGGGTTCCCCGCTCATCGCGGCGGTCCCATGAAGTATGCGGACTTGGTGGGTCTCGATAAGGTTTACGCGCGTGTCTGCGAGTTCGAGAAGCAGCACGGCGTTCTTTGGGCCCCGGCGCCGCTGTTGAAGCGGCTCGCCGAAGAAGGCAAGAAGTTCGCGGATTTCGACAAAGGGAAGACGGCGACGGCATGAGAGAAGCGGTGATCGTAGCAAGTTCGCGCACGGCGCTGGCCAAATCGTTCCGCGGTTCGTTCAACATGACCCGGCCCGAGGACCAGGCCGCCCACTGCATCCGGGACGTGCTGCGGAAGACGCCGCAGCTGGATCCGGCGACCATCGAGGACGTTATCCTGGGATGCGCCCAGCCGCACGGGCAGCAAGGCAGCAATGTGGCGCGTATTTCGGCATTGCTGGCGGGACTGCCGGTGACGGTGGCGGCGACCACGGTAAATCGTTTCTGCTCGTCGGGCTTGCAGGCCGTCGCTATGGCCGCGCATCAGATCCTGAACGAAGGCGCGGACGCGGCCATCGGCGGCGGCGTTGAGAGCATCAGCCTGACGGCGCGCTCTACCGATCCGCATCCGGTGGTAAAGGAAACCACGCCGGGCGTATACATGGTGATGGGCGAGACCGCCGAAGTGGTAGCGAAGCGCTACAAAATCAGCCGCGAGATGCAGGACGAGTACTCGCTCTTGAGCCAGCAGCGCACCGCCCGCGCCCAGCGCGAGGGATTCTTCGAGGGCGAGATCGCGCCCATGCGCGTCACCCGCGCCGTACTCGACAAGAAGACCGGCGAAGTAGCGAAAACCGAGGAAGCCTGCTGCGACAAGGACGAGTGCAATCGTCCCGATACCACGCTGGAAGGCCTGCTATCGCTAAAGCCGCATTTCGACCAGACCAGCGGACAGGGCAGCGTCACCGCGGGCAACGCGTCCCAGCTTTCCGACGGCGCGTCGGCAACTTTGCTGATGTCGCGCGAGCGCGCGGATGCTCTCGGTATTCCCTATAAGTTGGTCTTCCGCGGATTCGCCGTGGCCGGCTGCGAGCCCGACGAAATGGGCATCGGTCCGGTATTTGCGGTCCCGAAACTTCTCAAGCGCCACGGCCTGAAGGTCGACGACATCGATCTGTGGGAACTGAACGAAGCTTTCGCCGTGCAAGTGGTGTACTGTCGCGATCGCCTCGGCATCGATCCCGAGAAGCTAAATGTCAACGGCGGTTCCATCTCCATCGGCCATCCCTTCGGCATGACCGGCTCCCGCATGGTCGGCACGCTGGCCAACGAAATCACGCGCCGCAAGGGCCGCTACGGAGTAGTCACCATGTGCATCGGCGGCGGCCAGGGCGCCGCCGGCCTCTTCGAAGCCACCTGAATTCGGTGCTTTAGTTTGTGCGTGTATTGCCAAGGGTGGGGCAGGCGGTTTCGCCTGCCAGCCTCAATCCTCCCGCACAGCAATCACAATCAAACTCGTCGGCGGCCACGGCAAGAACCGGTCAATCCCCCGCCACAGCCACACCATCCGATCAAACACCCTCAGCTGAAACCGGGAAAAAGTGGTCTTCTTCATCACCCGCCCGTTCACAAACCACCCCGGATACGTGACCCGATTGAACTCGATCATCCGCTCGACCCGAAACCCCGCGTCCTCCGCCTTCTTCTTCAACTCCGCCACCGTATACCGCCGATAATGCCCCAGAGCCTTGTCCAGCGTCCCGTAAACCCCCGGACCCTGCGGCACCAGCACCACCGCCCGCCCGCCTGGCTTCAACGCCGACCGAATATTCCTCAGACTCAACAAATCATCCTCCGTGTGTTCGACAACATTCAGACAGACCACGGAATCCATCTTTCCCAGCAACTCTTCAAAATCCCCGGTACGACCCAAATCGCACACGGCGCTCTTGACGTTAGGCCGGTGCTGCAGCGCTTGCGCGAGCCGCGCCAGATGATCCGGATCGATGTCGCTCGCGATGTATGACCGCCGCCGCCGCGCCAGATGCCGTGTGAGGTTCCCGATCCCGCATCCGATCTCCAGCACGTCCTCCCCCAGCCACGGCGACACCGTATCCGCCATCCAGCGATTGAACCGCGGCGCGTCGGAAAGTGCGTCCAAAATATCCGGACCCGAATCCTTATACAGCTTGCGCGATAGCCTGGAGCGCAGAATGGTCCACAGCATCACCAGCGCATCGCCGGGCCGGATCTTCTTCCCTTCCTCGTAAGTGCGGCCGTCATAAGTAATAGGGACTTCGTAAATTCGCGCTTTGCGGCGCGCCAGTTTGATGGTCAGCTCGGCCTCCACGCCGAACCCGTTCGCATGCAGCGGAATGCTGCTGACCAGCGTGGTGCGAAAGGCCTTGTAGCCGGTGCTCATGTCGGTCAAATTGAGATCGGCGGCGATATTGGTGAGCGTGGTAAGAATGTGGTTCGCCAGCGCGTGCCAAAAATACATCACGCGGCGCTCGCGCGAGGGCAGGAAGCGCGAGCCGAATACCGCATCCGCGCGGCCGTCCAGCAGCGGCGTCAGGATATTCGCCAGCTCGGCCGGATTGTATTCCAGATCCGCATCCTGGATCACTGCGAATTCCCCCGTCGCTTGCTCCAGCGCCGTGCGAATCGCCGCGCCCTTGCCCAGACGCCGGGGATGCCTTACCAGCTTGACGGGCAGCTCACACCCGCGCTGGAACGCCTCCACGGCCTCCGCTCCGCCATCGGTGGAACCGTCGTCCACCACGATGATCTCCCGCCCCATCCCCGCCGGCAGCTCCGCCGTGATCACCCGCCGTAACACCGCGGCGATGTACTCCTCCTCATTGAAAGCCGGAATCAGAATGGACAGCGTGCTGATCACAATTTGACGAGCCGTTTGCCGGTGTTCGCGCCTTGCAGCATTCCGATAAAGGCGCGGGCGGTGTTCTCGAATCCTTCCACGATGTCTTCGTGGTATTTGATCTTGCCTGCGTGAATCCACTGCGCCATCTGCGGAATGCCTTCCTTGAAGCGATCCGCGAACTGCGTCACCAGGAAGCCCTCGGCGCGGCACTGCTTCACAATGAAGTAGCCCAGAAGGCGCGGACCAGGCTCGGGCTTTTCCAGGTTGTATTGCGAGATCTGCCCGCAAATCGAAATGCGAGCCCGGACATTCAGATTCGCAAACACGGCATCGGTGACGGCGCCGCCGACGTTATCGAAATAGCAATCGATGCCTTTCGGGCACAGCTCCCGAAGCTTGCCCGCGTAATCGGAAGTGGTCTTGTAGTTGAACGCGGCGTCGAAGCCCAGGTCATTCACCAGCCACGCCACTTTGTCGTCCGCGCCCGCGATCCCCACCGCGCGGCAGCCCTTGATCTTGGCGATCTGGCCCACCAGCGATCCAACCGCCCCTGCCGCTCCCGAAACCACCACAGTCTCGCCCGGCTGCGGTTTGCAGATGTCCAGGAATCCGAAGTAAGCGGTCATCCCAGGCATCCCCAGCACCCCCACCGCCGTCGAAACCGGTGCGAGGTTCGGATCCAGCTTGCGCAGGCCCTGGCCCGTCGAAACCGCGTACTCCTGCCATCCCGTGTAGGCTTCCACCACGTCGCCTTTCTGGAATGCCGGGTTTTTCGATTCAGCAACTTCGCATACGGCTCCCCCGACGATTACTTGTCCTATTTCGACCGGCGCGGCATAGGACTTTACGCCGCTGATGCGCCCGCGCATGTAGGGGTCCACCGAAAGGTAGATTGTGCGTAACAGGACTTCGCCGTCGCGCAGCGCCGGAATGGGGCTTTCGACAAGGTGGAAGTCGGATTCTTTGGGCATGCCGGCGGGGCGCGCGGCGAGTACGAACTGGCGGTTGACGCCCGGTTTTGCATGAGAACTGTTTGCGGCCATAGATTTTGTTTTATCATGCGTTAAGAACCCCCGTGAGGTTGCTGCCATGAAAGCCATAGCGTGTACCCTGCTGTTCACCGTGGTTGCCGCCGGAGCCAACACCTCCGCGCAGAGACCTACTTTCACAAAGAACGTCGCGCCGATCTTGTATAAACGCTGCGTCGAATGCCACCGTCCTGGCGAATCCGCGCCCATGTCGCTGCTCACTTATGAGAAGGGCCGCCCGTGGGCGAAGTCGATCCGCCAGGCCGTCTTGACGCGCACTATGCCTCCCTGGCTGGCCGATCCGCGCTACGGGCATTTCCGGAACGACCGGCGGCTAACTCAGGCCGAGATCGACACAATCATCGCCTGGACCGACTCTGGCGCTCCCGAAGGTCGCGCCGAGGATCTTCCCCCACCACCCGGGTTTCAGGCGGGCTGGACCATCGGCAAGCCCGATGCCGTGATCGCGCTCGAACACGAAGTGGATGTACCGGCTGAAGGCGTGGTGCCGTATAAGTATTACCGCGTGAAGACGAACTTCACCGAAGACCGCTGGGTGCAGGCGGCTGAAATCCGTCCCGGCAATCGAGCCGTGGTGCACCACATCATCGTGACCATCGTGGATGGCAATTCCGGAGCCATCGGAGAGAACGGCGAAAGTGCTCGGCAAGGTAAATACGAGAAACTAGTCGGCTTCGCCCCGGGCGAGCAGCCGAAGATATATCCAGCCGGCACCGCCAAACTGCTGAAGGCCGGAAGCGACCTTGTCTTCCAGATGCACTATACGCCGAACGGCCACGCGGCCAAGGATAAATCCTATGTCGGGATGATCTTCGCCAAGGAACCCGCTACTCACAGAGCCCAAACCGGCACGGCCACCAATTCGAAATTCGTGATCCCAGCGGGCGCTTCAAATTACGAGGTACACTCCAGCTTCGAAGCCAAGGAAGATCTCCACCTGGTGGACCTGATGCCCCACATGCACCTGCGCGGCAAGGATTTCAAGTACACCGCCGTGTTTCCAGACGGCCGCTCCGAAGTGATTCTCGACGTTCCAAAGTACGATTTCAACTGGCAGCTGGTATACCGTTTTGAGCAGCCATACTTTCTGCCCAAGGGCGCAAGGCTGGAGTGCGTCGCCCACTTCGACAACTCGCCGAACAACAAATTCAATCCCGACCCTGGTAAAGACGTTCGCTGGGGCCCGCAAACCTGGGAAGAGATGATGATGGGCTGGTTCGATTACGTGGTGGACGGCCAGAAGCTGACGGCTGTCAGGTAAGACAAGAAAGGTTTCGACGACACCATGTGGATCCAAAAGTTCAAGCGTGACCAGATGAAAGGCGTCGATTCGCCCATGCCGACGCAGCTGGTGTCGAATGAGGAGTTCATTCCCCGCCCCCAGAACCAGAGACAGAAGCAGGTTGAATACTTGATCGGCCAGATGGCCGGGGAGAAATCCAAGAAGCTGGGCATGGATCGCCGCAAGTTCATGGGCAGCTCCATGGGTATGGCCACCGCCTTCATGGCGTCGAACATGGTCTACGGCAAGAATTTCGACGTGGACGAAGCCGAGACCACCGAAGAAGAAGCCTACAAGGAGAAATGGCCCAAGGGCGAGTACTTCGTGCTAGACGTCCAGAGCCACTTCACTAACGGCGTGAAGCTCCCGTTCCGCGACGATCCCATCATCAAAAACATGGGTTTCAACTTGAGGAACGACGTCGAGTCGTACAGTTTCCGTCAATATATGAAGGAGATTTTCTTCGACTCCGAGACGGACATGGTGATCATCTCGGGCGTGCCCGGACGCGAAAAACAGAAGGACGCCGAGGGCAAGCAACTCGAAGGCCGGGCCCGCGGCGGCGGTATTCTGCCAAGCTGGCTGATGTCTGAGAAGGCCAAGGAGATCAACGGCCTCTCCGGGTCCGTGCGGGCGCTCCCGCAAGGAAATCTCGCGCCAAACCACTATTGGGACAAGGCCGCGAACAAGCCCGATAAGGCCGCGCTCATTGAGCAGATGGATCGCGAGCTGAAGCAATACGGAATCAAATCCTGGAAGTGGTATTGCCACTCCGATCCCGGCCAGTCCGGCCAGGGTTTCCAACTCGACGACGAGAACGCGGCATGGTTCTACGATGAATCGCGCAAGCGCGGAATGAAGATCTTCAGCGTCCACAAGGGCTACTCATACCAGAGCCGCATCCTGGGCCACCTGGCGAACCCGAAAGATGTGGAGAAAGCCGCGCTGAACAATCCCGATCTGACGTTCGTTATCTACCACTCGGCCCTCCAGCACGGCACCAACGAGCCGAACTGGCAGCAGGACAATAATTACGATCCCACCACCGGCGATTTCGCGTGGCACAACATCCTGATGGACATCAAGAAACGCAATCCGAAGATTACCAATGTCTATCCGGAAATCGGCAGCTTCTTCGGACCGCTGGTGATCGCTGATCCGAAGATGGCGATGCACGGCATCGGCAAGAACGTGAAGTACTATGGCGCCGATCACGTCATATGGGGCACCGACTGCCTGTGGTGGGGTTCGCCGCAATGGATCATCGACGCTTTCAAGCGCTTCCAGATCAGCGACGAGATGTGCGAAAAGTTCGGCTACAAGCCGCTGAGCAAGGAAGACAAGGCCAAGATCTTCGGACTGAATGCCGCGAAGATTTACGGCATCGACGTGAAGGCCAAGCGCAATCCCCTGCCCCCCGACACGCTGTCGCGAATCAAGAACGCATACCTGGATCACAGCCCGGTTCGCGACAACGCGATCTACGGCTGGGTTCGCGCCGACGATTGAGCCGCACTCCCATGTTTCGTTATTGCGCGGCCGCCGCAGTGTTCGCGACCGCCCTGTCCGCCCAGGTCCCCGAGTTCGTCACCGGTGACGAGTGTCTGTTCTGCCATCGGACCGGAATGGCCACCACGTGGCAGCAAAACGTCCATGCCCGCACCGTCTGGCCCAACGAAAAGCGTGAGATGTTCGTGGGCGCCAAACAAGCACGTCCCGTGAAGCTATCCGGCTACGGCAAGTACGACATCCTGGAAAGGGACGGCAAGACCTGGAATCACGAAAAGTTCGCAAAGCAGTGCGCCGGCTGCCACACCACTGCCGTAAATCCCAAGACCCTGGAGTTTGCGACTCCTGCGCTGGACTGCTACACGTGCCACGGCGTGGTCGACATGGCACACACCGACGACATCAGCAAAGTCCGCTTCTCAAAGAAATATCCGAAGAACCCGCTAGAAATCACATCAGTCTGCGCATCCTGCCACCTCCGCGGCGGCCACTCGAAATCGAATGGCCTCCCCTACCCCACAAACTTCATCCCCGGCGCCGACCTCTTCAAGGACTACGAGATCGACCTCAAGCAGGCCGATAACCCGGCACTGAACCCAGGCGACCGCCACATATATAAGAGCGTGCGCGACGTCCTGCAGAACGGCTCAGAGGTCACCTGCGTCACGTGCCACGTCATCCACACGTCGGGCAGCACTAAGCACCGACGCGTCCTTACGAGCGCCATCTGCGCCGATTGCCACAATGAGACGGGTCCCAAGAGCGTGGTGAAGAAATACCAAGTGCACAGCGTTGTGTGCGAGTATTGAGGCGCCTATGAGCGATCTTTTCAGTTCCGAGGATGAGTGGATCGCTGATGAGCGCACGAGCGTAGAAGAATACCTCCAGCGTCACGACGTAGATCATTTGGGAGTGGGAGAGGGTCCCGCGTTCTACGTTTACCCATATCTAGCCTTGTGGGCCGTGCAGTCAAAGAAGTCACCGGGATCGATAGGCTGGTGGGCAATCAGCGGCGATCTTCCGACAGATTACATTAGCAGTGACGAGGGTAGACACCCGCGAGAAGCACTTCGCGCAATCGCAGCTCATTGGGTTAAGGCTTCGGAGGCCATGCTCAGTGGCAAGAGATACTCCGACTATTCCATTGGCGATCCTGAACAGTGGCCCGAATTGGGAGACCTATTGAAGCGGCGCGCTCTGATCATCCAGAGGTTCGCTGACGACGAGATGTTATGGGCAGATGAATGAACGAAATCCCGAATCACTCTCTACCTGTAATCGCTGGCGTGTTGAAGTTTCCACTTCCTGTCCGCATCTGAGGCGCTCTCCCGGAAAACGTCGTGTCCAAACTTGCGGTTGGCGGCGCTCACGCTGACGTTGTTATAACCGTGAACATGAGCAAGCAATGATCTGGACACAATGCACCCTGCAACTACCCGATCCTCTATACCGTATCGCTCTCGTAACAAGCGGGCATATTCAGGGCGCCATTCGATTGGTAGTCCTGCGCTCAATATCTCGCAGTGCCCGCGCCCCACATCGTATCGTGCAACGAGCCGATCACGAATTGAGGCCGAAAGCTACCATGCCAATGCCACGCCCCTTCTCATTTCGCCTTGCCTTTGCGCAGGAGCGTACCCTCCTCACATTCAAGCTGACCGAAGAACTCCTTTCCATCGACGCCTTCGCCCTGGTCCAGCGAAGCCACACGTCGCCCAATCTCGGCGCGAAATCCGGCAAGCTGCGCGACGCGTGCCTTGTCATGTTCTTCCAATCGTCGCATCACCTGAGGCTTGTTCATCTGACAGCACAATATCACCGAAACCAGTCATTGTCACGCCCCCGCCACACATTTCCTATTGAAAATGTTTGACACTTGTGGTAAATATATCTATCTTGGAGGTTTTTCCCCGTGGCTAGCACCGTCTGGAAGGGTCAACTCGCCTTTGGACTCGTTTCGTTCCCCGTCAAGCTCTTCACCGCCGCCCGCAGCGACGGGATCAGCTTCAATCAGCTTCACAAAGCCGACGGATCGCGCGTCAAGCAGGTGATCTACTGCGCGGCTGAGGACAAACCGATTCCCCGCAGCGAGATCGTCAAGGGCTACGAGTACGAGAAGGACCGCTACGTCGTCATCGAGGATGAGGACATCAAGAAGATGGCGCCCTCCACCGCCAAGGTCATGGAGATCCTCGAATTTGTGAAGGGCACCGAAGTCGACCCCGTGTATTACGAGAGCTCCTATTACATCGCGCCTGACGATGCCGGCGAGAAGCCGTATGCGCTGCTGTTCAACACCTTGAAGCAGACCGGCTACGTGGGCGTCGCCAAGATCGCCATGCACAACCGCGAGCACATTGTGATCTTCCGCCCCGGACCGCAGGGCCTGATGATGCACACCATGTACTACGCCAACGAAGTTCGCAAGGTGGACGAGTTCCGCACCGACGTGTCGCTGGTGAAAGAGAAGGAAGTGGAGCTGGCGCGCATGCTGGTTGAATCGCTGGCCGCCACCTTCGAGCCCGAGAAATATCACGACACCTATCGCGACAATTTACAATCGATGATCGACGCAAAAATCAAGGGTAAAGAAGTAGTCACGCCCCCATCTCGCGAGCCCGCCAAAATCATCGACATCATGGAGGCGCTCAAACAAAGCCTCGCATCCCGCAAGCCCGCCGCGTCTACAGCGGACGTTTCCGGCGCCGCCGAGGCCGAGTCCAAACCCAAAAAGCGCACCGCCCGCGGCAAAAGTTAAGCAATCCGTCCGCGTAGCACAGGGCCATGCCCTGTCCCCGAACTGACCATGCTAGCCCCCGCCACTCCCGCCGACATCGAAACCGTCCGCTCCCTCTTCCTCGAATACGCCGCGTGGCTCGCCGTCGACCTCTCCTTCCAATCCTTCGAAACCGAGCTCGCCACCCTCCCCGGCGACTATGCCCCGCCCTCAGGCTGCCTCCTCCTCGCCCGGATTGACGCCGAACCCGCCGGCTGCGTCGCACTCCGAAAAATCGATGCCGAAACCTGCGAAATGAAGCGCCTCTGGGTTCGCCGTTCCTTCACCGGTCGCAAGCTGGGCCGCCTCCTGGCCGAATCCGTGATTGCCGAAGCCGCGCGCCTTGGATACCGCCGCATGCGCCTCGATACCATGCCGCAAATGGCGGAAGCCATCGCGCTCTACCGCTCTCTCGGTTTCCATGAAATCCCGCCCTATCGCTTCAATCCAGTCCCCGGCACTCTATTCCTCGAGCTTGATCTCCACGGGAGGACGCATGCGCAGGGACGCTGACTACTTTGGCGACCGCGAGATGGACCTCATCTATATCGCGAAGCGCCTGAAAGATGCGCTACGGCTCGAAACAGCGCTTACCGAGGCCGGCCTCGATTATGCAGTCGAGGCCGACAACTACGTCGGCGGCACTATCTTCCGCACCACGCGCACCGGCGCGTTCTTCTATGTGCCGCCCGAGCAGTTGGAAGCCGCCCGCGAGACGCTCAAGCGCAACGGATACCGCCCCACCGAAGATCCGCCCTAACCATCCGTCAGGGCCCGCGCTTCTTCCTTCAACCGCACCCCCGACAACTTCCGCCTCCGCGACTCGTTCATCAAGAACACCAGCTTGTGCGCCGCAAGGTCATAACTCAATCCCTCCGGCCGAATATTCGAAATGCAGTTCCGCTCCGCATCCGTCGCCCCCACATGCGGATGCCATGTCAGATACACGCCCATGCTATCCGGAGAGCTCAACCCCGGCCGCTCCCCGATCAGCACCACCGATAACGCCGCCCCCAGTGCCTCCCCAATCTCATCCCCAATAGCGACCCGCCCTCGCTCCACCACCTTGATCGGCGCCAGCTTCCACCCTTCCAGCCCCCGCATCACGGCCCCCAGCAGCAACGCCGCGTGCCGCTGCACTGCGAGCGCCGACAACCCGTCCACTACCACGAACGCCGCATCATACTCCGACTTCACTAGCCGCCATCGCGATTCATCACTCAATCGCCGCCCCAAGTCCGGCCTCCGCAAATACGTCTCGCGATCCGGCGCCGAACTCGACAACAAGATCGCCCCCCCACCCATCTCAGCCAACAACCCCAGCGCATCCATCTCCTGCTGCACGGCGTCCCGTGCCCTTGCATGCGCCAGTTGAAAATCGAGCAGCTCGCGCGTCGGCACGCTCGGCCCCGCGCGACCCAGCGCCACCCGTGCCGGCGTGAAATCGCGGAGCCGCCGCATCAGCCCTCCAGCAGCGCCAGCATGCGCGGGCCCTCGGGCCGCATGCTTTCCAGCCAGGTTTCAAACTCCGGCGCCGGCCGCAGTCCCAGAATGCTCCGCAGATACAGCGCGTCGTGAAAGGACGTGCTCTGATAATTGAGCATGATATCGTCGGCGCCCGGAACGCCCATGATGTAATTCACGCCGGCCGCGCCCAGCAGCGTCAGCAGCGCATCCATATCGTCCTGATCGGCCTCGGCATGGTTGGTGTAACAAATATCGCAGCCCATCGGAAGACCCAGCAGCTTGCCGCAGAAATGATCTTCCAGTCCCGCCCGGATGATCTGCTTCCCGTCGTACAGATATTCGGGCCCGATGAATCCCACCACCGTATTCACCAGCAGGGGATGAAATTCCCTCGCCACCGCATACGCCCGAGCCTCCAGTGTTTGCTGATCCACCCCGTGATGCGCATTCGCCGATAGCGCGCTTCCCTGCCCCGTTTCAAAATACATCACGTTCTCGCCGATTGACCCGCGCTTCATTTCCAGCGCCTGCTGCCGCGCTTCGCCCAGCATCGCCAGCGTGATTCCGAACGACGCATTCGCGGCTTGAGTCCCCGCGATGGATTGAAACACCAGATCCACCGGCGCGCCCCGCCCCATCGCATCCATTTGCGTCGTGATGTGCGCCAGCACGCAGCTCTGCGTGGGAATCGCCCAGGTCGCCCGCAAGTGGTCCACCAGCCGAAGCAGGGTCTCCACCGCCGCCAGATTATCCGATACCGGATTGATCCCGATCACCGCGTCCCCGCTGCCGTAACTCAGCCCGTCGATGATCGCGGCGGCGATCCCCTTGGGATCGTCGGTAGGATGGTTCGGCTGCAACCGCGCTGAGAGGCGGCCGGCAAGTCCCAGGGTGTTGCGAAACCGCGTCACCACCCGGATCTTCGCCGCCACCGTCACAAGATCCTGAAGACGCATCAGCTTCGCCGCCGCCGCGGCCATTTCCGGGGTGAGCCCAGGACTGAGTGCGCTCAGAATCTCTCCTGTGGTCTCCTCCGCTAGCAGCCAGTCGCGAAACTCCCCCACCGTCAGATGCGCCACCGGTGCAAATGCGTCTGCATCGTGCCGGTCCATTATCAGCCGCGTGACGTCATCGCTCTCATAGGGCAGTACCGCTT
>JALYHQ010000197.1 GCA_030776455.1 Acidobacteriota bacterium | reverse complement strand
CCACCACTATCCCCGCCGCGTTCTGCCGCACCGGTATGATCTCGTGATGTGAATGATAAAGTGCCGGACGTATCAGATCGTTCATGCCCGCATCCACGATGACGAATTCTTTCTCCCCATTGTTCTTGCGATACAGCACTCGAGTCAGCAGCACGCCCGCCTCGGCCACAATCGACCGCCCCGGTTCAATCAGCAAACTCAGCCCCGTCCCGGCGGCCTTCTCGCGAATCGCCTGGATGAACGGCGCGATCGGCGGGGCCGCTTCCCCAGGTTTGTAGGCAACCCCGAGCCCTCCCCCGAGATCGAGCGACCGGATCGGCACTCCCTCCCCGCGCAACCGCTGCGCCAGAAGAAACATCTTGTCAATCGCCTCCAGCATCGGCTCGGTATCCAGAATTTGCGATCCGATGTGGCAGCTCACTCCTTCCAGCATCAGGTTGGAAAGCGAACCCGCCCGCGTATAAACTCCCGGAGCCGCCGCGATGTCGATTCCGAACTTGTGTTTCCGCAGCCCCGTGGAAATATACGGATGCGTAGTAGCGTCCACGTCCGGATTCACGCGCACCGCCACGCGCGCCTTCACCCCGTGCCGTCCCGCCAGCGCATCCAGCAACGCCAGCTCCGGCTCCGACTCGCAATTGAACGCCCGGATGCCGTGTTCCAGCGCGTAGTCGATCTCTCCAACCGTCTTTCCCACGCCCGAGAAGATCACCTTGGCGGGATCGCCGCCCGCTTCCAGCACGCGGAACAGCTCGCCGCCCGAAACGATGTCGAAACCCGCGCCCGCTCGCGCCAGCAGCTGAAGGATTGCGAGGTTCCCGTTGGCTTTCACCGCATAGCAGACCAGATGAGGCGTATCGCCGAACGCGCCGTCATAAGCGTGGAAGGCCCGCAGGATGCCCGCCGACGAATACACGTAGCACGGTGTCCCCTCGCGTTCGGCGATGCGCGTAAGATCGCTCTCCTCGCAAAACAACCTCGCTCCGTCATATTGAAAGGACCCGGTCATGCGCGGACCTTCACCACGATCAGCGTCTGATCGTCGAAAGCCGGCGCGCCGTCGGTGAACTTGTCGAAATCTTCCAGTATGCGATCCGCGATCTCTTCCGGCGTCAGCTTACCGGCTTTGCGCAGCAGGCTTTTCAGGCGGGTGCGGCCATATTCGTCGCCGGCGCGATTGAGCTGATCCGTGATGCCGTCCGAGTAAAGCAGCAGCACGTCGCCCGGCTTGGTAGTGAAATCGATCTGATCGTATTCGCGCTCCTCTAGCAGGCCCGCCGGGACGCCCTCGATCTTGATCTTCAGAATCTCGCCGTCGCGGCAGATCATCGGCGGGTTCGCGCCCGCGTTGGCGATGGTAAATTTCTTCGCGGCCGATTCCCAATGCAGGATGGTCAGCGTCACATACTGCGCATCCACCCGGCGCTCCAGCAGCACGTCGTTGATCACTTTCAGCAACTCCGCCGGAGGACGCTGCCTGTGCGTCAGCGTGCGCAGCAGCCCGCTGACCAGCGCGCCATACAATGCCGCGGCCGCGCCCTTTCCGCTGACGTCGCCAAATGCCAGGCCCGCGTGGTTTGGACCATGATCGAAAAAATCGTAGATGTCGCCGCTGATTTCGCGCGCCGGCCGCAGCCGGATCGCGATATCGAGTCCATCGATATCCGGAGCCACCGTGGGCAGTAGCACCGACTGCAGATTGCGCGCCGCCTTCAAATCCTGATCCATGCGCTGCTCGCGCGCGGTCAGCTCTTCATACAGGCGCGCATTCTCCACCGCGCTCGCGATCTGCGGCGCCAGCAGCGACAGCAGGCGCACGTGATCCTCGGTAAAGTATCCGATGCGCTCGCTCTCCAGATCCATCACGCCCACCACGCGATCCTGCACCATCAGCGGAACCGCCACCTCCGACCGGATGTCAGGATGATACGCGATATAGCGCGCATCGGCCAGCGTATCGCCCACTCGCACCGGCTCGCGAGTCTCCGCGGCCGTGCCGGTGATGCCCTTCCCAATCGGGATATTGTCAATCGCGATTCGTTGATCGTACCGCTCGCTGAAACGGTGGCGCAGCACATGCTTGTCCGGATCCACCAGCAAGATGCTGAACGCATCGAAAGTGATCATCGCGTGCACCGTCTTGGCGATCTTGCGCAGCAGCTCATCCAGCGCCAGGATGGAGCTGAACTCTTGCGACAAATGCGCCAGCGTGCGCAGAGTCCGATTCTGGCGCTCCACCCGGCGGTATAAGCGCGCATTGTCAATCGACACGCCCACGCGGCTCGCGATCAACTGCAGCAGCGAGCGGTCCTGCTCGCGATACGCGTTGAGATGCGTCGATTGCACGTCGATAATTCCCACCAGCCGGCCTCGGGCCAGCATTGGGACGGCGATCTCCGCGCGCACCGCATCCAGCGCGTTCAGATACCGCGGATCGGCGCGCACGTCATTCACCAGCAGCGGCAGTCGCGTGGCGGCCGCGGTTCCAGTGACGCCCTCATTCAACGGGATGATCAGGCTGCGCACCACTTCCTCGCGATGCCCGATGGAATAGCGGATGCTCAACCCGCGCTGCTGCTCGCTATAAAGCAAAATCGCGAACAGATCGTACGTAATCACGTCCTTAACAATGGTGGCCACGTTGGCCATGATGCGATCCAGATCCAGCGTCTCAGCTGTGGCCGCCGAGACCTCCAGCAAAAAGTCGAGCAGCTCCGCCCGCTCCTGAAACCGCACCGCAGCCTTGCGCCCCCCCGCCATTCTATGTGGGGCGGACCCCCAGGTCCGCGCGGGTCCCCCCGGACCCGCTGGTTGGTAAACGAATACTCTCCATGCGCCCCCGCACCTAATACCCCGTCTTCCCAGCCATCTCCCCGCC
>JALYHQ010000196.1 GCA_030776455.1 Acidobacteriota bacterium | reverse complement strand
GGGGAATCCGGAGAGCGGGCCCGGGGGGGCCCGCGCGGGGCAGGGGCCCCGCCCTACACTAGGGAGTGCATGCGGTTGTTTACGGGGATTGATCTTTCCGAGGAAGTGAAGGAAAATCTTGAGCGGCTGGTCACGCATTTGCGGCCCTTCGCGCATCTCCACTGGAGCGCGGTTTACAATCTCCACATCACGCTGAAGTTCATTGGGGAGTGGCCTGAGAAGCGGCTGGACGATCTTGGCCCGGTATTGCGCGGCGTCAAATCGCGGCCGGCCATTCCTGTCGCGATCCGCGAGCTCGGCTGGTTTCCGAATGCGCAGAGTCCGCGAGTGTTCTGGGCCGGAGTGGAAGGCGGGAGCCAGCTTACGGGCCTCGCGCGGCAAGTGGAAGACAGTCTGGCGACGCTGGGCATTGCGAAAGAGACTCGCGAATACACGCCGCATCTGACGCTGGCGCGTATCAAACAGCCGGCTCCGTTAAAGAATTTGCAGGACGCTATCCCGGCGCTGCCTTCGATGGAATTTGGATCCTTCACCGCCACGCGATTCTACTTGTATCGCAGCCAGCCTGGGCCGGCCGGCACCATCTACACGAAGCTTTCTGAGTACCCTTTCGCCGAATGACGCCGCTACTGGTTCTCCTGGCCGCGTATCTCATCGGCGGCATCCCGTTCGGCTACTTGCTGGTGCGGCTGAAGACGGGTCGCGACGTGCGCTCGCTCGGCAGCGGCAACATCGGCGCCACCAACGTGCTGCGGACCACCGGGCGCGCCATCGCAATCGTCACGCTGCTGCTGGATATCGCCAAGGGCTGGTTCGCAGTCTGGCTGGCGGCGCGATTCACGGATCATTCGCCGGTGTGGATGAGCGCGGCGGCATTCGTGGTGATGCTGGGTCACGCGTTTCCGGTGTGGCTGGGATTCAAGGGCGGCAAGGCCGTAGCGAGCTTCATCGGCGCGTTTTTGTATCTCACGCCGGCTCCCTTGCTCGCTTCGCTAGTCCTGTTTGTCATCGTGGTGGCGGCGTCGCGCTACATCTCGCTGGGTTCGATGCTGGCCGCGGGAGCTTTTCCGTTTGCCGTCTGGCTGATTCTGCACCCCGAGACGCCGATTCTGCTGGCGGCATTCGTGGCCGGCGCATTCGTGGTGTTCCGGCACCATGCGAATCTGGGACGCATTCGCGCGGGGAATGAGAACGTGTTCCGCTTCGGCGCATCCAAATGAAGACCCTCGCGATCCTGGGGGCCGGCAGCTGGGGGACCGCGCTCGCCATCGCGCTCTCGCCTCGCTTTGAACACGTCCGCCTGTGGGCGCACGAGACCGGCCTGGCGGAGCGCATGGCGGCAACACGCGAAAATGCTATTTTTCTGCCGGGTATCCGGCTACCTGAAAACGTCACGCCGCTGTCGCATTTCGAGCCCGCTTTGGGCGCCGCGGAGGTGGTGCTGGGAGTGATGCCCTCGCAGCACGCGCGCGGCGTTTATCAGCGGGCCCTTCCCAGCCTGAGGCCGGAAATGCTGTTTGTCAGCGCCACCAAAGGCATCGAGCGAGGCACGCTGCTGCGGATGTCGTCGGTGATAGAAGAGGTGGCAGGCGTGCGATTTCAGCCGCGCGTCGCGGTGCTTTCCGGGCCTACTTTTGCCCGTGAGATCGCCCAAGGCGAACCGGCAGCGGTGGTGATCGCGTCCACGGATCGCGAGGCGGCAGCCGCCATCCAGAAGGCTTTCTCGGGGCCGACCTTCCGTCTGTACACGAATCCCGACCCTATCGGCGTGGAGGTGGGGGCGGCTTTGAAAAACGTGATTGCCATCGCCGCCGGGATCTGCCAAGGACTCGGGCTGGGCAACAACACGCTCGCAGCGCTGATCACCAGGGGGCTGGCCGAGATCACGCGTTTAGCGGTCGCCATGGGTGGCCAGCCACGGACACTGGCGGGGTTGGCCGGCCTTGGCGACCTGGTACTAACCTGCACCGGGGGGCTAAGCCGGAACCGCCATGTGGGGATAGAGCTGGCTCGGGGCCGGAAGCTCACAGAGATTGTAAGCTCCATGACTATGATTGCCGAAGGAGTGGAAACTACGTCGGCCGCGGTGGGTCTGGCGCGCAACTTTCAGGCGGATCTGCCGATTATTCAACAGATGCACTCCATCCTGCAGGGCGGGCGGTCGCCCCGCGAAGCCCTGCGGGAGCTGATGGAACGCAGCCTCAAAGACGAGTAGCTGTCAACTGGAAGGCACTTTTCCCGTCATGAGGACGGACAGTAATGGAACCTGGCGACACCCCCCTTCCCGCGCAACCTTCTTGGAACGCGCGGGTTAACAACGATATAGCAGAAGTGGCAGCCCTGGAAAGGGATGCCGAGTTGATGCTGCGGGTCCGGGATGGCGATCAGGCAAGCTTCGGAGTTTTGTTACAAAGACATCGGGGTCCGGTAATCCATTTCGTGTTCCGCATGGTGCAGAATCAGGCGGTGGCCGAAGAACTGGCGCAGGAAGTATTTCTGCGGGTGTATCGTTCGCGAGGCACTTACCAGCCGACAGCGCGATTTACGACGTGGCTGTTCCGGATCGCGACGCATTTGGCGTTGAATTGGATCCGGGACGGCAAGCATGAGAAGCTGCATGATAGCTTGGATGAAGATACGGGCGACGGAGCGCCGCGGCAAGTGGCGGCGCGAGGCCGGACCGTGGAAGATGAGCTGGTGTATCAGGCCCGGCTCGGCGAGGTGCGGCAGGCGATTGAAACGCTGCCGGCCAAGCAGCGGGCGGCGGTCCTGATGCATAAGTATGAGGAAATGGAGTATTCGCAGATCGCGGATGCGCTAGACTGTTCGGAATCGGCGGTGAAGTCGTTGCTATTCCGGGCCTATGAGACCCTGCGCGGGCGTCTGGCGCACATGGCTTGAAGGGAGCTGTTGATTTTATGGCATGCCAGAAGAACAATCCGGACTGGATCGTCGCTTATAGCGCCGGCACCTTGGATGCGCCGTCGCGGGCCTCGCTGGAATTGCATTTTCTGGAATGCGCGGAGTGCCGGCAGCTTGCCGAGAGCCAGAAGGCGGTGTGGGCCGCACTGGATCATTGGCCGCCCGCATCCATTTCGACCGATTTCGACGCAAAGCTGTACGCCCGCATCGCCCAGCAGGAGCAGGAAACCTGGTGGCAGCGGCTGTCGCATTGGAACTGGTCATTCCGTCCGGCCATGCCGGTGGCCGCGGCCTGCGCGGTGCTGGTAGCTGCGTTCCTGCTGAAGCCCCCGGCCCCCGTTCCCGCGAATATAGCGCACGCGCCGCAGAAGATCCAGATGGAACAAGTGGAGCGCGCTCTGGATGACCTGGACATGCTCAAGCAGATCACTTCGGTGACCTCCGCCGATTCCGCTCCTTCGCCGGAGAAGATATAGAGCCTGGAATGGGACTGCGCCGCTTCATCCCCGCTTTGGCGGTGCTCCTGGTTGTGCTGCTGGCTGCCCCGGTCGCGCGGGCGCAGAAAGGCGCCAAGGCGGGCGGCGGCAAGGGCGGTGGCGCTCATACGCAGCCGCAACAGTCACCCAAACCCGACAAAGGGCATCCCGCGAAAGGTCCGCATCCGGTAGAAGAGTTGCTGCACATGTCTCCGCAGCAACGGCAACAAGCGCTGAGCCATTTACCCGAGGAACGGCGCCGCAAGATTCAAGAACAGCTGGACCGGATTGACCGGCTGCCGCCCGCTCAAAAAGAGCGGCTGATGCAGCAATATGAGAGATTCCGCCAGTTGCCGCCAGAGCGCCAGCAAGCGGTGCGGAAGGCGATGCAAAAGCTCCAGAACCAGCCGCCGGACCGCCAGCAGGCCATTCGGCAAGAGCTGAACCGTTTGCGCGCCATGCCGGCCGCCGAACGCGAGGAGCACCTGAACAGCGCGGACGTTAAGAGCCGCTACAACAAGCACGAGCGCGAAATCCTCGAAGATCTCTCGGACGCGTTGCCGCCCGGCGAGTAGCCCGTCACTTCGGATTCAGATACTCGGCGAACCAGTCGCGCGCAAGAGCGGCCACCTGCTCGATGGCGCCCGGCTCTTCAAACAAGTGGCTGGCCCCGGGCACGATCTGGATCTGCTTTTGCTTCACTGCCAGCCGCCGAAACGACAGTTGGTTGAGCTCGAGGATGCCCGCATCATTGCCGCCGACAATGAGGAGCGTAGGCGCTTGCACTAAAGCCAGCTCGGGTTCGGCCAGATCCGGCCGGCCCCCGCGCGACACCACTGCATGGATATCCCGGCGCCTGGCTGCCGCCACCAGCGCGGCGGCTGCGCCGGTGCTGGCTCCGAAGTAGCCCACAGGCAATTCGCTTTTCAGCAAGTCCGTTGCCGCGATCAGGCGGTCCGCGAGAAACGAGATATCGAACCGGAGCGCGGCGTCTTCTTCGGTTGTCAACAAATCCAGGAGCAGCGTGCCCAGCCCGGCTTCTTGCAGGGTCTGAGCAACGAGGCGATTGCGGGGGCTGTGGCGGCTGCTTCCGCTTCCGTGAGCAAACACGACAATGCCGCGAGCGCGCGGAGGCAGAATCAGCTCGCCTTCCAGGCCGGCAGGTGGAATGGTCACGAGCATCCATGGGCAGCTTAGCAAGCTGGACCGGAGTGCGGGCACCCAACTCAGAGTCGCGTTCGGGCCGAGAAATTTCTATTTCTGTACACAATTGCTGTTGCAACGAGTTGACTTCGCAGGCGCAGTCTGGTACCCATAGAGACAATCCAGCGCTCAGTCACTCGCTGCTACTGAAAGGGGTAATCAAAATGAGAGGCATACTGCTTGCTGTGCTCGCAGTTTTTCTGGTCGCCACTTCGAGCTTGTTTGGTCAAGAGGCGTCCGGCCGCGTGATAGGGACGGTCACCGATCCCACCGGCGCCGCCGTTCCGGGCGCGAAGATCACGGTCACCAACTTTGCAACCAAGGTAGCCCGCGACACTGTAACCGACAATCAGGGCAACTTCCAAGTGCTGGAGCTACCCATCGGATCCTATCAGGTTACCGTGGAGCACACGGGATTCAGCCGGGTTGTAACGGAACCGACTCCTCTCGAGATCAACCAGAGCCTGCGCATCGATGTAAAGATGACCGTGGGCACCACCACGGAAACGGTTCAAGTGGCGGCCCAGGCGGTGGGTGTGGAAACCGTGAATGCCACGCTAGGGACCTCGGTAACCACGCGTCCCATCGTCAATCTCCCGCTCAACGGACGCAACGTGCTTGACCTCGCACTCCTGCAGCCTGGTGTTACGCCGCAACGAACGAACGGCGGGCCAAACGGATTGGCTAGTATCGGAGGCGGCCGCACGGATTCGGTTACGTTCCTGTTGGATGGCGGAGTGAACAACAACCTTCTGGACAACAGCGCCGTATTTAACCCCAACCCCGATACGGTCGCGGAATTCCGCATTCTCACCAGCAACTACACCGCCGAGTACGGACGGAACGGCGGAGGCATCATCAGCGTGGTCACCAAGTCCGGGACAAACGAATTCCACGGCTCGCTGTTCGAGTTCCTGCGCAACGATGCGCTCAATGCGAACACGTTTTTCAACAACGAGAACGGGCAGCCGAGGCCGATCCTGAAGCGCAACCAATTTGGCGTCACCGTGGGCGGACCGCTCCCCAAGGGCAAGGACCGCATGTTCTGGTTCATGGGGTATCAAGGACAGCGTCTGGTGGACACCGAGCTCGCGCGGGGTACCAACACCTACACGCCCGCTGAGCTGAGTGGCGACTTCTCGCGGTCCAATTCCGCGCGCAATGGCCCGGATCCGAATGTGGTCGCCTACCTGC
Organism: Acidobacteriota bacterium; assembly: GCA_030776455.1. Lineage (GTDB taxonomy): Bacteria > Acidobacteriota > Terriglobia > Bryobacterales > Bryobacteraceae > JALYHQ01. Next base: position 29,289 of record JALYHQ010000196.1, on the reverse strand, counting down.
AGCAGTTCCCCTTCTTCCAGCCCAATCCCGCACTTGCGGCGCAAGGGATCATCGATCCTTCCCGGATCAACACCGTTGCTAACAACTACATCAAGGCCGGACTGATTCCCACTTCGCCCTCGGGCTTCTTATTCCCACAGGGCAGCGGCCTGGACAACCGCGACGAATTGACCGAGAAGCTCGATTTCCTGGTCACACAGAATGACCGGATCTCAGTGACGCTGGGGTCAGCCCGCAGCACTCTGACAGCCCCGTTTACCGCAGCCTCGGTTGCCGGTTATCCGGTCAATACAAAGAACACCAGGTACTACGGGTCCGTGGACTACACGAAAGTATTCACTCCAAACTTGCTGAACGACCTCAGGTTCACGGCCCAGCGCCGCAACACACTGCAGTCGGTGCCAGCCACTAAGCTGCCTACGGCTTCGCAGCTTGGCGTCGGGATTACCCCGGATAACCCCACGGGGCCGCCGAACATCTCGTTTGGCAGCGGTCTCTCCATTGGCTTCAGCGTTCAAGGCCCCACTGCGCTGATTAACAACACGTACGTTCTGAATGATGTACTAACGTGGACCAAAGGCCGGCACACTCTGAAGGGCGGCTTCTACTTCTCGCCTTATCAGAACAACACTGTGTACGATTTTTACGTCAACGGCAACTTCTTCTTCAGCGGCCCTGCGTCATCCGGCGGTATTGGCAGTGGCAACGATCGCGCCGATTTTCTGCTGGGATTGCCGGATGAATTCCTCCAGTTCGGGCAAGCGCCTTCCAATATTCGTAGCAAGTCGTATGCGGGATTCTTCCAGGATGAGTGGCGCGCTGCCCGCAACCTGACTCTGACCCTGGGTATTCGTTATGAATACAACTCTCCGAAAGTCGACACCCAGGGCCGCTCGTTCTCACTCTTGAATGGCGCACAATCCACGGTGTTCCCGAATGCTCCAGTAGGGCTGCTCTTCCCGGGTGACGCGAATGCTCCCAAGGGCGCGAACTATCCCGACAAGAACGATTGGGCGCCCCGTTTCGGATTTGCCTGGAGTCCCGGCACGAGTGGAAAGACCAGCATCCGCGGCGGTTTCGGCATGTTCTATGACGTGCTGAAAGGCGAAGATAACCTTCAGTACAACGGGCAAGCCCCGTTCTTTGGGTTCGCCGATCTGTTTCCGGATCCGCTGAGTGCGAATCCCACCACTCAAACGAACTATTTCAGCGATCCCTTCAAGGCAACGGGCTCCGTTAACACCTTCCCGTCCCGTCCACCGGCGAAGAATATCGATTTCGGCGCGAACGGGTTCCTGCCCTTTGGTGGCGGCGGTGTCTATTTCGTTGATCCGCACCTGCGAACTCCCTATACGTTTCAGTACAACCTGAGCGTGCAGCACGAGTTCTTCCACGGCTTGGTCAGCGAAATCGCTTACATCGGAAACTCATCCCACAAGCTCACGGCGTTGGTAGATGCGAACCCGTTTATTTTGGGTACCACCAAGCGGTTGTTCAATGCGACGCCCGGCAACACGAGCGGCAGTTTCAGCTATCTGGATTTGTTCTGTAACTGCGCGAACTCGAACTACAATGGTCTCACGGCCAGCCTGAATAAGCGCCTGGGCAGCACCAAGGTTGGAGACATGTACTTCTTGCTGGCGTACACCTACGGCCACATTCTCGATGACGCCTCGGGCTTCCGTGAGCGCAACAGCCGAGTCCCTTACTACAACCATCACCAGTTCTATGCGTCTTCGGATGAGGATATCCGGCACAGAATCGCGTTCAGCGGGGGCTGGGATCTGGGTATTGACCGCGGCTGGGAGAGTGGACCAAAGCTGCTCACGAAAGGCTGGAGCTTGTATCCGATCATCACGTACCGGACAGGCTTTCCACTGGACGTAACTGCTGCTATTTCCCGCAGCCGGACTCGCACCGGACCGTCGGCCGCCGGCGATCCCAATCTGGTGCGCGCGAACCTGGTAGGCAGTTCCGTCATCACCTTCGATCCGCACGGCTTCCAGAACTTCAACGGCAAGAGTGGGAACTACTATTTCAATCCGGCAAACTTCTCGACAGCCGCCTATTCAGCCGCGGGTTTCAACCCAGTCGCCAACCCGTCGCAGCGTACCTATGGAACGCTGGGCCGCAATGCATTCACCGGACCCAGCCGGACTAACGCCGATTTCGCGGTCGCCAAGAACACGCCGTTGTTCCGCGATCGAGTGACCAGCGAGCTCCGCGTCGAGTTCTTCAATATTTTCAATCACGCTCAGTTTGACCAGCCCAGCACGACGCTGACTTCGAGCTTCTTTGGGCAGATCACGTCGACGGCCGATCCGCGCATCATTCAAGTGGCGCTGCGCATCCGCTTCTAAGGTTCGCAGCTGTCGTATTTTCGGGGCAGGACGGCCTATGGTCGCTGCCCCTTTTTGCTTTTTGGGGCGGTTCCACGCCGCATGTCAGAATAGAAGTACATGACAGGGAATGAGATCCGCCAGAAGTTTCTGGACTACTTCGCGGAGCGCGGCCATCGTATTGTAAAAAGCTCGTCGCTGGTGCCGGCCAACGATCCTACGCTGCTGTTCACCAACGCCGGCATGAACCAGTTCAAGGACGTTTTCACGGGCGTTGAAAAGCGCGATTACTTGCGCGCCACCACCTCGCAGAAGTGTGTCCGCGCGGGTGGCAAGCACAACGATCTGGAGAACGTCGGGTACACCCGGCGGCATCACACTTTCTTCGAGATGCTGGGCAATTTCTCGTTCGGCGATTACTTCAAGTCCGACGCCATCGCCTTTGCATGGGAGCTGGTGACCAAGGAATTTGGACTCGCTAAGGACCGCCTGTACATCACCGTCTTCCGCGAGGACGACGATGCCGAGCGCCTCTGGCAGGAGGTCGCCGGTGTACCGAAGTCGCGCATCTTCCGGCTGGATGAAGCGGACAACTTCTGGCAAATGGGCGAGACCGGCCCGTGCGGTCCATGTTCGGAAATTCATTACGACATGGGTCCGGAAGCGGCCGAGCCGGGCCGCGAGAACGCGGTGTTTCCCGATGACGGCGGCGGGCGCTTCGTCGAAATCTGGAATCTGGTATTCATGCAGTTTGACCGCGCGCTCGACGGAACCATGACTCCGCTGCCGCGCCCCTCCATCGATACCGGCATGGGCCTGGAGCGCATCGCCGCGGTGAAGCAGAGCGTCTTATCGAATTACGACACGGACTTACTGAAACCGATTATTGTGCGCACGGCCGAACTTCTGGGGACCGCGTATGGTGAAGATCACCGCACAGACACGGTATTGCGCATCAACGCCGATCATGCGCGGGCCACGGCCTTTCTGATTCACGATGGCGTGCTGCCGTCCAACGAAGGCCGCGGATACGTGCTGCGCAAGATCATGAGGCGTGCTATGCGCAACGCGCGCATGCTGGGCCGCACGGACCCATATCTGTATGAACTGACCGGCTTCGTCGCCGATCTTATGAAGCCCGGTTATCCGGAGATGCTGGAGAGCGTGCAGCGCGTCGCTCGCGTAGTCAAGGACGAAGAACGCCGCTACGCCACCACATTTCAATACGCCGAGAAGGTGTTCCTCGAGGAAGCCAAGGCCGCCGCGGATCGAACCCTCTCCGGCGCCACGGCGTTCAAGCTCTACGATACGTACGGTCTCGCGCTGGATGAGCAGGAGGAAATGGCTCGCGAGGCCGGCCTCGAGATCGATCGCGACGGATTCACCAGCGAGATGGAGAAGCAGCGGGCGCGCGCCCGCGCAAGCTGGAAGGGTGCCGACAAAACACAGATCGCGCCAGTATACAACGGTCTGCCTCCCACCGAGTTCATCGGCCGCGAGATGGTGGAAGCTCCGGTCACTGTGTTGCGCGTGATCGAGCACGACGGCCGCAAGGAACTGGTCTTCGATCGCACGCCGTTCTACGCCGAGGCCGGCGGGCAGGTGGGCGATACCGGCGAGTTGATCTCACAAGTCACCGGTGAACGCGTCGCCATCGTCGAGAATACCTACAAGCCTGCGCCGGGCGCGGTAGTGCATCAGATCCGCGCAACCGCTCCGGTGGCCGAGGGCGAAGTTCTGCTGGCGCGCGTGGATCGGCCCTTGCGCCAATCCACCATGCGCAATCACACGGCGACGCATCTTCTGCATGCGGCGCTCAGGACTGTTCTGGGCACGCACGTCAAACAGGCCGGCAGCGTGGTGGATCCCGGACGGCTGCGATTCGACTTCACGCATTACACTGCCCTCGATACCGAGGAACTGGCCGAAGTGGAGCGCCTGATGAATGAGGAAATTCTGGCCAATATCCAGGTGCATACCGATGTGATGGATCTGGAGCATGCGCTCTCCACCGGCGCGATGGCCTTGTTCGGCGAGAAGTACGGCTCGGAAGTTCGAGTTGTCTCCATTGACACTTTCAGCAAGGAGTTGTGCGGCGGCACGCACGTGCGGCGCACGGGGGATATCGGGATCTGCAAGATCGTATACGAAGGCAGCATCTCGGCCGGTGTGCGGCGTGTGGAAGCCATCACGGGGGAGGAGGCTCTGCGGCGGTTCCAGCGGACCATAGAATCGCTGCATCGCGTGTCGGACATGGTGCGCGCGCCGGAACCGGAAGTAGTTGAGCATATCGAAAAGCTGCTGGAAGAGAAGAAATCCCTGGAGAAGCGCATCGATCAGATGAAAGACAAGCTGGCGCACGCGCAGGTGGGGGCGCTGGATGCACAGGCGCGTGTCTTGAAAGGCGTGAAGGTGCTGGCGGTCCAGGTGCAAGGCATGGACCGTCAGCAGATGCGTACCGTCGCGGATTCATTGCGGAATAAGTGGAAGTCTGCGGTCATCGTGCTGGCGTCTACTGAAGATTCCGCGGTTGCGATTGTGAGCGCCGTCACCAAGGATCTAACGGCCAAAGTACACGCAGGCAAGCTGGCGGGCACGGTGGCGACGGCGGTTGGCGGCAAGGGCGGGGGGCGTCCGGACATGGCCGAAGCGGGCGGCAAGGATCCCGCGGCGCTGGCGGGAGCGCTGTTGCAGGTCTATACGGACGTGGAGGGAATGCTGTAGTGGTGAAGTACGACGCGGTGGTGGTGGGAGCGGGTCCCACCGGGCTGGCGTGCGGTATTGAGCTGAAGTTGCGCGGCCAGAACGCGGTTCTGGTCGAAAAAGGCTGCGTCGTCAATTCGCTGTATCATTACCCGACGCACATGGTGTTCTTCACAACACCGGAGTTGCTCGAGATCGGCGGCATTCCCATGACGTCGCTGAATGAGAAACCCGGCCGCACGGAGGCGCTCAAGTATTATCGCCGTGTGGCGGACTATTACAAGCTGAACATCCGCCAGTATGAGCGGGTGCTGGAGATCACTGGCGACGACGGCGACTTCCACGTGAAGACCAGCAAGGGTGAGTATCGCGCGCGCAAGATCGTGCTCGCCAGCGGGTATTACGACCTGCCGAACATGCTGAACGTGCCCGGCGAGAAGCTGGACAAGGTGATCCATTACTACAAAGAAGCGCATCCTTACTACGATCACGACGTGTTGGTGGTGGGCGGCAAGAACTCGGCCGCCCTGGCCGCGCTGGAGCTTTTCTGGACCGGCGCGCGCGTGACGCTGGTGCATCGCCGCGAGGGGATTTCCAAAAGCGTGAAGTACTGGATTAAGCCCAACATCGAGAACCGGATCAAGAGCGGCGAGATCACGGGATACTTCAACTCGCGCCTGCTCGAGATTCGTGAAAAGGATGTCGTGCTGGAAACTCCGGCGGGTGTGATTGCGCTGAAGAACGATTTCGTGTTCGCGCTCACCGGATATCGCCCCGATCTGGAATTCATGGAACGCCTGGGCATCCGCCTGGAATCGCAAACACTCAAGCCGCGAACCGATCCCGAGACACTGGAAAGCGATCGTCCTGGCATTTACCTCGCGGGCGTGATTGTCGCCGGGATGCACACCAATGAGATCTTCATCGAGAATGGCCGCTTCCACGGCAAGAAGATTGCCGAAGCCATTAGTACGGCGGGAGTTGATATCATCAACACATGAATTACACCCGGAGAGATTTTGCCCGCATCGCAATCGCCGCCCCGCTTGCGGTGAACGCACTGGCTGCCAGGATCAACTCGAAGATCAACGGCGTGATGGTGGGCTCACAGAGCTACAGCTTCCGGGATTTGCCCCTGGATGGCTGCATCGCCGGGATGAAGGACATCGGACTCGGGTATACCGAGCTGTGGCAGGGCCATCTGGAACCGAAGGACAAGGCCGCCTTGAAAACGTGGCGCGATAATCCGCCGCTCGATGAGATCAAGGGGGTTCGCAAAAAGTTCGACGATGCCGGAATCGAGATCTACGCCTTCAACTACAGCTTCCGCGATGACTTCACGGACGCTCAGATTGAGAACGGCTTCAAGATCGCAAAGGCCTTGGGTACGAACCGGATCACGGCGTCATCGAATGTGAGCACTTCGCCGCGCATCGACAAGTTCGCGGAGAAGTATGACACCTGGGTGGCCATGCACAATCACGACAGCATGAAGGCCAATGAATTCTCTACTCCGGACGATTTCGCCGCCGCTATGAAGGGGCGGTCGAAGTACATCAAGATCAACCTGGATATCGGCCACTTCACCAGCGCCAATTTCGATCCGGTGGATTTCCTGGAGAAGCACCATGACGATATTGTGACGCTGCATATCAAGGATCGAAAGAAAAATCACGGGCCGGCGGTGGCGTTTGGCACGGGCGATACGAATATCAAGGGCGTGCTGCAGTTACTGAAGGCGAAGAAGTATCCGATTCCGGCGATGATCGAGTATGAGTACAACGAGAAGCAGAAGGGGCTGGATACGATTACGGAAGTGCGGAAGTGTTTTGATTATGTGAAGAGCTGTCTGGCGTAAAAACACACAAGCTAAAGCAGGTGCTACCAAATCTGACCGGGTACAGTACGCCCGCTCACCTGCGGTCCGTGGTAGCACATGCTTTAAAGCTTGTGCTTATTCCGACAACTGAAAAGTGCCGATGAACGAACCGCGGTTGCCTGTGTAGTTCCACACGGTGCCTAGACCCTTGCCGCTGTAATCGTTGGCGACGGTGTATGCGGGCATGGCGTGATCGGTCTCGGCGAGCGGCTGGTACCAAACACCTTCGTTGTGGCAGATCTGATCCGTCTCGCTGAGCGCGCGCGTTTGCAGCTTCACCATATTTCCGGCGGTCATCGTCGCGCGGGCGCTGTGGATGTTCTCGCCGGCCACGGCCAGCTCGATGGTCTGATACTCCACCCGGACCACGTCCGCGAGAAGCTTGCCGGCCATGCGCTGGGCGAATGCTCGCAAGGCGAGGCGCTGCTCGGCATTGGCACGGTCATCGATCACCAGAACCGACTTCACCGGATACACCGGCGCAGTGAGGTCGCCGAGCGTGCCGCTGGCGCGCAGAATGCCCATGACGGACAGGCCGTCGAGGTTCACGCCCTGGAAGCTGCCCTTTTCGATTTTCCATCCCATCACGGCGAGGTCGCCGGCAAGGCCGACTTCGGAATTGGCGAAGCACGGGCCGGTGTAGACGTCGGCCGTGCGAGCTTCAATGTATTCGCCGTGGAGGCTGGTGGAAGGAAGGCTGCCTGCGAAGGCGAGGGAGGTAATAGAGAGTACAGCGGCGAAAAGAATGGACTTCATGGGTGCTCCTGTGTGTAGTTCTAGTTTAGCACCCTGCTCAACCTACCAAGCCAGCCGGGGGGCTGGCTGCGGGCCAGGGGGCCCACCCCACATTAGAAGGGGTTGTAGCACTTTCTGGACGGGTTGCACTCGTAGTCGTCAACTACCTTGCCGTCGGGGCCGACGCATTGCTGCGTTTTGTGGCACCAGAAAAGGCCGTCGCCTGAATGCGGGACCGAGGGGTCCCATTCCGCCTCGACGTACATGCCTTTCCAGCGGAGGTTATCGCAGCGGTCGTCGTCGAGGCGCGTTAGAGAGGAGCGCTCGCGGTCGAGTCCGGGATTCATGCGCGTCCGGCGGCGGCCAGCAGCGCGCGTCTTACAGCTACCCGCGCTAACTGTACCTTGTAGCCGTTTTGGCTGAGCGGCTGGGCGCCGGCGACCGCGGCGTCCGACGCGCTTTGGATGTTGGCGTCGCTCAAAGCTTTACCGGACAGCGCTTGCTCGGCCTGCGCAGCCGTGTACGGCGTCGGAGCGACATGCCCGAGCACGATGCGCGCGGATTTCACCGTGCTGCCTTGCATGGTGAGAGCGACCGACGCGGTCACCAGCGGCCAGTCGAGCGCTTCCTTGTGGCGCACTTCGTAGGTGGCATTTTTCACGCCATGCGCGGGCGGAATCACGATTTCAGTGAGGATCTCGTTGGGCAGCAAAGCGATCTCGCGGGCCGCATCGGTCTGCGGCGCGACAAAGAATTTCTCCACGGGTACGACGCGGCTTCCGCCGGCCGAAACCAGCTTCACCTTTGCGCCGAGGGCCACCAGCGCCGGAGCCAGACTGGACGCGCTGACGAAGTACGCCGGGCCGTTCGGGAAAATCGCGTGATAGCGGTTGTCGCCGTTGGTAACCAGCGTCCCGCGGTCCTTCATCGCGAGCACGCCGTAGCCCTGCCGGAAATACCAGCAGCGCGGGCGCTGGCAGAGATCGCCGCCGGCGGTACCCATATTGCGAATCTGCGGACTGCTGACGCCCATGACGGCGGCGTACAGCGAAGGATATTCGGTATGCAGAGACTTGTCCGAAGCCAGCTCGTCAAAGGTGACGGTAGCGCCGATGCGGGTTCCTTGCGCGGAACGGCCGATGCCCCCGAGTTCTTTGATGCCCTTGATGCTGACCACTCGCTTCGGCGTCTGGACGTAATCTTTCATGAGGCTGATAAGATCCGTGCCGCCGGCCAGCACGTCGGCCTCGCCCCAATGCGATCCCAGCAGGCCCAGCGCCTCTTTGAGTGTCGCGGGATTGGCGTATTCGAAGGTTTGCATTTACGCTGTCCTCCTTTCGAGGGCGGCCAGCACGCGCATTGGCGTTAACGGGAGCATAGGCACCCGCACCCCGATGGCGTTGGCCACGGCATTGCCGATGGCCGCGATGCCGCCGATGGCCGGCGGCTCGCCCAAGCCGACTACACCACGCTTGTCATGCTCCGGCGCGATGTCCATGTGGACGATAATCTCCCCGATATCGCCGATACCGGCGAGCTTGTAGAACTCCATGTCAGGGTTCAGCACGGTGCCGGTCTGTTGGTCCATGATGCGCTCTTCCATCAGCGCCGCGCACACGCTCATGATGCCCGCACCGTACACCTGGCTTTCAGCCGTCTTCGGATTCACAACCAGGCCGCAATCCTGCACCGCGACCAGTTTGTTCATCTTCACCACGCCGGTCTCCACGTCCACCGAAACGTCGGCCATCACGATGCCACCCACGCCGCCGGTGTTCAAGCCTTCCTTGGGCGCCTGGCGCGGATCGTTCTTACCCATTTCGGAAATGGAATTCACGCCCAGCTTCTGGCAGGCTTGATCCCAGCTCATGCCTTTGTCGGGATTGCCTTTCACGCTGATGCGCTGATCCACGGCTTCCAGATCTTGCGGCGTGACGCCGAGCGCTTGCGCCACCACTTCGAATAATTTATCCAGCGCGTTCACCGTGGCTTTACGAGTGGATGACGTGACGCCGCCAATCGTCGTCGAGCCGCCGGACGCGCCCGAGTTCGGATATGAGGAATCGCCCAGCTTGACCTTGATCGCGGTTACCGGCAGGCCGAAAGTCTCGGCCGCGATCATGGCGATCATGGTTCGAGTAGCGGTTCCGAGATCCTGCGAGGCCAGCTCGATTTCCACCGAGCCATCCGGGTGAATCGTAGACCGGCAATCGCTGGCGTGTCCCGCTCCGCCCCAGGTGTTGATGCCGAGGCCGAGACCACGCTTGATGGGGCTTTTGCCAGAATCGCCGCGCGGATGCCAGTTCTTCTTCCAATCGATCAGCTCCGCGCCTTTCTGGAGCTGCGACTTGTAGACTTCCGGACGCGACGTGTACGCCAGATTCTTCAGGAAGAAGTCCAACGGATCCATGTTCAGTTTGGCCGCCAGATCTTCCAGAGCCGAGCAGGTGATATAGCTGACCTGGGGATGATTCGGAGCGCGCCACGCCCGCGCGCCGCCGGCGTTGATGGAAACCGCCGTGTGGTTCACGCGCTTGTTAGGGACGTTCGTAAACACATACGGAAACAGCGTGGCGTTGAGCCCCCCGCCGTTCAGCCCGCCAGTGGCCCAGGTTTCCGATTGCCACGCGGTTAGCGTGCCGTCCTTCTTGGCGCCCACTTTGATCTTTGAGAAAACCGACGGACGATTCCCTGCGATGGTCAACTCGGTGGCACGGTCCAGGAACAACTTCACGGGCCGGCCTCCGCTCTCCTTCGATAAGTTGGCGCATTGAGCGCCCCAGGCGTCGGCGGGAAACTTGCTGCCGAATCCGCGGCCCATGTAATCCATCTGGACGTGGATGTTCGCGGCTGGAACGTTGATTAAACGGCCGAGGTCGCCACCGATGCCGGAAACGTTCTGGGTGGACGGCCAATACTCCACCTTGTCGTTCTTCCAGGCGATGGTCTGCCCGTGCGGCTCCAGGCAGCAGTGCGTGATCACCGGAATCCCGTAGGAGCCCTCCGATACCACGTCGGCTTCTGAAAACGCCTTATCGGGATCGCCGGTAGTCTGCTCGCCGGCGGGCTTCGCGCGGTTGCCTACTTTCGAGAGATCCTGCTCCAGCACAACGTGTGGGAGCACTTCGTAATCCACCTTGATCAGGCGGACCGCGTCGCGTGCGGCTTCCTCGGTAGTGGCGGCGACCACGGCGATCTCGGCCCCGGCCCAATTCAGCTCCGTGCCGGGCGCGCTTATGACGCGCACCTTGGTAACTCCGGGCAGCGCTTCAGCCGCGGCGGTATCGATGCTCTTGATTTTGGCGTGCGCGTAGGGAGAGGTGAGCAGCACGGCGTGCAGCAAGCCGTCGGGAAGGTAATCGGAATTGTATTTCGCGGCGCCGGTGGATTTCACGATGCCGTCCAGCCGGTTCAGGCGCTTGCCCATCACCCGCCGTTTGTCCATGGGTGGCCAGGAATAATCAGGCATTGCGTCCCCCTCGCATCTGAGTGGCGGCTTCGAGTACCGCTTTACGGATTCCCATGTAAGTACCACAGCGGCAAAGGTTACCGCCGAGTCCCTTCTTCACGTCTTCTTCGGTGGGATTGGGATGATGGTCCAGGAAATTCTTGGAGGCCACCACGAATCCCGGGGTGCAGTAGCCGCACTGTTGTGCGTCGTTGTTGACGAACGCCACCGATACGGGATGCGGCTTGCGGCCTTCCGAGATGCCTTCCAGCGTCTCGATCTTGCGGGCCTGGGCGTCGATGGCCAGCACCGTACAGCTGTACATCACCTTGCCGTTCACTATGACGGTACACGCGCCGCAAGTGCCGCGGTCGCATACGCGCTTGGCGGCCGTCAGACCCAGCCGGTGGCGCATCGCGTCCAACAGCGTGGTGCGCGGCTCAACCGAAAGCGAGCGGGCCTTGCCGTTGATCTGGAGCGTGATGGGGACCTCGCCCGGTCCGGATACCGCGGCTGATTGCGCTTCCGCCTCCGGCGTCAAAACGCCCGTGGTCAGAGCGCCGCTGGTGATGCCCATGCCGGCCAGAAAGCCACGCCGCGAAAAGCGCGCCTTCTTGGGGACTTTTCTGGAACCTGGTTCTTTCCTGGAACTCACGAAGCACCTTCTTTCCGAAGAATTAAGACGAGTCTATCAGATGATGGTGAGGGGCGACAATACCATCGGAGCCGCGCCCGTCAGGAAGGGCAGCGAGAGCCGATTTATTCACGCCCCGTCAGAGACGTACGCTTGCTGACGCGCGCGGCTCCGATGGGTTCCCAGGCGGTATTCTCCAGCGTTGGCGGGAACCGCTCGGGATGCAGAATCTGGCCGAGGATTTCCAGAGATTCCACCACACGCGGCCCGGGGCGGTTGAAAAACTGATTCCCATCCGCGATGTAGACTTGGCCCTCGCGCACCGCGCGTAATTTCGGCCATGCCGGATTGTCCGTGAGCCAGTATAGCTCCGCGCGCGTCCGGTCCAGATCGAATCCGCAAGGCATGCTGACAATCACCTCCGGGTCGGCGGCGGACAGCTGCTCCCACGACAGATACGGCGAGTGCACTCCGGGTGAGCCCAAGAGGTTCTCCGCGCCCGCCAGTTCCACCAGTTCGGGGACCCAGTTGCCGGCGGCCATTAACGGCTCATGCCACTCGATACATGCCACGCGCGGCCGCCGCGGGGAAGAATGCGCCAGGCGCGAGATGCCATCCATACGGTGCCGGAGCGATGCCACCAACCGCTCTCCCTCCGGCGCGATTCCGCAGGCTGACGCTACGCGAACGATGTCGGTCCAAATGTCGGCCAGCGAATTGGGCTCCAGGGGGACCACTTGGGGGCGGCTGGAAACGGAGGCGGCCAGCGCACGCTCCACGTCCTCCAGGCTGACAGCGCACACGCGGCACTGGGTCTGAGTAATGATGTGGCTCGGCTGAAGGCGTTCGAGGACGTCGGGGAAGACCTCATAGACGGACACCGCGTTCGCGAGCCGCTGCTTGACGCGCCGGTCAATGTCCGCGCTGGAACCCTCAATCAGGAACGCGGGCGCAGTGCAAACCGGCAACTGGAGGATCGATTCCGGATAGTCGCACTCATGCGACCGCCCAACTTGTTGCGCTGCCAGCCCTAGCGCATCCACAATCTCCGTTGCGCTGGCGATAAGCGAAACAATCTTCACCGTTTCATGATGGCATGTCGGATATCCAACAGGGGGTTTTTAAAGCTCAAGGATCGTGGCCGGGAGGGTCGGTTATGGGAAGTTACAGAAGTATCAGGGTTTGAGAGAAATAACTGAGGTGGAGTCGGGGAACGGCCGTTGATCCTTGAGCTTGCCCTGTTTTCATTCCGATGTTGGTAGAGCAACCACGTTTCCAAACCCCCGACTCAATATTTTCAACACCGAACCGGCCGCTGCCGCCGCAAAATTTACCATCCCCGAACCCGGACCGTGCAAATGTGGAAATATGCCCGGGGTTAGCGGTTGCCTCGGCCCGCGTTGGCGCCATTTTGATCCAGGACCGGCAGCGGGGACGCGGGGCGCGCCACAATTCCCGATTTGGCCTCTTCGATGTCGACGCTGTGCACCGTCAGCAACTGCCCCGTCGCGACGTCCAGGTTGGTCTTGGCGCGGATGTAGTTGCTCTCCGCGGTGACTTCATTGCCCTGGGACGTGGCCAGATCGCGCTGGATCTGAATCACCTGATAAATAGTGGATGCGCCCAGCGCGTATTTCTTCTGCTCGGCATCCAGCGTCTGTTCTTCCAGCACCCGGCTCTTAGTGGCCGCCTGATACCGTGCGCGCGCCTGCTGCAAGGCGATCTGGGCGTTTCTTACGTCCACGCGGATTTGATTCACTTGGCGCTGCAGGGTCAGTTCGGTCTGGCGGAAATCCAGTTGATCGCGGACATAGTCGGATCGCGCCGCCCGGTTGCGTAGCGGGATGTTCATCTGCACTCCCAAACGGTAATCCGGAAAGTTGCGGCTGAAGATCTGTCCTAGAGTGCTGCCCAGACCGCCGATGAAAAAGGGATCGGGTAGGGCCACGTTCGGGTTCGGAACGAAACCGGGCGTGCCGGGCGCCGGACCGCGCAACGGGTTGTATTGTCCGGCCAGCGCATTGTTGGTAAGCTCACCGAAGACATCGATGGTGGGCAGCAAACCGTTGCGGCTTCCAATCAGCCGGATTTTTGCGCTTTCCACGTTCAACCGGCTGGAGGCCAGTTCCGGACGACTCTGCAAAGCCTGGTCGATCAAATCCTGCACCGGCTGCACGGGCTCGACATCGGGAATGCGGATGGAATCGGTGGGCACAATGCGAGCTTCGGAAACGCTCGGGCTGGCTACGCCGGTGCGGCTGAGAGCGTTCTTCAGAATGGTTTCCTGTTCCAGAACATTGGTCTCCGCGATGGTTAGGTCCTGCTGGCGGGTAGCGACTTCAGCTTCAGCCTGCACGATGGAAATGGGGGCCAGCGTACCGATCTCAACCTGTTTCTTGTTGTCGTTGTACAGCTTTTCAGCGGTGGCGAGGGCTTGCTGAGTTACTTTTACCTGCTGGTGAAAGCTCACCAGATCGTAGTACAGCAGGATGACGCCGGCGACGGTGTTGATCACCTGCGATTTGAAGGTGAGATCGCTGACCTTGACGTTGATTTTCGCCACGCGGATGTCGCGATTGTTCAGTGCGAAACCGAATCCCTGGAGCAGGTGCTGGCTGACTGTGAGGTCCAGCGAAGAGCCGATCGAGGGATTGATCAGGTTGAACGCGGAGTTCTGGCTTACCAGCGTGTTATTGAACGAAAGCTGGGCGTTGGTGCCGGAGAGCCAGCCTTTCGATACAGAGAAATCGTAAAGCGCCCGGCGGCTGATCAGAGTGGTGGTGCCCGTTACAGCCGTGCTGGACTGCGGCTGGCTGAAGTGGCCCCAGCTCATGAAGCCAGTCACGGTGGGATCGAGGTTGGGCGTGGTGGGTCCGAGTTGCGTAATGACGCCATTGACGCCTGACGAGCTCGACCCGGAGCCGCTGGCGCCGCCGGTGCTCGCTCCCAACCCTCCGCCGCTTACGCCCGCTCCGACGCCGGATGCGCCGGTCTGCACATTGGACGGCACGCCGCGCAACAAGCCGCCCGCGGAAGCGCGCAGCAGGTCGGCTTGCGCCAGAAACGGTGTGTACCGTTGAATGGCTATGTCCAGGTTGTTCTCTAGCGCCAGTGCGATGGCGTCCTGCAGCGAGAGATAGATCCTCCCGGCGCGCAGCAGGGATTCCAGACGCCCGGAATTACCCAGGTCCACCGGGGCAATCTCGGAGCGCTCATAGTTCCGGCGAATAAAGCCCAGAAAGCCGCCGTTGGGCTCCTGGATCACGGGAGTCCTGGGGGGCGCCTGCTTCTCCTGCGCGAAAGTAAACGGCGCGAGCGTCAGGTACACGCACAGAAGAGCCAGAATGGGTTGAAAACGTCGCATAACCTTCCTTCAGGTACTGGTCAAGGTGTTCAAATGGTTGGAACGCAAACAGCAGCCAGGCAGTTCCTAATTAATAAGCTATCGTAACATGGGCACGCGCTCTGCCATTGGCCGGTGGCCGTAAGCCATTGGGAGAAAAGACGAATCGGGCACCTCCGACGTTACGGGTGTCCGGTTTTGGGATTTCACGAAGAACAGCCCACACGATTTTGAACGCGAGCTACTCGTATCGCAGCGCATCGATGGGATCCAGGAACGCGGCCTTGCGAGCCGGATAGAAGCCAAAGGATATTCCCACCAGCGCCGAGAATACAAACGCCAGCAGGATGGAGCCGACACTGATCAGAGTGGACCAGTTCGCGAAGTAAGAAATTAGCTTCGAAGCCAGAACGCCCAGCACAATGCCGATCACGCCTCCCAGCAGCGAGAGCGTCACCGCCTCCACCAGGAACTGGGTGAGAATGTCTTTCGTCTTGGCGCCCACTGCCTGACGCAATCCGATCTCGCGGGTCCGCTCCGTTACCGAGACCAGCATGATATTCATGATCCCGATGCCGCCCACAATCAGCGAAACTGACGCGATGGCGGCCAGCAGGATGGACATCACCTGCGAGGAAGTCTCCTGCGCCTTGAAAACTTCCTCGAGGTTGCGGATGGTGAAATCGTCATCTTGACTCTGCCCCAGATGGTGGCGCTGGCGGAGTACCGCCGTCATTTGTTGGATGGCGGTCTGCATCAGTTGCGGCCCCTGCGCCTGAACGATGACTTGGCCCACGGAATTCGCTTTGGCTTGATTGGAGCCCAGCACTTTTTTCTTGGCGGTGGAGATGGGCAGCAGAATCACGTCGTCCTGGTCCTGCCCGGTGGGCGATTGGCCCTTCGGCACTAGCGTGCCCGTAACGGTAAATGGCACTTGCTTGATGCGGATCACTTGTCCGATGGGGTCCGAGCCATTGAAAAGGTTATCGACCACGGTCTGGCCCAGCAGGGCAACCTTGGCCGATGAGTCTACATCCTGCTGCGTGAAAGCCGCGCCGGACTGGGTCCGCAGATCGCGAATGGTCAGATAATCCGGCGTTGTTCCTAGAATCTGGGTGGCCCAGTTGTTGTTGCCGGACACCACCTGCCCGCCTCCGCGCACGGTCGGCGCGACGGCCATTACGGCCGGACAGTCATGCGCGATGGCTTTTACATCGTCCTCAGTGAGTGTGACGGCGTTGCCGCTGCCGAGGCGGATACCCGACGCCGTGATACTGCCCGGCAATACGATAATGACGTTGCTGCCGATACTGGCGATCTGTTCCTGAATGCGCGCGGTGGCTCCGGACCCTACTGACACCATCGCGATCACGGCGCCGACGCCGATGATGATGCCGAGCATGGTCAGCGCCGAGCGCATTTTGTTGATCTGAAGCGCGCGGAAAGCGATCTTCATCGCCTGAATCACCTTGTTCATACCGCGACCTCCTCTTCTTCCTCGGCGGGCAACTCGGCCGCCTCCTGGCTTGCATCGCGGCGGTCGCGAACCGGCTCATCGCTGATCAAGTGACCGTCCTTGAAGCGGATCACGCGGCTGGCATACTGGGCGATGTCGGGTTCATGCGTCACCACGATGACGGTAATGCCGGCCTCGCGGTTCAGCCTCTGGAAAATGGCCATGATCTCGACGCTGGTGCGCGAATCCAGCGCTCCGGTTGGTTCATCGGCCATGATGATCTGCGGATCGTTGATCAATGAGCGCGCGATGGCTACACGCTGCTGCTGGCCGCCCGATAGCTGATTGGGATGATGATGCTCGCGCCCCGCGAGTCCAACGGATGTGAGCGCCGCCATCGCCTTGGCGTCGTGGTTCGATGTGTTGGTGGAACTGTAGAGCAGCGGGAGCTGAACATTTTCGAGCGCGCTGGTGCGGGCCAGCAGATTGAACTGCTGGAACACGAATCCGATCTTCTGGTTCCGGATTTCCGCAAGCTGGTCGCGATCCAGTTTGCCGATATCGATGCCATCCAGCAGATAAGCTCCGGTAGTGGGTTTATCCAGGCAGCCCAGAATATTCATGAATGTGGACTTGCCCGATCCCGAGGGCCCCATGATCGCGGCGAAACTGCCCTGTTGGATACTAAGAGAAACGCCGCGCAGCGCGTGCACAACGTTGTCTCCCATTTTGTAGACCTTGCTCAGGTCGCGGATTTCGATGAGTTCGGACATGGCCGTGATCCTGGATCTAGAAGCCGGGTCCGCGCCCGCGAGGCGCGCCGGTACCAGCACCCGAGGGCGCGCTCTTGGAAGTGGAACTCACCACGATCTGCTCGCCTTCACGCAGGTCGCCGGTTTCGACGGTGGTGTAATTTCCGTCGCTGATGCCCAGCTTCACGCGGACCGCTTTGGGATTTCCGTCGGGCCCAATCGTCCAGATGTTCTGGCCGGGGCTTGGCGATCTTTTTCCGGCCGCGTGAACCGCATTCGCGGGTGGCTTCACGGTAACCGGGCGGTAGCGCAACGCAGCGTTGGGAATCTTGAGTACGTTGTCTTCGCGATTGGTCAGAATCTTGACGCTCGCCGTCATGCCGGGGAACAGCTTCAATTGATCGTTGGAGACCGCCACTACGATGTCATACGTCACCACGTTCTGGACGTTGATGGGCGCCTGGCGGATTTGGCGAACGGTTCCCTGGAATGTGGTGGAGGGGTAGGCATCCACGGTAAAGTTGGCTTCCTGGCCTACTTTCACGACGCCGACATCGGATTCATCCACATTAGTATCCACCTGCATCTTGGTGAGATCCTGCGCGATTTCGAAAATGGTGGGCGATTGGAATGATGCTGCCACGGTCTGCCCCACATCCATGTGACGGGCGATGACGGTGCCTTCCACCGGCGCCGTGATGTTGGTGTGATCCAGATCGAGCTGCGCTTGTTGCAAACCGGCCTGGGCCTGCTTCACTTGCGATTGAGCGGAGCTCAACTGCGTGTTGGCCACGTCGCGCTGCGCCTGCGCGGATTGGATCTGATGGTTGGCCGCATCCACCTGTGCCGCTGATGCGGCCTGGTCGGCGATGGTCCCATCGTAAGCCGACTGGGCCGTGCTGAGATCCTCTTTCGAGATGATGCCTTGCTGGGCAAGGCTTTGCCGATCTTTCAACTTCATGGCCGCATCCCGCTCCATGGCTTTCGACTTTGCGACGCTGGCCTGCTGATTGGCGAGCGCGGCACGCGCGCTGGCGATGTCGGCTTCGGCTTTCTGAATCTGCGCCCGGGCGCTGACCACCGCCGAATTCGCGCTGTCCAAAGAAGCGCGAGCCTGATCGACGCGAGCCTGAAAAGCCTGCGGATCAATCTGCGCCACCAGTTGGCCCTTTTTCACTTTGGTGTTGAAGTCCGCGTAGAGCGCCTTAATGTTGCCCGATACCTGGCTGCCCACTTGGACCGTCACCACGGCATTGGTGTTCCCCGTAGCCGAAATGCTGGCCTGCACCGAGCCACGTTCTACCGCGGCGGTTTGGTACTGAGTCTGACTGCCGGAGCGGCTATAGAGCCACCCGCCAACCACGAGCGCAATCACCAATGTGATCGCGATCCACAGATACTTTCGTCGAGCCATAACCGTCACTCCGTCAAACGGGCGCCCTGACCGCTTCTACGCCTCTACTCGTGAGATGCGGATTCGCCGAAAGTCGTTCGTAAGACTTTGTAGGCCAACGGTTTTTCGATGCTATCCTGGCTCTGGTGAGCGAACAAGAAGATCCTGTTTTGAGCATTTTCGATGAGACCGGAGCCCGGCTGCGCGGGCATTTCCGGCTGACCAGCGGTTTGCACAGTTCCGAGTATCTCCAATGCGCCCAAGTGCTTCAGTATCCTAAGTGGGCCGAGTTTCTGGGAAAGCTGCTGGCCCATGAATTCCGGCGATTGGATACCGCGCTGAACATTGGGGTAGTGGCTGCACCCGCAGTGGGCGGTCTCATCATCGGCCACGAAGTGGCGCGCGGATTGGGCGCCCGGTTCATTTTCACGGAGCGCGACGCCGAGGGACGCATGGTGCTGCGCCGCGGATTCGGCGTGGAGCCGGGCGAGTCCGTAGTGGTGGTGGAAGACGTAGTTACCACCGGAGGCAGCTCGCGCGAGGTAATTGATCTGCTGCTGGCGGCCGGCGCGCGCGTCATCGCGGCCGGATCCATCATTGACCGCAGCGGCGGTGCCGTTAACCTCGGCCTGCCGCGAATCGCGCTCAAGACCATGGCCGTGATCGCCTGGAAACCCGAAGAGTGTCCCATGTGCCAGCACGGGCTTCCGGTGGTGAAGCCCGGATCGCGCCCCTCGCATGCGAAGGATTAGGATTCGGCTTTCTTACGACGGCACGGAATATCACGGCTGGCAAGTGCAGCCCGGGCTGCCCACTATTCAGCAGACACTCGAGGAAAAGCTGTCGGAAATGGAAGGCGCGCCGGTTCAAGTAGCCGGATCCGGCCGGACCGACGCGGGGGTCCATGCGCTGGCCCAGGTTGCCGCGTTTTCGATAGCGAACCCGATTCCAGCGGATAATTTGCGGCGTGCCCTGAACCGGGTGCTGCCGCGGGACATACGTGTGATGGCCGCGGAAGAAGTCCCGCGGGAATTTCATCCACGCTTCGACGCCAAGGCCAAGACCTACGAGTATCGGATCTGGCGTGCCGAGGTCTGCCCGCCTTTTGAGCACCGCTACGTGTATCACTACCCGTATCCTCTACGTGAGGAGGAGATGATGCGGCTGGCTCCGCTGCTGGAGGGCGATCACGACTTTACCGCATTCGCCGCTACAGACGATCGCGATGCGCGGGGATTGTCCAAGGTTCGTACCATCTTTTCCTCACAAGTGATTGTGGAGGCGGATCAATTGTATTACCGGGTGCACGGAAGCGGATTCTTGAAGCACATGGTCCGCAATATCGTGGGGGTGCTGATCGAAGTGGGAAAAGGAAACCTGGATGAAGCGGCGTTGCAGGCTCGCCTCCAGCCTGGATGCGCGATTCCAAGCGGTCCTTCGGCGCCGGCCCGCGGCCTGTTTCTAGTGGCCGTGGAGTATTGAACTCCGGTGCGCTACGCTAAATGCAGCAGGCAATCATGGCGACGACCACCAATCTGCTAAGTTGGGCGGAGTTCGAGCAGCTCCCCGACGATGGGATGCACCACGAGATCATCGAGGGGGAGTTGATCAACTTGCCACCACCCAAGTGGAAACACAGCGAGGTTGCCAGCAACGCCTTCGTGGCGCTCCTCCCGCTGAGACAGAATGGTCTCGGCAGGGTGCACGCGGAAGCCAGATATAAAATCTCGGACAATCCGCCCACCTGGATTCAACCCGATGTTTCCTTCGTGCAGGCCGAGCGTATTGGTACGGTTGCGCCGGGTGGTTGCCTTACGTCGCGCCCGACTTAGCCGTCGAAATCGTCTCGCCGTCCGATTCGGCGGTTGATCTTGATCGCAAGGTGGAAGCTCTCCTCGCGGCCGGCAGCCAGCAGGTCTGGGTGGTCTACCCAGTCAGCCGCAAGGTTCGCGTCTTCCTCAGCGACGGCACATCGTACGCCCGCAGTAACGGTGACACGCTCTCCTTCCTTAGCTGCGAATTCCCGGTCGCGCAACTCTTCGAAGATTAGGCTGCCAGGCACGCCTACAGAACTCTGCTCCCATTGCCGAATACAAGACCGGGGACCACTATGGACCAGAAGCACCGGCTGGGCGATTGGGAAGACGTATTCAGAGCGGTTCGAACCCTGGCGGACGCGCCTGGCCTTCGCCACATTATTGTTGTCCGGCAGAACCAGAATCTGCTATGTATGGCGTGTCCGGAACGCAGCACGGTGCGGTCCGAATTCGTCGCTGAGGTGGAGCGAATCGTTCCTTCTGACGGCCGGCGCAACATCGCGGTAATCGCACCGACCCAGCCTAAGCTGGAAGCAGCCGATGTGAATGCGATCCCGGGAACT
The DNA here is from genome assembly GCA_030776455.1 of Acidobacteriota bacterium. Classification (GTDB taxonomy): domain Bacteria; phylum Acidobacteriota; class Terriglobia; order Bryobacterales; family Bryobacteraceae; genus JALYHQ01. Next base: position 8,227 of record JALYHQ010000196.1, on the reverse strand, counting down.
CTAGACGTCATCACGATGGGGCGTGTCATCCCCTTTTTCGGAATGTTGATCGGGTTCACATCCATCCAGCACCGCGTCTGGGTTTTCGATGGACAACCCGACGCATTCATCGCCGGATGCCGGGACGCCGATCTCCTGATCATCGACAGCGCAGCGGGCGGCAGGCTCACCACCACATCGCTCGACCTGGCGGCCCCAGTGATGCGAAACGCCAATATCTTGATCCATGACCGCAAGACCGGCGGTCTCCGGGCGGTACGCCAGGCGGGAACATCCAAAGATCGGCTCGAATTCCGCTGCGCCTGATGCGGCGCGGTACAATAGATGAGGCGCCAGAGGGGCGCCCCGCCCGAGAAAGAGGACCTCACCCTCTGCAGTTCCCGCAAGAACCGGTTCGCTGAAACTCCGGATTTCTTGCCGTTGTTCGGGCCTTCGGCAAGACAAATCTCAGGAGGCACACATGCGAACAGAACATCACAACTTGGAAGAATATCGGATTCGCGTCTCGCGGCTCATGAAAAGGCTGCGTAGCGACGATCCTGCCGCTGCGCTCGAGGCAGCGCGGCGGTTTCAATCCCAGCCGTATTTCGCCGGCCATACACCCGAACAGATCCTCGGTGAACGCGATCAAGTACAGCGTAAGCATGCCCTGGCGGTTATCGCGAGTGAATCCGGTTTTCGCGACTGGCTGCATTTACGTTCGTCGGTTGACGACGGGCCCGCCGAAACAGATTTCGATACAACCAGGCTCTTTCCACCGCGCAACGCCGTTTTCTTGAATCACTGGTTTGCCCGCTACGAACAAGCGCGGCAGGAGTTGGATGCGAATCCTGGACGATATCTTTTTCCTTATCGCCGCCAGTATGTTCTCTGCGAAGCTGGGCTGCTGGAAAATCTGGGAGTGGATGCAGCCGATCCCGACTGGGACCGGATTGGCCACGATTGGGTGAAGCCGCTGGATCCAGAAGCGCGCGCGAGACTCGCGGTGCGGCTGCGTCGCGCCGTATCATGAACTAAATGAAACGAGTCCTGCTTTCCTGGCTAGTGTGCTCGGCCTGCGTACTGTCAGCGGATGACATCCCAGGCCATTACGTCTTGCGCGGCGTCATGGAAGTGGGTTCGGAACTGCTGCTCCGCCCCAACGGCACCTTCGAGTACATGCTGGCTTACGGCGCTTCCGATTACGAGGCTAAAGGGACATGGCGCCGGGACCAGGATGCCGTTGTTCTGAATACCAGCGGCACGGAAGCGCCTCCGTTTCGATTGCTAAAGAGCCTGGCCTCCAAGACTGAGGGAATTCGAGTTTGGGTGGAGGCGCCCGGTGGCCGGCCCGTGCCGAATATCAAGGTGGATCTCCGCACCGCCGCTGGCGCATCCGAGCAGAGCACCGACGGCGATGGGGCGGCCATCTTTCCCCAAGCGGGACCAGCCCGCGCCGTGGTTTTTCGCGTTCCGGTTTACAGCCTGGTGTGGGGGCCGTTCGATCTGAACCCCGCGCACAACGAATTCCACTTCGAAGTGAACGGCGAGGCTATTACCCAAGTAAGATTCAAGGACGAGCGGCTGAAGATTATCGGCAAGAATCTCGAAATGCTCTTCTGGGACAAGAATAAGCCCATGCTCTACCAGAAACAGTAACGAGGCGCGCGTTCTTGGCCTGCGGTGTCGCCACTGATGGCGGCACTTGCAATGCCACGGATAACCTCGGCATTCGCTTGCAGACTACAGCTCGACAAGAAGAAGGACTAACGCATGAAGGCCACTTGGTAATCCCCTTCAGCGGGAAACGCATCGAATTCGTGGTGATCGGAAGTCAAGAATGTGCCCCCCGCGAATAGGGCTAGTGTGACAGCTAAGCAATCCGCGCGTGAGATCCGGCGGCGCACTGCCTTCAATGCTCCAGCCGATTGCCAGATGGCCGGCGACATGTCTTCGCGAGCAACGATACCGGCGCGTCCAAGGTTCTGCTAGGCGGAATGCGCGGTCAATTCTCCGCCATGCCGGTAAGCGTCATAATAGACCTCACATCAGTTAATCGAATGCGCCAAGCGGTTCGAAGGATCCAAGAGTATGCTTACGCGCAATGAATTCCTCACTTGGCGAAAGCACATCAGCGTACTTACCCTAAATGGCCCGAATAACTGCGGGATCGGGTGGCACGCGCGGAGCCATACTCTCCCGTTCCAACTCTTTGCGGAGGTGCTGCCGCTCCTCCGAAGAGAGGCCAGGGAGTTCCTTAAGTATCTTTTTGAACGCTGGCGACATCGATCTGTCTCTATTATAGTGCTCCGAGCACGGCGGATCTATGGCGAATCTCTCCCCTGAGCAGGCGGCTTTCCAGCAAAAAAAGGCGGCCCTCACGGACCGCCTCTTCGCTCCACTCTCCCTCAAAGCGATTCGCTAGCTACAGCCGCTGGTCCCGCCGCAGTTCTCGCACTTATAACAGCTGCCGTTGCGCGTCATCAGGCCGCCGCATTCCGAGCACAGCGGCGCGTCCGCCATGGCCAAGTCAAACGGCAATGCCGATTGCGGATCGGGCTCGGTCTTGCGCAGCACCAGGGCATCGCCCGCTTCGGTGGCTGCGTATTCCGGACCGCAGAATTTCGCGCCCATCCAGCGGAAGATATAATCCATGATCGACTTCGCATACGGCACCTGCGGATTCCCGGTCCACCCGCTCGGTTCGAAGCGCACATGGCTGAATTTGTCGACGAAGAACTTCAGTGGCACGCCATACTGGAGTGCGTAGCTGATGCTGGTGGCGAAGCTATCCATCAACCCGCTGATGGTGGACCCTTCCTTCGCCATGGAGATGAACACTTCGCCCGGCGTGCCGTCCTCGAACAGGCCGACCGTGATGTAGCCTTCATGCCCGCCGATGGAGAACTTATGCGTGAGCGATTGCCGTTCATCCGGCAGCTTGCGCCGCACCGGCCGGTAGACGATCTTCTCGGTGATAGCCGTCGTGGCGACAACCGATTTCTTCTCGCCTTTGCCGGTGCCGGAACTCATCGGCTGGGCGCGCTTCGATCCATCGCGATAGATCGCCACCGCCTTCAGCCCCAGCTTCCAGGACTCCAGGTAGGCTTCCATGATCTCCTCGGCAGTCGATTCCTCGGGCATATTGATGGTCTTCGAAATCGCACCCGAGATGAACGGCTGCACCGCCGCCATCATGCGGATGTGGCCCATGTGCTGGATGAATCGCTTGCCGTTCTGCGGCCGGAAACTGCAATCGAATACCGCCAGATGCTCGTCCTTCAGCTCCGGCGCGCCTTCGATGGTGCCGGTGGCATCGATGTGGCTGACGATCTGCTCCACCTGCTCCGGGCTGTACCCTAGCTTGATCAGAGCTTGCGGCACCGTGTTGTTGACGATCTTAATGACACCGCCGCCCACCAGCTTCTTATATTTCACCAGCGCGAGATCGGGTTCCACTCCGGTAGTGTCGCAATCCATCATGAATCCGATGGTGCCCGTGGGCGCGATCACCGTGGTCTGCGCGTTGCGGAACCCAACCCGTTCGCCCAGCGTGTAAGCGTGATTCCAGCACTCCACCGCCGCATGGTACAGATCTTCAGGCACGCGTTTGCTGTCCACGTGGGCCATGGCCTTGCCATGCATCAGAATCACGTCCAGGAAGCTCTCTTCATTGGCGGCATAGCCCGGACACGGTCCCACCGCTTCGGCGATGCGCGCGCTGGTCAGATATGCCTGGCCGCACATTACCGCCGTGATCGCGCCTGCCCAATCGCGGCCCGCCGGAGAATCGTAGGGAATACCCATCGACATCAGCAGCGCTCCCAGATTCGCGAAGCCGAGTCCCAGCGGCCGGTAATCGTGCGAATTCCGGGCAATCCTCTCGGTGGGGTAACTGGCGCTGTCGACGATGATCTCCTGCGCCAGCGTCATGGTGTCGCAGGCGTGGCGGAACGCTTCTACGTCGAATTCGCCGCCCGGTCCAACAAACTTCATCAGGTTCAGCGACGACAAGTTGCAGGCCGAATCGTCCAGGAACATGTATTCCGAACACGGATTCGATGCGTTGATCGGCCCCGTCGCCTTCGAGGTGTGCCAGCGGTTGATGGTGGTGTCAAACTGCATCCCCGGATCGCCGCACTGCCACGTCGCTTCCGCGATCGATTTCAGCAGATCTTTCGCCTTGTAGCGCTTCACCGGCTGGCCGTTCACCACCGAGCGCGTCCACCAGTCGCGGTCTTCCACCACCGCTTCCATGAATTCATCGCTGGCCCGAACGGAATTATTAGCGTTCTGGAAGAAGATGGAGCCATACGCTTCGCCATCCAGCGCCGCGTCATATCCGGCGTCGATCAGCGTGTGCGCCTTCTTTTCTTCTTTGGCCTTACACCAGATGAATTTATCGACGTCGGGATGCTCGGCGTTGAGGATTACCATCTTCGCCGCGCGCCGCGTCTTGCCGCCGCTCTTGATTACACCCGCGAACGCGTCGAAACCCTTCATGAAGCTCAGCGGACCGGAAGCCTTGCCGCCGCCCCACAGTGCTCCGTTCTCCTCGCGCAGGTTGGACAGGTTGGTGCCCGTTCCCGAGCCCCACTTGAACAGCATCCCCTCGGTCTTCGCCAGATCCAGAATCGACTCCAACGAATCGGATACAGAATTGATGAAGCATGCCGAGCACTGCGGGCGCGCCTCGCCCTTGCGCAGCTTCTGGATTTCGCCGCTGGCTTCGTCGTAGAACCAGCCGTAGCCCCGCGCTTCCTTTACGCCCACGTTGAACCACACCGGCGAATTGAAACACGCTTTCTGCGTCAGCATCAGGTGCGCCAGCTCATCCCGGAAATTCTCGGCATCCACGTCGGTCTCGAAGTACCGTCCCGACTTGCCCCAATCCGCGATGTTGTCCACCACCCGATGAACCAGTTGCCCCACGCTGGTCTCGCGGTCCGGCGACCCGAGCTTCCCGTGGAAATACTTGCTCACAACAATATTGGTGGCCGTCTGCGACCAGTCGGCTGGCACCAGCACGCCTTGCTGCTCAAAGATCACGGCGCCTTTGTCGTTGCCGATAGTGGCGCTCCTCAGCTCCCACTGAATTTCATCGTAGGGCGTCTTGCCGGCCTCCAGCTTCTGCGTAAAGTAACGCGCAAAGGAAATGCCGGCGCGATCCTGCACGGCGAGGGCTCGTTTTGGTTTGGTGGTGTTCAACTCTTTGACTTTAGTGCTTAATGCGACGCTGGGCTGAGCCATGTGTTTCTCCTCGGTCGAAGCTTCCGGCCTTTCCCTAACCGGTAAGTCGCGACACCGTACGAGGATAACCCCACATCTAGTGCCCCGTCAACAATTATATCTATATACAGTGCAGCACGTTACGAAGCAACGTAATCAACCTGTAATGGATGTGGATGGAGCCGACGCGAACCCATCTGGATCTCAATCTGGTGCCACCCCAGGGTGGTGCTCTTTGGGATCCGGAAGTTCACTTCCATGCGTGGAGGCAATGGATCCGTGCACATGGTTTCCATGCCGCGCACCGGTTCGCCATCCACCCAAATCCGCAACGTTGAGGGATCGCCGATCTCTTCCAAGTGAACTTTGACCAACCCGGTAGTGGTCCGGTTCTGCTGGATGACATTGATGCCGTCGGACACGCCTACGATGCGCGGGATCATCGGGCCAGCCGGAATCACGCGTACGACGCCAGGGTTTGCGAGCGGCTTGTGGTCGCCCACCAGCTCCACCGGCAGCAAGCCTGTGCGCGCGCCCGCGGGTAGCATCGCATTCACTTGCCGCAGGCCGTTGCGATCGGCCGGACCAAAGTAAACCGGAACCGCCTCCGCCCCATCCACCCGAATCTCAGTCCGATTAATATCCCACTCTTCATCCAGGTCGGTAATCCAAATCGCCAAAATCGCATGCCGCCCGCGATCCGGCACTAGTGGCTCGGACGTAAACGCGCTAGTGATCCGTCGTATGTGGGGCAGGTTAGTAACCTGAGGGCCGATTAGCAATCGGCCCTCACGTGCAGACGCCTTCCTCCACGTCGTCCACATATACTGCGTCCCCACGCCCTCCAGCGCCAGCAACCGCAGCCCCCGCTCCTTCGTGAACTCCTTAATCTCTCCCGCCGAAAAACTCACGCCCCCCCAAGTATCCGGATGCTCCAGCGCCGGCAACCCATTAAACTGTCCTCGAAAGATCCCTCCCGGTTTCAACACCCGCGCGATTTCGCGCATGTACTTACGCACTACGTCCTTGCTTGGAATATGCTGAAACACCGCGTACGAATATACGAAGTCCATCGAATCATCCGCGAATCGCGCGAGGCTCGCCCCATCGGTGGCTTCCACGCGAGCATTGGGTGTATCCCGTAACCGCTCCCGCGCCATCGCGATCATTTCATCGGAAACGTCGACGCCGTGGATCTCTCCAAAGTGCCGGCTCATGGGCTTCATCAATCGACCCGGCCCGCATCCGATCTCGAGCGCGCGTTCGCGCCCGGAAAGCCGCCGCAGTTCAGCCTCCAGCGCTCCCACCACGGCCTGTCCGGTCGCCAGGAACCCGGCTTCGTCCTGATCGCGGCTGCCAAAGGCGACGTAATAATGCGCATCCTCGCGGGCGCGTTCATTCCAATCGGCGCGCATCCTGTTTGATACGTCACTCATCGCCGCAGTGGTTGTCCTTTATGGTGTTCTCCGACAGCTTCACTCCCGGAGCGGCTTGAACGCACCGGGATTTCATCTTCCATCCCGTGATGGTGTTCCGCTCGATAACGTTACCTTTCGACGGAGCCGGCCGCTCCGCGTGGCTGCCGAGATAGATTCCTGTATCCAGCACGTCCGGCTCGCCCAGCGCCGAGCATCCGAACTTCGCCGCATTCTCATTGCAGTGCGCTGTGTTCAGCCGCAACAGCTGGTTCCCCGTTATCCGGTGCCCCTCGCCGATTACGAAAATGCCGCCGAACTTCATGCCCTCCATCCGATTGTTCACAATCCGGATGTTGCGAGATTCCATTTCAATGGACGCGTTGTTCATAACGATGCCGAAGTGTCCGAACGCATATTCCTCCGGCTTGCTCTTGTTTATGCAAATGTTCCCTTCGATCAGCCCGTCGTGAAATCCATCCAGATCGATACACTTCCCATTCACTTCGTCGAATTGGTTCCTGGAATACGTGGTCTTGTCGACATTTCCAGCCGTGTCGATGGCCACGGGTATTCCGCCGTTCTCCACATCCACGGTTTCCACTGGATAACCGATGCGCGTTCCGTGATTCCCGGTCACCAGAATTTCCGTACCGTGTCCCACCTGGATCGCATCGCGCCCGATCTGATCGAAATGATTCCGCTCGATCCAGCCGCGCACGTTGCGAGGCGATTTGTACCGCGAATGCGTCCACACGGCGTTCCCCAGAACGTTCTTGAACGCCGAATCGGCCACGCGGAAATTCTCGCAGCCCTCTTCGAACAAAATCCCACCCGAGGTGTTGTTCCTGCCCAGGGCATTTTTCCCGCCGCTGTTCGATACCGCCGAATGCCGCACCATAACATTCTTGGAACGGCTCACCAGAACCGCGAATCCGGCGACCTCGGACAGGCTTACGTTGTCCAATGTGACTGCCTCGCTATTCTCGATGAGAATTCCGTTGTCGCTGAACGATTGTGCGAACTCAGCGCCGCTGGGCGGTATGGGCCGCCGTTTCTCCAGGGCTTGCCGGTTGCCCCCGATGAGAAGATTCCGCACAACCACGCGCTTACAAGCTTTACACGACAGAATCGCCCGCCCCTGAAACTGAGGACCAGCGCGCAGAACCGCGCCGTTGCCTTCAATAGTCAAATCGTGCGCTCCTTGCGGGATCTTCATCTCGCTGGAAATCGCCGTGATCTTCGCGGGAAAATGCACCACGCCCGTCTTCGGAATCGCCAGAGCCAAAAAGAGCAGGACCAAATGGTATTCTACCTGGCATGATCGAACTTCGCGGCGTCACGCTGCCGCCCTTCGACGGATTCACGGCCGCCGTTCCAGATGGAGCTGTCATCGGCATCCTCGGGGAAGGAGGTGCGGGCCAGTCCACGCTGTTGCGGCTGGCAGCAGGTCTTTCAACCCCGGTATCCGGCGAAGTAACCGCCGGTCCGGTCCGCCGCTACATCGGTTTCGAGGATTCGCTAAATTTAACGGCCGCGGATGTGCTTGCTCTGGATCACGCCTTTGCACCCCACGATGCACTGGTGCGCGCCCGCGCCATCGT
>JALYHQ010000195.1 GCA_030776455.1 Acidobacteriota bacterium | reverse complement strand
CTCTTACCGCACCTTTTCACCCTTACCCGCCGCACAAGGCGGCTGGCGGTATATTTTCTGTGGCACTTTCCGTAAAGTCCGCTTTGAGCGAACCCCCCCGGCCGTTAGCCGGCATGCTGCCCTGTGGAGACCGGACTTTCCTCCCGGCAGTACCAGATCTTGCAACCCGGAGTACCAGGCGACTGCCCATCCGGCAGGCCCGTACCGATTGTCGCACCCTTTTACGCCTCTAAGATCTTTTTTTAGAAATGCAAGCAGGCAATTGTGAGTCCTATGCTCAAGTGACTCGTGTTGTTTGCCGAGAGGGTATGTAGTATCACTCGTGGATTCGCTTTGCCGCTTTTGTGAGCAGAGCTTAGTTAGTTCAAAACAATAAGATAGCTTACAGAAGAGGATCAGGTTATGTTTCGCAGGATCTGGATGGTCGCGATTCTCATCGCGCTGGCAGCGAACTGTGTGTGGGCGCAACAGACGCCCCGGCAGTCCAAGTGCGATTGGGAAGAGATCAATTTTGAGTTCAATTCGAATCAGGTAATCGACGGATCGCCCAGCTTGATGCGGCTGGCCGAACTGCTTTCCAAGCACCCCGGCTACAAGGCGTTAGTCGAGGGTAATACCGACAACCTGGGTTCTGGAACATACAACCAGAAGCTCGGCCAGGGGCGAGCGGATTCGGTGGCCGATTTTCTGGCCGGCAAAGGCGCGAACCGCGGACAGATCACCGCGACCTCCCGCGGCAAGACCAATCCCGAGGCAACTGGGTACAAGAACCGCTACAGCCAGACCGACGAAGCCCGCTGGATGAACCGCCGGGTTGTCATCACGGTGACAGATGAGCGCGGCGCAGTGGTCTCGGACGCATGCAGCGCCGAGCCCCCGCCTCCGCCCGCGGCTCCCGCCGGGCCCTCTATAGCGGATTGCTGTTCGGACCTGAGAAAAGAGTTAGGAGACCTCACCAACTTGCTGCGCCAATTGCTGCAGAAGCAGCAGGCCCTGCAGGATGAGATCGACAAACTGGAGAAAGGCGCCACGGCGCAAGCCAAGAACATCCAGGACAAGATTGACGCGCTGCCGAAGCCGCTCAACGAATCGCAAGTGGGAAGTGTAGTGGACACCCGTTTAGAGCACTTCCGCGATCCGCGGTTCTCGCTGCTGGGAATCAACATCGGCGCCGACGACCATCGCGACATTACGTTTTCGGGCCGCGGCCGCTTCTTCGCGCCTTTCAAGGACCATTTCGCCGTCCAGGCGCAGGGCGAATACCTGTACTTCCGGAATCAGCGCGAAGCGCAGTTCGATCTCGGTCTGGTGGACCGCATGGGTCCATTCCAAGCCAGTCTTTTCGGCAGCTTCAAACACGTCACCCTGCGGGATCCGAGCAGTTTCGGGCGCGGGTCGGGAAATCTCGGTCAAGCTGCTCTAATGCTGGACTATATCTTCAAGCTCGGCCGCGTCGGGATTTTCGGCACCAAGGCGTTCTTGGATGGCGATGTCATCAACCGGCGCAATGCCAGCTTCGTCAGCGGGTTCAATTCGGATGGGACACAGATCCTGTCTATCGCACCCAATATCTTCCAGGAAACGTACTTGAAAGTTGTGGATCAGGTGGGCGTGAGCGCCACCATCGGATTCATCGGACCCAGCTACATCGAAGGCAACGTCGGCTATCTGCGGAGCTACGCGCACGCGGACCGGCCAGGCGGCAGCTTGCGATTCGTGGTGCCGGTTTCCAAACGGCTGGCCTTCACGGTGGAAGGCGACATGAACCCAACACTGCTGGGCCGTGGAAACGGCGGCCGCGCCATGGTGGGCCTGCAGTTTGGCAACTTCGAGAAGCCGCGCGAGTTCGCGGCGTCGAAGTACCCGGTCCCGGTGGATGTCCCGCGCATTCGCTACGAAGTGCTGACGAGGAGCGTGCACGTGGGTGCGTCACCCCCGATCGCGGACGCGGGTCCGGATCAAATCGGCGTTCCAGCCGGCAACATCGTATTGAATGGCTCCAATTCTCGCGACCCCAACGGACAGGCGCTGACTTTCCGGTGGGTGCAAGAAACGGGTCCGTCGGTAACGCTGTCAGGCGCCACCCAGGCGATTGCGAACTTCACCGCCGTGGCCGGCCAAGCCTACGGGTTCCGGCTGACGGTGACTAACACCGACGGGCTCTCCGCCTCGGCGCGCGTGCGTGTTTCGGCCCGCGAGGATGCCAAGGTGCAGATCCTGTTCTTCAATGCGAATCCGGTCAGCATTCAGGCCGGCCAGGCCTCGACGCTCTCCTATCGAATTCTGAATGCCGATTCCGCCGACATTACGCCCGGTATCGGAAGTGTAAATCCGACGAACGGGCAGATCAGTGTCTCGCCGACGGACACCACCACTTACAAGCTGCACGCCAAGAACGCCGTGAGCGAGGACAATGCCACGGTGACGGTGACCGTAACCAAACCGCAGCCGCAAGTATTGTTCTGCACCGCGACTCCCATGAACATCGCGCAGGGCGAAGCAGCCACCATCCTTTATGACACGCTGGGCGCGACCTCGGTAAGCATCACTCCGGGTATCGGCAGCGTGGGGAACAAGGGTTCCATCACGGTGACTCCGGCAGCCACTACAAACTACACGGTGACGGCCAGCAACTCATTCGGATCGGCCTCGTGCAGCGTTACCGTATCGGTAACGCCCGGCACGGCGCCGCGGATCATCCGCTTCACGGCTGGTCCCATGACCATTCAGCAGGGCGGAACGTCCACGCTGGTATGGCAGGTAGAGAATGCCAAGAACGTCACCATCGCTCCCATCGTGGGTTCCGTGGGCCTGGTGGGCACGCAGGATGTGACCCTCAGCCAGACCACGCAGTTCACTCTAACCGCAACCAATGACTTCGGCCAGGCGCAGGCGCAGGTGACGGTAACCGTAACCCCGCCGCCGCCACCGCCAGTGATACCGTCGGCCGTGATCACCTCTTTCACGGCGAATCCGCCGGTGAGCCCGTCGCCCGGTTCGGCCGTAACGCTGACCTGCCTCGCAACTAACGCCACCAGCGTCACCATCAATGGCGTAGGGCCGGTGGATGCCAACAATAGCGTGAAGGTGAATCCGCTGGTGGATACCACCTATACCTGTACCGCCGTGGGCAAGGACAACAAGCCTGCGACGGCAACACTGCTGGTGCCGGTAACGCAACCTCCGCCGCCTCCGCCGCCACCACCGGTGGTGGTGGTCGTCTCTAGCAACGGAACGTGTACCGCCAACAGCCCCACGTCGGTGATCTGCGAGACGGTGGTTCGTGAGGTCACACTCGACCTGAGCGGTTCCACCAGCCCGGCGGGGAACAACCCGCTGAGCTTCTTCACCAATTCGCGCCAGACTTCCTCGGTGGTGCTGAATCCAACCTCCTCGAAGCCGCTAGTGGAACTTTCGGAATTGTTCGGCGATTATTTCTTCGACGTAACGGTTACCGATAGCAAGGGCAACAAGTCCACGGTTACGGTGGACGTCCGCCTGGTGGTGAGCCGGCGGTAAGAGCAGCTGATCCTTATGTTTGAAGCTGGGGTCCTCGGACCCCAGCTTTTTTTATGCGATAAGCTCGGAAGTCGATGACTGAGAGCCTACTGGACCGGCTGGAGCAGTGGAAGAGCCGCTTTGGCTCGGGACGAACCGCCGAGCTGGAGAAGCTTCTTGCCGGCGTGCGGAAGCTTGAAGTCGCGGATGCCACGGGCCTGATCCGCCTGCATGAAACGCTACTGTTTCTGCGCGCATATCCGCGCAGCGCAAAGGTGGCGCGGATGGCGGATGCGCTCTTGTTTTCGTTCGCGGATCGCGTCGCGAAGGCCCGGGCCGCCGGGGCCGATCTATCGGAGTTGACCACGCCGGAGCTCTCCGGCATCGCAGGCACCTCATTTTCGGCGGTGTTCAGTTATGAAGTGGTGCGGGAGCTGGTGCGGTTGCATCCGCGTGCGTTGAAAATAGACTGGGAATCGGTCGACAATCCGAACCTGGGCGCGGTGCTGTCGCGATTCCTGCCGCTGCTGAAAGAAGACTGGCCCGTTGAAGCCGAAGTTCCTTATCGGGACTGGCTCCGGGGAACGGATTTGCGCTGGCTTCTTGAACAGTTTGAGAGCCTGTCGATTTCGCCGCGTGACCGCGCGCACATGTTCGATTCCATGCAACTTCCCGTGGAATGGGATCTGGCGAACTCCCACTGCACTCGATCGCGCATGCGTCTGGCGGGCGCGAAGCTTTTTCTCCACAGCGCCCCGCTGCTTCGACGCAGCGATGTATCCCTCTCCGCCGAGCTCCAGCGCCCGCCGATACCGTTGACGCGCTTGAAAACGGTGGAGGCGCAACGAATCCTGGACATGATTCTGGACACGTCCGCTATGCGCTATCGCGAACTGTACGGTTTCTCGCATCCCGATGCGCGGAGCATGTTGCGCGCGGACCTCGGGCGGGGCGTTCAAGTCTTTGTCTTCGGCGTGCCGCCCGAGTGGCGGCTGCCGCTGCGCGCGTACCATTCCGCACTGTTCTTCAAGAACGGCGTGCCCATCGGATATGTGGAAGTGCTGTCGCTGTTCGAACGCGCGGAAGTCGGCTTCAACCTTTACTACACCTTTCGCGAGGGCGAATCGGCGTGGCTGTACGCGCGCGTGCTGCATTTATTCCGGCAGATATTGGGCGTGCGCTGCTTTTCCGTGGATCCCTATCAGCTTGGCCACAACAACCACGAGGCCATCGACTCGGGCGCGTTCTGGTTCTACCGCAAACTGGGATTCCGGCCGGTAACGCCGGGAATCGCGAGGCGGGCGGAGCGCGAAGAGTTGAGAATCCGCGACCAGCCGGGCTATCGGACATCGGCGACCACACTGAAGAGGCTGGCGGAAGGCTACATGATCTTTGAAGGTCCCGGGGCGGAGCCCGGCGCATGGGATCGCTTCCGAATCCGCAACATCGGATTGGCGGCCGGACATCGCCAGGGGGCCGGCGGCTTTGAGGTCGCGTTAAGCCTCATCCCGGGGATGGACCGGTGGACCAGGCAGGAGAGGCGGGCTGTTGCGGATATCGTCCGGGCCAAGCGGGCCGGCTCCGAGTCGCACTACTTGCGCCTCATGCAGCGCCACAGCAAGCTGCGCGCCGCATTCTTGCGCCTGGGCTCGCGTGAGGCTGCGTAGCAACCGTTCACCCAACGGGGCGATTCTGCACGGAACAACATCGAGGAGTATGGTGGCTTCTTGAAACCGGAATGACAGTCCTAAAAAATGCCGAGGATGGAGTAGACTCATAGGGTACTTCGACGATGTGATTTAAGCCCATCAAACCGGAGGAGCCATGGCCAACGGACTCGCACAAGCTCTGACAACGCTAGCGCAGAGTTTTCATGTCCAAGTTGTGCCCGCTACTGGCGCCTCACAGACTTTTCAAGCTACGCTGCTGAGCCCGGCCCTTAAAGACGGCGTGCTCCAAGTGGGCTACCTGGAGACCACCACACAGCTGGTCCAGAGCGCGATCAGCTTATCATGGCTCACGAAAAATGTGCGGTTTGTCGATCCTGACATCACCCATTCAAATGTTCTTGGGGGCATGCCGGTCACGGACCTGTTGACACTCAATATCGGAGCCGTGACCAATGGGGCCACTTCTCCGCCAGGCGTCCCGGGAGTGCTGGGCGCAATCAACGGAACCGTTCAAATCCCGATGGACGTTACCTCCACTGTCCAGTTGAACGTGCAAGTGGATGCTCGCTGGGTCATTAGAGACGAACAAGGAAACGTGGTTTCCGGCCAGGATCTCAGTTGGAGCCTGATTAACCCGGACACATCCGTGGCACAGCAGGGTACTGGTGGCGATATTTCGGTGATCCCGGGATTTGCCCTCGACGTTGTCAGCCTGGTTTTCAACGTCCTGTTCGTTGAAGCGCTTTCTTTCGATGCCGTAAATAGTATTTTCCCGGCTCCCATCGTGAAGCGTTCAATCCAAGCCTCTATCCAATTGAGAGCGGGAACAGCGTCCAGCGGCTGGGTGGACTTGCTGCCGGTGGACGTGACGCTTGCAGTTATCGCCATCCCGACAATTCTGATGCTTTTCGACAATGCGAGCTATGCGAATCCAGGAGTGGGGCTGATCATGGTGCCCGCAAACTCTCCCTTGGATGGCAGCACCATCACGACGGCGCTCACCGCTTTGAACAATACACTCACACCCTTTCAAAATGTTTTGTCAGTGCTTGGATTCATCATTGGAGAGACGGCGCCAAACGCTACCATCGGCAACGCTGTGAGCGCGGCTCAGAATGCCCAGCTCACGTTTCAAAAGACCGATGGAATTTCGGACCTCTCAACCATCGAATGGGACAACTCGGGGTGGTTCGCCAGAGACGCCGAGGACGCGATCAGTTCGCTGATTATGATCGGGCCGCCGGGCCGGCAAGCGCAGTGCTTCAACGGCAGGGGCTTTGTTGGCAGCAGCGAGGGCCAGATGAACGTCAATGTCGGTTCCGAGCTTCTGGTGGAGGTTCCGAATCTGCATAGTGGCAGCCCTCAAAGTAATCCCACCAGCGCCGTGAGCGTGCCGTTTGCGCCTACTGGATGGCGATGGGCTCACTCCATCTCAGTTTTTGGGGACGAGTTTTCTTCCATTCAGTTTGGGTGAGAACCATGAGCGCCTGGTTGGAAATCCAGCTCTCCGAAGTCATGATCTTGCGCAACGCGACTTGGCGTATTCGTGCCGGCGATCAGTGGGGTGGCGTCGGCGAAAAGATCGCTGTGATTGCGGGCCGGGTTCCAGTCTGGATACGCGGCACGGCCACTCACGGGCACCGGCGTTTCAATCTCGTCTGCCATTTTGAGACGGAAGTCGCATCCGGATCAACAGTCATCATGCATGTTCCTTCCAGGCAGTTAGTTGAGGGCTTGAAACGCATGAACATCAAAGCGTTCATGGACGCAACGTTCGGGGGCCGGGCCCCGGCAGGCGAAACCGCCTGCCCCACGACACAATAGCCTTTCTTGCGATGAGAACTCGCACTCTGCTCATCCCAACGCCCGACAGCCACTTCGGCCATGCCATCGGTGTGGATCGCGAGCTCCTCGACTGGGACGGCGCTTGGGATTGCTTCCGGATCCGCAACATCGCAACTCGCCGCCGGGCATCGCCAAGGACCCAGCGGTCTCGACATTGTGTTGCGGCTAATGCCAAAGTTAATGCAGCGCATGCCCAACCTCCGCGCCGCCTTCCTCCGCCTGGGTTCGCGTGGGGCAGGTTAATAACCTGTGGGCCGATTAGCAATCGGCCCGGTGCGTCTATCGCTTCAACTCCGCCTCAACGCCGTTAAGCCGCTCAACCAACTCATTCAGCTTCGCCTGTTCGGCCCGAAGGGTCGAAGTGAGTTCCGCCTGCCAACCGCGGTACTGCTGCATCAGGCTCGCCGCCCGATCTGCGTCCGATCGGGCAGGGATGAGAGCGTCTTGCGTTTGCGCGTGAATAGGCGTGTTAGGGTCGGGATTCTGTGCAATCCGCGACTGCAATGCTCGGATTACACTCTCGGCCTTCGCTTGATCCGCGGCAGCGGCCGCGAGCTGTTGGCGGACGTAGAACTCCTGGCCCGTCAACGCGTCGACCCGTTGCTGCTGCATGGTGACACGGTGTGTGGTAATCAGAACCTGGGTGTTCAGGATCGCAGTGCGCTCCACGGCGTGGCGTAATCGTTGCATTTCATCCAGCATCGTTTGATTTCCAGGTTGTTGGGCACGCCCGACTGAGAAAATGCTCAACGTCAATACAGTAAGGGTCAATCCGAGCTTCATGATCAAACCTCCTTTTTGCGCCTAAAGCAGGCGGAAGCGCCTGCTCCACGATACAATATCTTTTCTTGCGATGAGAACTCGCTTTGCACTTCTGGTGTCGGTGACATTGGCGCTTGGCGCACAGCCTGTTCCTACGCCGGAGAGCCACTTCGGCCATGCCATCGGAGTCGACCGCGAGCTGCTCGATTGGGACAAAGTCGTCTCTTACTTTCAGGCTCTGGAAAAGAACAGCAACCGCATCCAGGTTCGCGAGCTGGGGAAATCCACCGAGGGGCGCCCATTCATCGCGGTCACCATCAGCTCTCCCGAGACGATTCGCGCGTTGGAGCGCTACCGCGCGATTCAAGAACGCCTCGCCGATCCGCGCAAAACGTCCGCCGATCAAGCCGAGCGCATGGTCGCGGAGGGCAAGACGGTGGTGATGATCACGTGCTCCATCCACTCCAATGAAGTGGCGTCGACGCACAGCGCGGTACAGTTCGCCTACGATCTGCTCACCAAGGACACGCCGAAGTTTCGTGCCATTCTGGACAACACGATTCTGATCCTGGTTCCGTCGCTCAATCCCGATGGCGTCGATATCGTGACCAAGTGGTACCGCCGCACGCTGGGGACGCCCTATGAGGGAACCTCGCCCCCGGAGCTCTATCACAAGTACGTGGGACACGATAACAATCGCGACTGGTACATCTTCTCGCAAGTTGAAACGCGGCTCACCATCAGCCAGCTTCAAAACGTGTGGCATCCGCAGATCGTATATGACGTGCACCAGCAAGGCCCGTTCGCGTCGCGGATGTTCGTACCTCCCTGGATGGACCCGGTGGATCCGAATATTGACCCGATCATCACGCAAGAGTGCAATTCGGTGGGTTCTCAGATGGCGGCGGACCTGACGGCGGCGGGCAAGAAGGGCGTGGTGATCAACGCGCTGTACGATTTCTGGACGGCGTCGCGGCATTATCAGGCTTACCATGCGGGCCTGCGAATCTTGAGCGAATCGGCCAGCGCGCGGCTGGCGACTCCTATCGTGGTGCGGCCGGAACAAATTCAGAGCACGGCCCCGGGTTACAATCCGCGCGAGCGGAGCTGGAATTACTTGGAGCCGTGGGAAGGCGGGACGTGGCGGCTGCGCGACATCGTGGATTATCAATTGATCGCGATGGAGAGCTTGATGTATCAGGCAGCCGTACGCCGCGTGGATCTGCTGCGGAACTTCTACGAGATCGGGCGCAAGGCCGTGGCGCGGCGCTCGCCCTATGCGTTCGTGATTCCGCGCCAGCAGAACGATGCGGGCGCGGCGCGAAAGATGCTCGAGCTGTTGCAATTCGGATCGGTGGAAGTGGAGCGCGCGGGTACGCCGTTCGCCGCCGGCGGGAAGCCATACCCGGCGGGAAGCTACGTGATTCGCATGCAGCAGCCTTATTCGAGCTATGCGAAAACTCTACTGGAGCGCCAGCACTATCCCGATCTGCGGCAATCGCCGGGCGGTCCCCCGAAACGGCCGTATGATGTCACCGCTCAAACACTGCCGCTGTTGATGGGCGTTACAGTGGACACCGTGGAGCAGCCATTCAGCGCCTCGCTGGATCCGGCCGGGAAGTTCGAATTTGAGCAGCCGGGAAACGGCATCCTGCTGGCTTCGGATGTGGATTCATGGAAAACCGTGAACGATGCCTGGAGTGCCGGAGGAAGCGTCTGGCGGGACCCGGGCAATGGCGACTTCTATCTCCGTTCAGTTCCCGGACGAAATCTGATGAAGCTGGACCGGCCACGAATCGGGCTGTACCGGAGCCACATGCCGACGATGGATGAAGGCTGGACACGGTGGCTGTTCGAGCAGTTCGGATTCGCATATCGAAACATCGCGAATGCCGAAATTCAGGCCGGGGGGCTGCGTCAGAAATATGACGCGATCGTATTTCCGGATCAAACTTCGTCCACGATCACGGAAGGTTTCAAGCGCGGCTCCATGCCCGATGAGTATACCGGCGGCGTGGATGAAACCGGAGCGGCGCACTTGAAGGAGTTCGCCACCGAAGGCGGCACGCTGGTCTTTTTGAATCATTCCACCGAGTACGCCGTGGACGTGCTGGGCGTGCCCGTTAAGAATATTGTTCGCGGCCTCCCGGATCGCGATTATTACGTGCCCGGATCGCTGCTGAACGTCACGCTGGAACGCGATCCGCTCACGTGGGGCGTGCCGGAAGAGATCGCGATCTGGGCCGAGGCGAGTCCGGCATGGGATGTGCCGCCGGGCGGCCGCGACCGCGTGCTGGCGCGCTATACGAAATCGAACGTACTGGCCTCGGGCTGGCTGCTGGGCGCGAAACACATCGAGGGCCGCGCGGCGCTGGTGGAATCGGCGATGGGAAACGGGCGAGCGGTGCTGTTCGGGATGCGCCCGCAGTATCGCGCGCAAAGCTATCAGACTTTCTTGTTATTCTTCAATTCGCTCTTGCTACACGCGGAGGCGTCGCGTTGATCTACCTGTGGGTCGGACTGGGAAGCGCGCTGGGCGGGATGGCGCGCTATTGGTGTTACGGTTTCTTCGCTCGCACGGCCGGCGAATCGTTTCCGTGGTGCACCTTAGCGGTGAACGTAATCGGCTGCTGGTTCATCGGACTGTTCGCCACCCTTACCGGACCCGAGGGCCGCTGGCTGGCGCCATCGCAGACACGCATGTTTCGTGATGACTGGAATTTGCGGCGGCTTCACTACGTTCTCCACGTTCGGCCTGGAGACGCTGAACCTGGCGCGCGACGGCGAATGGGCGAAGGCGGCGGCGAACGTGGTGGGGTCCGTAGTGCTTTGCCTGCTGGGCGTATGGCTGGGGCACGTGCTCGCGGTTGCGATGACGGAGAGGTAGAGAGGGCCCAATGCAGATTCCTCATGACGCGGTTCTGTTACGAATCTTAATCGGAGAGAACGACCGTTTCGAACACAAGCCGTTGTACGAGGCCATCGTGCTCAAAGCCCGAGAAATGCACCTGGGAGGCGCTACCGTGCTGCGCGGGCCCATGGGGTTCGGACATTCCAGCCGGCTGCACACGGCCAAGATTCTGCGATTGAGCGAAGATCTTCCGTTCGTGATCGAGATCGTGGACAGCGAAGAAAAGATAAACGCCTTTCTGCCGGAGCTGGACGGCATGATGGGAAGCGGTCTGGTGACGCTGGAGAAAATCAAGGTGCTGCAGTACGGCCCGCGCCGTTGATCCACCGGTAGATGGAGAAGGCGCTGCCGATGACGCACAAGGCGATGAAAGCGGCCATGGACCATTCGAAGGCCGGTGTCTGCGTAATTCTTAACAACCGCCGGCCCAGCCAGATGGCCAGAAGTCCGATGACAGTGAACCGGACCGCGCGTCCCGCCGCGATGATGCCCAGCATCCGGCCACGCGGGTAGTGGAGTGCGGAAACCGCGGCAATTACCGGCGTAAACGGGAAAGGCGGAGGGGCCAGAGTGGCAACCAGCAGCGCAGTCGCCGCGCGATCCTTCACCTTGCTCTCGACGTATTTGATCCGTTTGGCGGAGAGAATTTTGCGGATGCCGGCGCCGCCTTGACGGCGAACCACGAGATCCAGGAGGAAACAGCCCAGGGTGGAACCGGCGGCGGCCGCCGCCACGAAGAGGGGAAGCAGCGAGTGGTGTCGGACGGTGAGCACCATCAGCAGCAGATCGTTGCCTAGCGGGAGAAACAGAAATGACGAGTCCAGCACTCCTAAAATCAGCAGTCCCAGCGCGCCCAGGTGCACGAAGAAGACGAAGACAGTGTGAAGGAAGGAGTGCACCCGTTCATTGTAAACTCGTAGTGTCCAGCCACATTCGGGGCGCGTAGCTCAGGTGGATAGAGCATCAGCCTTCTAAGCTGAGGGTCGCTGGTTCGAGTCCAGCCGCGCCTACCAACGCTATAGTCCTCTTCCCCAAGTGTCGATGATTTAGATACTGAGCCGCCACCACAGGAAGCGGTCCCAGGAGGAGGCCTTGTGACAACCATGGATGACACAGAGGTAATCCGTTCAGTGACTGGCGGGTTCGGGGGTGAAATGGTCCATGTAGGCGCCCCTAACGCTTATGAGGCATTCAGCAGAGGTATGAAGCTGTTTGACATTGCGCCTGGAGGCGCGGGCTTGCAATGCTTCATGAAACAGAACCATGCTGAATTCGGGAGCGACTTCAAACTCAGCGCGGATGGATCGCTTGAGAGCTTGAGTGCGTACCAGCGAACCATCTATATCCTCTCCCGGAAACGCCAAACCGGATCTTACTTTTACAGAAACGATACGTGGCGATAGATGCTATGCTCAGAACCGAGGAATATAGCCATGAAATACTTGCCGGTCATAATTGGGGTGCTTCTGGGTACGGTGATCGCATCGGCTCAATCGGTCCAGGTTCAGCTGCACTACACGGGATCGGGAACCGTGGATGCAACCCACAAGATCTACGTCGCGCTGTGGGATTCGCCGGGTTTCACCGGCGATGGCGGAGGGCCGCCCATGGATGTTAAAGGGACGACGTCAAAGGACGGAGTGGTTACGTTCACCGATATTCAGAAGGGCACGGTGTACGTAAGCACCGCTTACGATCCAAGTGGAACCTGGGATGCGCAGTCTGGGCCGCCCAAGGGTTCGTCGCTGGGGATGTATAGCAAGAAGCCTCCGACGCCGGAAGCGATCAACGTCGCGGCGGGGAAGACGGTCAAGGTCACGATTACTTTTGACGATTCGGCGAAAGCCCAGTAGACGGAGTAACTTGGGGAGACAGGGCATGCCCCTGTCGCTACGGATACGGACCAAAGTTACTTGATTTCCATTATTTCTTTTTCTTTGGATTTGACCGCCGCGTCGAGCTTGGCGATGTGGCCGTCGGTGAGCTTCTGGACTTCGTCCAACGCGCGGCGTTCGTCGTCCTCGCTTACCAGCTTGTCCTTGAGCAGCTTCTTCACCGACTCATTGGCATCGCGCCGGATGTTGCGCAAGGACACGCGGTGTTCTTCGGCGATGTGGTGGAGCTTCTTCACCAAGTCCTTGCGGCGCTCCTCGGTCAAAGCGGGGATGGGGACGCGGATCAGCTTGCCGTCGTTGGAGGGATTGAGGCCCAGGTCGGCGGCACGGATAGCCTTTTCGATTCCGGCGATTTGTGAAGGGTCCCAGGGCGCGACGGTGATGAGTGACGGCTCGGGGACATGCAGCGTGCCTACCTGATTCAACGGTGTTGGAGTGCCGTAAAAATCAACCCGGATGTGGTCGAGCAGGCTGACAGAAGCGCGGCCGGTGCGGACGTTGGCCATTTCGTGCTGCAAGTCCGAAAGCGCCTTCTCCATGCGGGTCTTGGCATGGGTTTCTACATCCTTCACGCTCTGGAAGGCGTGGGTGGAAGCGGGGGCAGGAGGTTCGTTTTTCATATTCGGCTCAGTGAATTATAGTTCCGATGGGCTCACCCATGGACATTCGCATTATATTGCCGCTGACGTTCAGATTGAAAACGACGATGGGGAGCGTGTTATCGCGGCACATGGCCACGGCCGAGGCGTCCATGATGCCGAGCGCCTTGGACAACACTTCCAGGTACGCGACTTCGGGATAGCGAACGGCGTCCTGGAATTTCAGCGGGTCTTTGTCATATACCCCGTCGACGCGCGTGGCCTTGGCGATGATGTCGGCGTGAATCTCGAGCGCGCGCAGCGTGGCGGCGGTATCGGTGGAGAAATACGGATTGGAAGTGCCGGCGCCAAAGATGACGATCCGGCCCTTGTCGAGATGCCGAATGGCGCGGCGGCGGATGTAAGGCTCAGCCACCTGATGCATCTCAATGGCAGTCATCACGCGCGTGGGTGCGCCGGCCTTCTCAAGCGCGTCCTGAAGCGCCAGCGCATTGATCACCGTGGCCAGCATGCCCATATGATCGGCGGCGACGCGGTCCATTTTCAACGCGGCCGCGGATACGCCGCGGAAGAAGTTTCCGCCGCCGACCACCAGGCCTATCTGCACGCCCTTATTGGCCACCTCAACGATTTCGGCCGCAAGGGCCTGGACGCGCAGGGCGTCGATACCAAACGTTTGCTGGCCGGCCATCGACTCGCCGCTCAGCTTGAGGAGGATGCGCTGGTAGGCCGCCATCGCGCTCAGGCCTTATTGGAAGTTTCAGCCGGCGTGGATGTGTCGGAGGTTTCTTCGCCGCCCACCCCTTCGCCCACTTTGAAGCGGACGAAACGGGAGACCGAGATGTTCTCGCCCAGTTTGGCGATCTTGGCCTTGATGAGATCGGCGATGGTGGTGGAGTTTTCGCGGATGAAGGGCTGGTCGTAGAGACAAATCTCTTCGTAAAACTTCTGCATCCGGCCTTCGACAATCTTATCCGCCATCTTCTCGGGCTTGCCCTCCTGGAGGGCGCGCGCGCGCTGGATGGACTTCTCTTTCTCCAGCACGTCGGCGGTGACGTCTTCCTTGCGGATGAACTGCGGATCGGCCGCGGCGATCTGCATGGCGACGTCCTTCACTAGCTCCTGGAAGTCTTCCGTGCGAGCCACGAAATCGGACTCGCAGTTTACTTCCACCAGCACGCCCAGCTGTGAGCCGGCGTGGATGTAGCTGCCGATGACGCCCTGACGGGTGGCGCGAGTGGCCTTCTTCGATGCCGAGGAGATACCGCGTTTGCGAAGGATGATCTCGGCCTCGGGGACGCTACCGTTCGCTTCCGTGAGAGCGGACTTGCACTCCATCATGCCCGCGCCTGTGCGATCGCGGAGTTCTTTAACGAGTTTTGCGCTAATTTCAGCCATAATTGTTTTTCAGTCTTGCGACCGCTCCCTTTGGTCGCGGCTCCGTAAGGCAGCGTTTGAGCGGCGGTGATTCAGAGCCGCGGTTGCCGCCCCTAGTCCCGGGACTGCGTGGTAACTTCTTCTTCCGCGGTGCTCTCAGAAGCCGGTCCCTTGCGGGGCAGCGAAACGGCGGGAAGCTCTTCGTCCGTGAGGCCCTCCGACATCAGCTGATCTAGCTGTTGCGGATCGAAGTGAGCGTACTCGGCGGGAATTTCCTCGCCGGTGCTCTCGTCGGTAACGATCTTTTCGGGAGTGAATTCCTGCTCCGTAGCCAGGGCCCGGCCCTCGACCACGGCGTCGGCGATCTTGCCCGTGAACAGCCGGATGGCGCGGAGAGCGTCGTCGTTGCCCGGAATCACGTAATCCACTTCGTCCGGATCGCAGTTGGTATCCACCACGGCCACCACGGGGATGCCCAGCTTGCGGGCTTCCTTCACGGCGATACCTTCCTTATTGGAATCCACCACGAACAGCAGGTCAGGCATGCCCGGCATGTCGCGAATGCCCGCCAGGTTGGTCTGCAAGTGTTTGCGCTCGCGGTCCAGCCGGCTGACTTCTTTCTTGGCGCGGCCTTCCCAGGCATTTTCGGCGGCCATGGTGTCCAATTCCTTGAGGCGCTTGATGGACTTCTGCACGGTCTGGAAGTTGGTCAGCAATCCGCCCAGCCAGCGCTGATTGACGTAAAACTGGCCGCAACGCGTGGCTTCCTCGGCGATAGCTTCCTGAGCCTGTCGCTTGGTGCCCACAAAAAGAACGTTCTTGCCCTGGGCGGCCATTTCGGCTACATAGCGCATAGCGTCCTTGAAGAGTTTGAGAGTCTTCTGGAGATCGACGATGTAGATCCCGTTGCGTTCGCCAAAGATGTATTCTTTCATCTTTGGATTCCAGCGCTTGGTCTGGTGCCCGAAATGAACGCCTGCTTCGAGCAATTCCTTCATCGAAATTGACGGCAAAGAGCCTCCTAGTTTATCTGGTTACGGTTGCACCAGCGAGCAGGACAGGAAACGCGCGTCCGAAGCGGTATTTGCGCGCTCCCGATACCGGACATCGGGTGATCCAAGGGACAGCGGGGTAGCGCTAGCGCTTGGAGAACTGGAACCGCTTGCGGGCGCCCTTTTGGCCATACTTCTTGCGTTCATGGGCGCGCGGATCGCGGGTCAGGTAGCCGAGCGGCTTGAGCTTCGCACGGAGCTCGGCATTGAACTCGACAAGAGCGCGGGAGATGCCCAAACGGGCGGCGCCGGCCTGGCCGGTGGGACCGCCTCCGTTGGCGAGGATGAGCACGTCGAACTTATCGGCCATCTCAGTGGCCAGCAGCGGCTGACGCACCATCGCGCGTGAAGACTCACTCACAAAATAATCGTCGAAGGGCCGGCCGTTGACCGTGATGGTCCCTTTGCCGGACCGCAGAAAAATGCGGGCGACGGAGGTCTTCCGCCGGCCGGTGCCTAAATGTTGAACTGTTGCCGCCACTAAAAATCCTCTCGAGTTAAAGACATCTCGACCGGCTGCTGGGCCTGATGCGGATGTTTGCCGTCAGCGTAAACCTTGAGCTTGCGGTACATCTGCTTGCCGAGTTTGGTTTTGGGGAGCATCCCCTTGATGGCCTCTTCGATCATCTTGGCGGGACGGGTGGCGCGCATTCGCGATGCCTGCACTTCAATCAGCCCGCCGGGATAACCGGTATGCCTGCGATAAAGCTTCTGATCTTCTTTTCGGCCGGTGAGCCGGATCTTGGCGGCGTTCAGGACGATCACGTGATCGCCGCTGTCCATGAAGGGCACGTAGGTAGGCTTATGCTTGCCCATCAGGAGCATTGCCGCGCGGCTGGCGACACGCCCGAGCACCAGGCCCTCGGCGTCCACCACATGCCATTGGCGCACAATGTCGCCCTTGGACGGAAACTGGGTATTCATATAGACAGACGTTCTCCGTACGAGACTTATAGTCGATCCAGTTTACCAAATACAGGTGGAACCCGTCAAAGGGAGTTGTGGGGCGGGGCCCCTGCCCCGCGCGGGTCCCCCTGTGACCCGCTGTTCGGGAACCGCCGTCTCGCGCGCTTTGAAAAAACGAAGCCAGAAGGGTATAAGATCATTGTTTTTATGTGTATGGGAGGGTGTAGTGTACATTGACCGTCACGATGCTACAATTCTGGGGTTCAAAGGACGAGCGCCGCGTCGTTGGCTCTCGAACCCGGCCACAAATACAGGAAGAACTAATGAAGAATACAACGTCGGGATCACTAACCAGGAAACCCGCATTCGCCATGCTCCTGCTCGCTCACGTCGGGTTCGCAGCGACTCTCCCCCTGGTCTTTGAGAAAAACCAGGGCCAGACGGATGCCCGGGTGCGCTACCTTGCGCACAGCTCGCAGTCCACTCTGTGGCTGACTGACCAGGAGGTGGTTGTCGGGTCAGCGCAAGGTTCATTGCGGATTCGCTTCGAGGGCGGGAATCGTGAGCCGGTCATGGAACCGGAGGAGGCATTGCCGGGGAAGACGAATTACTTCATGGGCAATCAGCCGTCGCGCTGGCAAAAGGATATACCGCTATTCGGCAAAGTTCGCTACCGGGCTATCTATCCCGGGATTGACGCTGTATTCTATGGAAACCCACAAGATCTCGAATACGATCTGGTTCTGGCGCCTGGAGCCGACCCGCGCAAAATTCGCCTGGTCTACGGAGGCGTGAAGCGGATGCGCATCGATTCCACGGGAGATCTTGTTTTGACGGTCGGCTCTTCCGAGATACGCCAACACCGCCCGAGGATCTACCAGGGAACGCAGGAGATCGCGGGGGGCTATGCGGTCCTGGGCAGGAATCGCGTGGGGTTTTACGTTGCTGCCTATGACCGGCGAAAAGCCCTGACCATCGATCCGGTGATGACTTATGCGACGTTCCTGGGGGGCTCCCTTACCGATACCGGATCGGCCGTAGCGATGGATGCCCAGGGCAACCTCTACCTGACCGGGATCGCGGGCTCGAGCGACTTTCCCATCGTGGGCGGACTGAATCAACCGGGCCCGAGAAGTACTGGCACCACGGCGTTTGTCGCTAAGATCAATCCCGCGGCGTCTGGAGCTGCTTCGCTGGTTTGGTCAACTTTTTTGGGCAGCCCGACAAATGGAACAACTGGAGGAAGTGTCGCTGTGGATGCCGGGGGGAATGTGTACGCGGGTGGCATTACGCTGTCGACGGACTTCCCAGTGGTAAACGCATTTCAACCGGCGGCGAATTGTGCCATCCCCGGAACAAGCAATTGCGTCACCGGGTATATTTCAAAGATTTCTCCAGGCGGGAATCAGCTTCTATACTCCTCTTACCTGGGAGGCGGAACGGTTGACGGAGTTCTGGCCATCGCGGTGGATGGCGCCGGCAGCGCGTACGTCGCGGGCGTCACTCAGTCCCCCGGTTTCCCTGTGCGTGGAGCGGCGTTTCAAGGCGCCATCAAGGGCCATTTGAACGGGACTTTGAGTAAAGTTTCTCCCGACGGATCCGCCCTCCTGTACTCCACGTTCTTCGGCGGCGAGGGTAGCGACTTTATTCTCGCCATCGCTCTGGATTCCCGAGGAATTGTGTACCTGGGCGGCCATACCACCTCGACGGCACTCCCGGTGACACAGAACCCCTATCAGGGTGCGCTCACAGGGTCAGTAGCAGGGTTTGTCGCCAAGTTCGATATCACGCAGGCAAATGCCGCCGGCCTGCTTTATGGTTCCTACATTGAAGGTCCCAGCAACGCTATCACCTCCGTAAATGCCGTGGCCGCGGATTCCAGCGGCTCGATCGTGGCGGCGGGATCCACCACGGATCCGAACTTTCCGGTCAGCGCGGGTGCGTTCCAGAGCAAATTTGGAGGATTTGCGGCAGGTGATCCGGCTGGTGCAACGGGCGACGCTTTCGTCTTAAAACTGAACCCCGCCGCGCCGAGTCAACTGGTGTATTCCACTTTCCTGGGAGGAGCGGGAAATGATTCCGCTGCCGCGGTCGCCGTGGACAACGCCGGCCGAATTGCAATTGCCGGGGTCACGGCTTCCTCCAACCTGCCCACAACAGCGGACGCATTCGAATGTTGTTTCTCGAATCCAGGCAATATCCAAGGCAACGCTTCGAGCGGCTTCTTCGCCCGCATCGACCCGGCGAAGAGCGGCGCTTCGAGCCTGCTTTACTCCACCTATCTTGGAGGAAGCAGTGGCGGCATCGCGAACATGACCTCGCTAGCCCTGAACAGCGCGGGAACTGTTGCCGCGGTGGCGGGAAGCGCCCGCTCGACCAATATTCCGGTCACTTCTTCCGCCTTTCAGAAACAGATCGGGAGCAACGGAGCGGCAACCAACACCTATGTGGCCCGCTTTGATCTCACCGCCGCCGGCCCGGTGACCGCCGTCGCGGTGAATGGCGCCAGCTTTATGAGCACGGGGCTCTCTCCAGGCCTCATCTTCACACTCGCCGGCACGGGACTTGGACCGGCGGCGGGGGCCGGCCCGCAAATCGACGCAAACGGGCGGGTGGCTACCCTGCTGGCAGGCACGCAAGTTCTGGTGGACGGAATGGCGGCGCCACTGCTCTATGTGTCCGCCACACAGATCAATGCTGTCGCCCCGTACGCGCTGGCGGCAAAGAACGGCAAGACTGTCTTCGTTCAGGTGATTACGAGCGGAATCCCCGGCAGCGTTTTCCCGGTCACCGTGACGGATACGGCGCCTGGCATCTTTTACTCTGTCGGCGGGCAGGGAGCGATTCTCAATCAGGACCAGAGCATTAACGGCGCCAACAACCCCGCGCTCAAGGGGTCTTACGTCTCGATCTTCATGACCGGTGAGGGCCAAACCAATCCAGTGGTGCCGGACGGTCATCTCGCCTTCGAGCCGGTAGACAAGCTGGCGCGCCCGGTGGCCCCGGTGAGCGTTAGTATCGGTGGGATCGCAGTGCCCGCGGCGGATATTTACTATGCGGGCGCCGCTCCACAAAATGTCGCGGGTTTGCTGCAGGTGACGGTAAAGGTACCCGCGAATGCGGCGTCGGGCAATGTTCCGGTGGCGGTGACGATTGGGAACAAGAATAGCCAGTCGGGGGTTACGGTGGCCTTGAAATAGGCTGGGGCGGTGAGCTTCGGAAGCCAGCCGGGGGGCTGGCTGCGGACCAGGGGGTCCGCCGTACAGGGTATAATGCGGGAACTTATGGTGCGAAAACTGTTCTTGGCGGCCGTCGTGACTGGCTTCGTTTTGGCGGCTCAGACCTTGCCGGCCGGGGTTCAGAAATTGACCTCGGTGGAGGGCATTACGGAATACTCGTTTCCGAATGGCCTGCGGGTGCTGTTGTTCCCGGATGCATCCAAGCCCAAGCTCACGGTGAACATCACCTACCTTGTTGGCTCGCGGCATGAAGGCTACGGGGAAACGGGGATGGCGCATCTGATGGAGCACATGCTGTTTCTGCGGACCAAGGGCGGAAAAGACGTAAAGAAAGAGCTCACCGATCATGGCGCGTTTTGGAACGGGACGACCTGGTACGACCGGACCAATTACTTCGAAACCGTAACGGCGTCGGATGATAATCTGCGCTGGGCCATTAACCTGGAAGCCGAGCGCATGCGGAACATGCGCATCGAGAAGCCGCTGCTGGATACCGAAATGACGGTGGTCCGCAATGAATTCGAGATGGGTGAGAATTCTCCGATGAATACGCTTTACCAGCGCACCCTGGAGGCGGCATACACGTTCCACAATTACGGCAAGTCGACTATCGGCAACCGTTCCGATATCGAGAATGTGCCGATCGAGCGGCTGGCGGCGTTTTACCAGAAATATTATCAGCCGGACAATGCGATTCTCACGATCGCGGGACAGTTCGATGGCGCGAAAGCCCTGGCGATCGCGGCCGAGACGCTGGGCGCGATTCCCCGCCCGCAGCGCGCGCTGGAGAAAACGTACACGGTGGAACCGGTGCAAGATGGGGAGCGCACGGTGACGGTGCGGCGCGTGGGCGACCAGCAGGCGATCATCGTCGTTTATCACACCACCGCGGCAACGCATCCCGACACCGCCGCTCTGGAGGTTCTGAGCACGGTTCTGGGCGATACGCCATCGGGGCGGCTGCACAAAGCATTGGTAGAGAACAATAAGGCGGTCAACTCGGGAGCGGACCAGCAGGAATTGCACGATCCGGGCTTCTTCATGGTGGATGTGTTGTTGAAGCAGGACCAGTCGCTGGAGAGCGCCCGCGAGATCACGATGAAGACCATCGAGGGAGTGGTAAAGGAACCCCCGTCGAAGGAAGAAGTGGAACGCGCCAAGGCCAGAATCCTCAAGCAGATCGATTTGAACATGACCAACTCGGAACGAATCGGAGTCACGCTGAGCGAATATGCCGCGTCAGGCGACTGGCGGCTGCTGTATCTGCTGCGCGACCGTATCAAGGGCGTCACTCCGCAGGATGTGGCGCGCGTGGCCAAGTCGTATCTGAAGGATTCCAATCGAACGACGGGGATGTTCATCCCGACCAAGAATCCGGATCGCGCGGAGATTCCGGCCGCGCCCGACGCCGCGGTGGCGTTGAAAGATTACAAGGGCGGCGCGTTGATTGCCGAAGGCGAGGCGTTCACACCTACACCGGCGAATATCGAGAGCCGCGTGGTGCGCGGACGGCTGCCGAACGGAGTTCGGATGTCAGTGTTGTCGAAAAAGACGCGCGGCGGCGTGGTGACGGCGCGGGTGCGCCTGGATTTTGGCGATGAGAAGTCGGTATTCGGTAAAGCGGCGGTTGGACAA
Organism: Acidobacteriota bacterium; assembly: GCA_030776455.1. GTDB lineage: Bacteria > Acidobacteriota > Terriglobia > Bryobacterales > Bryobacteraceae > JALYHQ01. Next base: position 4,590 of record JALYHQ010000195.1, on the reverse strand, counting down.
CTTACGGCCGCGATGCTGATGAGGGGCACCAAGAACAAGACGCGCCAGCAAATTCAGGATGAAAGCGACCGGTTAAAGGCGCGTATCGGAGTAACCGGCAGCGCCACCGATGCGGTTGCGAGCATCGAGACTACCGAAGCTAACTTGCCGGACGCCCTGCGGCTGGCGGCCGAGGTTCTGCGGGAACCGTCGTTCCCGGATACCGAATTCGAACAGTTGAAACGGCAGCGGATCGCGCAGATTGAATCCAGCAAGAGCGAGCCTCTGGCTCTGGGTCAAATGGAATTGCAGCGCCGCTTGCATCCGTATCCGCGCGGCCATGTGCGCTACGTGGGCACGCCCGACGAGCAGATCGCGGATATTCAGAAGGTAACGCTGGACGAAGTGAAAGCCTTCTACACGCAATTCTACGGAGCATCGAATGGCAAGTTCGTGGTCAGCGGGCAAGCCAATGCGCCCCAACTGCAGAAACTGGCAGCGGACCTGTTCGGGAACTGGAAGAGTCCCGGTCCGTTCACGCGCGTGCCGCTGGGTTATCAGAAAGTAGAGCCGGCGGACCGGAAGATTGAGACGCCCGATAAGCAGAACGCCCTGTTCGTGGCGGGATTGAACGCCAAAATGTCAGACGAGGATCCGGATTACCCGGCCATGGTTATCGCCAATTTCATCTTCGGCGGCTCTGGCGGATCGCGCCTGTTCAAGCGTATACGCGATAAGGAAGGATTGAGCTACGGCATCGGTTCGAACTTTTCCGCGCCGACCAAGGATGATGGCGCAAACTTTGTTGTGTTCGGCATCAGCAATCCGCTGAACTCGCCGAAGGTGGAAGCCAGCTTCAAGGATGAACTGGCGCGCACGGTAAAGGACGGGTTCACCGCGGATGAGGTAGCGTCGGCGAAAAAGTCGTGGCAGGAAGAACAGACGGTGTCGCGATCACAGGATCAGGCGCTGCTCGGCGAATTGATGGCTTGCGAACGCTTCGACCGCACTATGAAGTGGGACGAAGCGATGGAAGCCAAGGTGGCGGCGCTCACGCCCGATCAAGTGACGGCGGCGTTCCGCCGTCACGTGGATCCGGGCGCGCTGGTCTACGTCAAGGCCGGCGACTTCAAAAAGGCCGGGGTCTATCAGCAGTAGCGCCGGACCAGGAAGTTAGCGGCCGGCCGCGGCCGAAGCGGCTTTGGCATCGTGATCGAAGAGCAGCTTCAGAGTGGTTCCACCGATGCGAATTTCCTGGATCTGATTGCTGGCGCTTTCGCCCTCATAGCCTACCGTGGTGGACAGGAATTTCTGCGCACCGTTCTCCACTCGCACGGAAGCTTCCGCAGTGGCATGGCCTTGCTTGAAGATGACCTTATCGCCCTGGATTTCCACTTTGCAGTCGCCCGGCTTCAGCTCGGTCCCGTTCAGGTTGGTGGGTTTGTACAGAGTGACGTGGTACGAGGATGCGGCATAGGCAACGCTTACGCCGAGTGCCAAAATCGCTAACAATGCTTTCTTCATGGGTGGTGCCTCCTGGTGGGATTGGATGCTTTCGTCATCCCGATAGTAGCGGGTTTCGAAAAGAAACGAAATAGCAGAATCAACAACTTACGAAGAAACTAACGGTTGTGGAACCGTTGGCGGAGGCTGTTTTCCGGTTGGTCAACGGTCAGCGGGGACGTCGATTCAGAGCGTTAGACCGGCAGACAGCCGTGGTACCAGTTCCCGTCCGGAACCGTTGTTTTTTTGGCCCGGGGGCGATTCGTGGGGTACATCCATCCCGTCGCCTGCCTCGTACTATTTCAGTGATGACGCAAAACACACGGCGTCGAGCACTCTATGTTGGAGGTTCTCAATGACAAGAAGCCTGCTTGCTGTCCTGATGGCGGTATCCGGCCTGGCGCCTGCCTATTCTCAAGTTGGAACGATAACCTGTAATCTGACTCCCACAGTGCCCCCGCTCGTGCGAACGAATGGGGCTTCCGAGCTGGTCAGCGACGTGGTGATGATTTGCACTTCAACTGGTCCGTCAGTCTCGGTGAACGTAAACATCCAGATTTTCTTGAATGTGAATCTCACCAGCCGGATCATGAATCCGGTTACAAAGCTGACGGAGGGGCTGCTGCTGATCGATGAGCCGAAGCCCGGCGTGCCGAATGTCAGCAATGGATTCCCGTATTTTGGACAAGTCCTGGGGACGCCGGGTATTCCGGCGGGCGCGAGCGGATCGGGGAATGTTTACCAGGCCACTTTGTTTTTGGACAATACGATTGTCTGGGCAGGGGTTCCTTGGGTCACGGGGGGAACGCGCATCTTCCGGATGACAAATATTCGCGGGAACGCTTCCAATCTCATGGGGAGCGGACCCATCCTGTCGGATGTAGCGATTAGCGGACCCGTTTCGGTCGCTATTGTGAACCCGGAAAGCGTGTTGGCGCAGCCCACTGACGGGCTGAAGTTTACGTCTTCATTTCCGGTGGGCGCCGCCGGTACGCTGGATCTGACCTTCACGGAATTGTTTCCGTCGGCGTTCAAGAAACGGATTGAGAACACTCTGGGCGGACCGCTGACGGCCAGCTACCAGGATGTTCCGGGCGTGAACTATTGCACCGAAAGCGGCTTCACTCCTGAATTTTCTCCGCTGACGCCGGGAGCGATCGGATCGGCCAACACAGGGACGCGTTTGCTGGCCGAAATCTCGAACGTCCCACCGGGCGTGTTTGTCTTCATCGTGCCGAATGAAGTCAACTCTACCACCGGCAACCTGGTTGCTCATCGAGTATTTCCTCCGCTCGGGGGTAATTTCGCGGGCGGAACGGTGTCCACGGGCGGCGGCTTGAGCTTGGAATTCGTTACTGCCGCGCGCACAGCGGAGCTGCTTTACGAAGTCACCGCCTCCGCACCGTTCCTGGGAAAGAACGGATGCGGGGCGCTTGACGCTTTCACGATTCCCGCGTTTGGGTTTTTCCCGGTGCCGCTGACTTCAGTGAACGTGAAGGGTCGTCTGGCACCGGTGGATCCCACTCCGCAGGCGAGCGCGAGCGCGCCGGAGCCGCGCTTTCTGCCGTAGCGCACGCGTCTAAACGTCAGCCAAGTAGCGGTGGACGAAGGTGACTGCCATGGCGCCCTCGCCTACCGCGGATGCGCAACGTTTTACGGATCCATGGCGCACATCGCCGGCGGCGAACATGCCGGGCTGGCTGGTTTCCAGATAATAAGGACTGCGATCGAGCGGCCAGGTTGAAGGCGGCCGGCCATCCACGAACATGTCGGGGCCGGTGAGCAGGTAGCCAGCCTCGTCGCGCTGGATGCCGGCATCAATCGCCCAATCGGTGTGGGGAGCGCCGCCGATGCAGATGAACAGCCAGCGGGTGGCGAGAGACTTCGTCTGTCCGGTCTTGCGATTGGTGACTTCCACGGTCTCAAGAACGGTTTCGCCTGAGATTGCGGTTACTTCACTGCTGGAGAGGACCTCAATATTCTTCGATTCGGCGATGCGGTCCACCAGGTAGCGGGAGAGTGTGATTTTGAGACACGCATCCCGAATGACGATGGTTACTTTGCTGGCGTAGCGCGAGAAATGCATGGCGGCCTGGCCCGCCGAGTTGCCGCCGCCAACCACTATCACGTGCTCATGCGCACACAGGGAGGCTTCGCTGGCGCCGGCTCCATAGAACACACCTGCGCCGGCGAGGCGCTGCTCATTCGGGAGATTCAAGCGATTGTATTGAATGCCGGTGGCGCATACCGAAGCGCGGGATACGATCTTTGATCCATCCGCCAGGTGGCCGATTCCCTTCCCAGCGGTAAACTCGCCGCTAACTGCTTCGCGCGCCAGCAGAATGTCGACGCCGAAGCGGCAAGCCTGCTCGCGGGCGCGTTCGGCCAGATCCGCGCCGGAAATTCCGCACGGGAAACCGAGGTAATTTTCGATTTTGGAGCTGGTGCCGGCCTGGCCTCCGGCTACGGAGCGCTCCACCAGCACGGTCTTCAGGCCTTCGGAGGCCCCATAAACGGCGGCGCTCAAGCCGGCGGGTCCGGCGCCGTAGATGGCCAGATCGTACTCGGCATGGACCGGCTGGTGGAACCATCCCAGTTTTTCGGTCACCTGTTGGATGCTGGGATTCTCCAGGCGGCTTCCGTCCGGAAAAATGCAGACGGGCAAGCGGGGATCCGCGAGATTGTCGACGCCGGCCTGCGTCCGCGCCTGATCGTCGCTGCCCAGTTGAATCCAATCGAAGGGGACGTCGCCGCGCTGCAGGAAGTCGCGAAGGGCGTAGGCGCCGGCGGACCCCGTAGTTCCCAGAATTCTTACGCGTGCGGATGCGGCGCTATGATCGGCCATCGGAACTCCTCTAACTCACATTAACCGCAAGCGCCGCGGCGAGCGGGCTAGCGGCGATCGTGCTCGCGGTCATGATCGCGGTCGTGGTGGTTCTCACGCCAATCGCGGTCACGGTCGCGATCCCAGCGGTGATCATGGTCAAAACGGCCGCGGTCGCCTTCCCAGTAGCCGTCGTAGTAGCGTTCTCCGTCATGCCGCGGCGCCACCCAGCGCGCAGCCGGATACGGTGGGCGGGTCCAGTAGCCTTGATGCCAGACGTAGCG
>JALYHQ010000194.1 GCA_030776455.1 Acidobacteriota bacterium | reverse complement strand
CCGTTGGCGCGACCGTGAGTCTTTCGTACTTCGGACCGCCCCCGTCGACGGTCAATCGCAGCCTGGTAGGTCCGGTCCAACTGCTGAACACCGGCCGGGTCGATGTGGCCAAAGGCACGATCACGATTCCTCTCTATCTGGGACATATGAAGAATGGATGGAAGAACGTCTGGTATATCTTGACGGATGTTAACGACTCTAACATCGCAGACGAACTGGGGCTGAATTTTTCAGCCAAGTTGGCGTTCGCGGCGGCGAATGGGGCGCGGACAGCAAACTTCGATGACAACAATGACCTCGTGTTCGACAAGGGAACCGTCGATTTTTCTCCCGTCAGGAGTATAACTCCTGGCCCTCCCGGCCATGAATTTCCTCCGGTGGCCTTTCAGCCAGGATCGGTCGGCGACAGGGACTACAGCCCGCTCGTTCAGGTGGTAAATGCCGCGGGCGTGGTCTATAACGCTCCCATCGTTGCATTCGACGTGAACGCGAACGACATCAATTTCCCGAACGGCAATGTCGACTATTCAAAAGTGCACGATCAGGTGGTTGCTATCGATCCGGTCAACGGGACGGTAACGTTGAACCTGATCAACGGGTTCAGTTTTGGAAAGCCGGTGTGGTACATCTCGATGGAATCGAGCATACCGCTGGCGGCCGCGATTGAGCACAATACTTTCGCTCCTTTGCAAGCGGAGCTTCAGCTCGGAAGGGATGACAGCTTTTCCAGTCCTGTGGAGCGGATCTTCATCGCTACGAACGGTCCGGAAGAAGGGGGATGCGCAAATCCGATGCGGCAGGGATTGTCAGCCGACTTGGCGGACGGGTTTCGGCCTAACAACGTGGTGGGCGGAATACCGACCAATGCCTTGGATTACAGTCCAATCTGGGATGCTCAGTTGTTCGAGTGGACCCACGATGCGATCAACAAAGGATACCGGGGCCAGTTGCGTGAAGAGTTCCAGATTCTGACGCTGGTCAAGGATGGCCTGCTCACCGGACCCGGTGGAGCGCCGTTCGCGAGTAGCAAGTTCTCTATCAATTGTCCGATCGTTCAACGGCTCAATTAACCTTCCCTCGTGCCCGCTGCCGGCCTTCATTCGAGCAGCGGGCACACTTTGGTGGTGGACTCTGGATGCATCTATCCGAATTCAATGAGTCAAAACCGCTGTAGATGATTCTGTAGCCGTTGGGAGCCTCCGTCTTCAACAAGGTTCTCCAAGCCTCAACAATCTCCGCCGCATCCCATTGAAACCGAAGCAGTTGAAAACGGGCAGCTTCCATGCCGCTATTGAATCTGCCTTGGGCGCAGGGGGTCGTGAGTTCGAATCTCGCCGCCCCGACCAAATGTTTCTAATGAGTTCGATTGCCTCTTCCTCCGCAGCTAATGCGTCTGTGAACGAGTTTGTAGGTAGTGATTCCTCTTTGCCTAACTGACCGCGTCTTGAGCACTACCTGCCGGCATGTTGCAATCTCGCCGCGCCGCGACCGGGTAGGGGAACAATCGCGCTGCTCCTCTCCCGCTTCAGAGGCTGGATGCGCAGCTTCACCTCGACTCGGGAGCCAAGGTGGTTCAGCATCGACATCAAGCGATCAGCCGTGAACCTCCCGAGGTCCGCATTTCGAACGCGGGAGAAGTCGGCCGCGGCGAAGCCGGTTTTGGCATGAGCGGCCCGGACGGTCAATTCCTCGCGATCGAGCGCCTTTATGATTTCGGCCGCCAAGAGTGCCTTCAGTTGCTCAATGTCCGCGTTCTCGCGGCCGAGGTCGCGGAAAACGTTCCCGCTGCCGCGGACCAGTTCCAGTCTCTGACGCTTCATCTTAGTGCCTCCTTCAGTCTTGTCAAGCGATCCTTTACCAGGTCGATCTCGTGTTTTGGCGTCTTGATGCCCCGCTTCGATTTCTTTTGGAAAGCGTGGATCACCCAGATTTCGTCCGCGAGCTGGACAACATAAACGACGCGGAACGCATCGCCGCGAAATGCCAGCGAGATCTCGAACACGCCAGGACCCAGGCCTTGCAGCGGTTTCGCGATATCTGCCTTGCCGCCCTCGGCCGCGATCGTAAGTGACGTAAGAAAGATGGGTTGAGCGCTCGCTGGAAATGACTCGAAATCCTTGAAAGCCCTCTTGATCCAGAATATTGGACGAGTCCTTCTCGTCTCGGCCATATGCCTTTATGTTGTCACTTATGACAACAGCTTGTCAAATCGGTCCGCGATACCGGGTGTCGGCTGGGCGTCATGTAGCTCCTTCTGATCTTTTCCATGTACTCGACGGCCAATCGGCACGGATTGCGAGCCTCGTTCGTGATGACACTTACGAGTTCGCGCTCGTGTTCTTTCAAATCCAACGACTGCAGCGGCCGGAGCGCTCAGTTTCGTAGACGAATTACCCTATTCCCAGAATTTGTACCACTTGTGTTTTGAATCCGGGGGGGCTTGCGGAACCGGGAGTTCCTCGCCGGTCAGCGCGGCTGCGGGATTCAGGACGAAGAGCCTCTCAGCGCAATCCGCTCCATAGCGGGACGCGATCCGCGCATAAGTAAGATCCAGACGGGGCGGGCGGTCATGGCAGTCATGCGCATCGCTGGCGATGAAATGGACCAGATCTCGCGCCAGCAGGGTATGCGCGCATCGTTCAGCCTCAGGACCGAACCGGCCGAGCAGCGACTGGCCGGTGACCTGCATCAGGCAACCGTCAGCAGCCCACAGCGTAAGCGCATCGATACGAGTCTGCAACTGTGGGTTCCGCTCCGGGTGCGTGATGACGGGAACAATGCCAACCGACCGCAAGCGCGCCAGCACGGATCGCGCCGATTGCACGATTACCATGTCGGCCAGCTCCACCATCAAATAGTTTTTCCGATTGATGGTGTACTTGAACGGATGCTGCATGGCATCCTGCACGTTTTCGTACGACAGGTGGAAGTCGCAGCCCAGGTGGAGGCGGATCAAATCGCCGGCTGCATCGCGAAGCTCGGCGAAACGTTGTGCCACCACGGCGGGATCGAACTTGAATTCGGCATTGGCGTGCGGCGTGGCTACAATGTCGGTGGTGCCCGCGCCGGCGGCGATCCGGAGCATGTCAAGACTCTCTTCCAGGCTCCTGGCGCCGTCATCCCAGGCATGCAGAATATGGCTGTGGATGTCGATCATCGCCAAGCCGGTCCTTAAGCAGCGTCAGCCGCCGGAGGGAGGAATGGGGCGAAATTCGAGGCCGACGATTTCGAGTCCTCTCGAGCGATCTTCGGCCACTTGCCAGGCAAAAGCATCCTCTTCGGGCTTGGGCGTGCGCATCCCCGGCACGGTTCTGTGCCACACGGGCAAGTCGGCATCCCGGGTCCAACCGCGCGCCGTCAAGTATTTGGTGATAGCGTCGGGACCTTCAAAATGCTCTGGGATCTGTTGGTAGTTTGGTTCGGGCATCACAGCCCTGGCGATAGGATCATTTCCGTAAGCCAGGATAGCAGATGCATGCAGGCGCCGGCGCGGCGGGTGTGGCGATAATGGGATACAATCTCGATTTAGCCAGGAGGACGGAAAGACTTGCGCATTCACAAAATCGGAGGAGCGCTTCTCATCGCGGCATTGCTGTGGCTCGGAGCTTGCTCGAGCAATCGGTCGCCGGCTTCTGAACCAAGCGCGGCGGCTCCTGCGGCTACAACTGTGTTTGGAGACGAGATGTCGCTCACCGGATACACCATCGGAACCAAAGACGGCCACACCCAGGTGGAACTTCGCTGGAAGGCCGTGCGCAAGCCCTCAGCCGACTATCTTGTTTTTGTGCACGCCCTGGATGGGGCTGGAGCATTGGTATTTCAGGCTGACCATCCGCTAAGGAACGCCACAGCAGTTTCCACTAGTGGCTGGACCGCTGGAGACTCCGTGGAAGATCGGTTTCTGGCGACCCCTCCCGCGAACCGTCCAGCCGGCACCTACTCTTTGCGAGTTGGACTTTATCTAAAAAGCCCGATGAAAGTGCTGCAATTGACGCAACCAGTTCTTCCCCAACCCACCGACGGCTGGAAGAATCAGGCTGTGATGTTTGCAAATGTGGAATGCAAGTAATCCGCTGGCGAGGGCGGTTCACGCCGTCATGGCACAAACCGACTGGTACATGTTGTAGGTCGGCGCGATCGCGTTGACATCCAACAACCGCGACGGGACACCCGACGTTTTTAATTTAGCGTGCCCCGAGATGAATTCGGTCTGTATGAATCCTGCGCGCTGCGCGAATTTCTGAAGCACGGCCTGGGTTGTGTACTTCAGCATGTCGCCGTGCCCGAGCCGGTACTCGCCGGCATGCCTGAAGAATGCCTCCAGGTGAACTTCGTCCATAAAATCCAGAAACGAAAAGAGCGCGATCCCGCCCGGCTTCAACACGCGGCGCGCCTCTCGAATGTATTCGAAGCCCTCCTCGTCGATCATGTGCGTGATAACGGAGAATGCGACAACGAGCGTTGCAGATGCGTCTGCGATCGGGATCTTGAAGTCCTGGGCGATTTCAAATCGGAAGCGCGGATCACCGGCCGCAAAGGCCCTGGCCTCCTGCATGATTTCCGGCACGATGTCGAGTCCGAGGTAGTCTTTGACGTTCTCGTGGATCAGATGCCTGGTCAAGCGGCCTATGCCGCACCCAATATCGACTATCGAGGCGCCCGACAGATCGGTAAACCTGCGGATCACCTCCAATTCCTTGTATCCGATGAAAACTGGATCGTCGCCCCCGACGAACGTGTTCCCAACTTCTCCCAGCGGCACGTTAGCTGCCAGGATTTCGTACTTTGACCGGTGTCCCGCTACATTGTCTATGAATGCCCTGGGCATCTTCCCCTCCCAACGAGATTACCGGAACCTCCGGTTCAATCAGTATACCCGCCGCGGCATTCGTCACTTCCGGCGGTAGATCTGGATCTCTTTTCCGGTATTCCCCGCCGATCGCCGGAGGAAGGGGCAAAAATCCGAGCCGGGGCGCGTCACCAGCCTTTCGGCTTCTTCCTTCATGACGTTGGCAAACTTAGGTGCAAGCTGCGGTTCGGGCACATCCGGGACCACCACTACATACAAGGGCTTGATGGTCTCGATGAAGTCCGAAACCTCTTTGGATGTTTGCAGTGGCGGCGGCAGCCCAATCACCTCTACGTTACATTTCATTCGTTTCATGAGATAAGCCAGATTGACGTTGTTCAGGTACTGATGTGCAAGCGGGATGAACAAGCGTGAACCGGGCGGCGCCTGTTGCGCGTCGCGGCACACGTCCCTGAATATCTCTTTCTGGTCCCACGCGCCGGCGCTGCCGGGAGCCAATGCGAACCAACCCACGTGGGGCGACCAAATAATCCAACGTCCGAACGCAAAAGAGCCGAAGCGCTCCATAATGGGCAGCGATGCGCTGGCATAAGCCAGGACGGGAATCACCAACAGAACGGCAATGGCGTAAGAGCGCAGCCGCCACCGGCCTAGCACCGCTCGAAGCATGCGGGCCAGCAACAGCGCCAAGGCGGGCAGAAGCGGTGCGGTGTAACGGGGATCCTTGTTAATTGCGAAGGTGGTCACCGCCAGGGGCACCAGCAGCCAGAGCAGCAAAGGCAGTGCACGCGACAATTCCTGCGTGTGCTTCCGCCATGCCGAAGCAGCCCAGGCGGGAAGGATGGCAATGGACAAAACTGCGTAGTAACCGGAGACGGCGGCGATTGCTAGTTGGAAAAGGTACGCCGACACGACGTCCCAAGCGAACACATTGGTATTTCCGTAGCTGACAGACAGCTTCCCGAACCCAGCGGAGACGGCAAAGCCCAGCACGGTTTTCAGGTTGGTTATATACCAGGACGACGCGATAACCGCTCCGATCGAGCCGATAGCGAGAAGGGAGCCCGCGACCCTTAACGCGTTGGCCCAATCTCGAGCCCTCCATAACGTTGAGATGATAACGAGGGCGGTCGCAGGCACAATGTAGAGTGGAAACGTAACTTTCATCAGCACGCCGAATCCGAGCAGCAGGCCCAGCGGCACGATTGCGCTGGCGGCAGTAATCCGGCGGGAACACAACAAATAGTACATCCACATCACAACCATTGCCGTCAGCCCGTAATCCACGAGGAATTGACGCGACAGCCCATAAAGCAATGGCATCGTTTGCGCGATGACAACCGCGAGCAAACCTTCCCATGAGGACCACAGGCACTCGCCCAGCCTGAAGATATAAATGCTCATCAAGATCAGGAACGCTATACCCACCAGGCAACGTGGATCGTATTCTCTGCCGAACAAAGCATAGATCGGCACAGGGAAAACACAAATCAAGGGTGCCTTGTTTCCATAAAGGTGCGCAAAGGTCGTTGCGAAGCCAGGTATGCTCTTACTGGTGAGAGCGTCGAACAGATCCAGACTTCCAATGAGATAGCTGGAATCATCCCAAAAAGTGGGTGTCTGCGATAGATGGAAGTAATAGACGTTGACGGCCGCTAGCAGAGTGACGATGACCGCAAGGCCCGCAATCAAAAGCCGCCGCGAATTTAGAAACCCCATGAAATGATTATCAAACCGTAGCATAGTTCACGCCCGGAAGCGGCCAAACTCTCCGCGCGTGGCGAAGCGCGGATCGAACTGGTCATCGGTTATCATGAAACTTCGATCAAGGATGAGCCTGGCCCCAGTACGGGTTTCGAGCTAGTAGTGCAAGACACGCAACCAGCCATGGAATCGACCCATCGGGAAGCCGGAACGGTTACCCCCAGCGCTCTCGACCACTACGTTCAGGAACGAACGCAGTATTGGGAAGACTACGCGGGCTCATTTGGAAAATGGGAGCCAATGCGCCGCTACTACCGGCAGCGGCTGATCGAATATTACCGGTTCCTCATTCCCCCTGGGATGCGGGTGCTCGAGCTTGGTTGCGGACACGGCGATCTTCTGGCTGCGCTGAAGCCGGCATATGGCGTGGGAATCGATCTGTCTCCCACGATGATCGGGCGCGCCCGCCAGAAATATCCCCAACTCCATTTTGAGGTGGCCGACGCGCACACCGTTTCGCTGCACGAGACCTTCGATTATATAGTCTGCTCGGATCTCATCAACGATCTTTGGGATGTGCAGCAGGTGTTTGAAAACCTGCCCGCGCTGTGCAAGCCTTCTACTCGCGTAATCCTCAACGCATATAGCCGGCTATGGGAGATTCCTCGCCGCATCGCGGAATTCTTCAGGCTGGCCAAGCCGCTGCTAAGCCAGAACTGGCTTACCGCCGGCGATATTGGCAGCCTGCTCTACCTCGCCGATTTCGAGGTGGTCCGGACGTCCACCGAAATCATCTGGCCTGTTCGCACGCCCGGTCTGAATACGTTTTTCAACCGGTACCTGGCGAAGTTGTGGCCCTTCGGATATCTGGCCATTACGAACTTCCTGGTGGCGCGGTTGAATCCGCAGCCGAAACCCGACGGGCAGCGCGTCAGCGTGGTGGTGCCGGCCCGCAATGAAGCCGGGAACATCCGCCAGATCCTTGACCGCGTTCCCGAGATGGGCGCGGGAACGGAGCTGATCTTCGTGGAAGGTCATTCCAGCGACGGAACCTTCGAGCGAATCCAGGATGAGATGCGGTCGCATCCCCGTGAAGGCGTGAAATTGTTCCAGCAAACCGGCAAAGGGAAGGGGGATGCGGTGCGGCTCGGATTCGCGCATGCAACCGGGGATGTGCTGATGATCCTCGACGCCGATCTCACCGTTCCGCCCGAGGACCTGCCCCGCTTTTACGAGGCCTGGCGATCCGGGAAAGCAGAATTCGTCAACGGCGTCAGGCTGGTGTATCCGATGGAAGACAAGGCGATGCGCTTCTTCAATCTCGCCGGAAACAAGTTCTTCAGTCTGGCATTTTCGTGGCTCTTGAGCCAGACCATCAAGGATACGCTGTGCGGCACCAAGGTGCTGGGGCGCGAGCAGTACGACGTGATCGCCGCGAACCGGTCCTATTTCGGCGGGCTGGATCCATTCGGAGATTTCGATCTAATCTTTGGGGCCGCGAAAAGCAATCTCAAGATGCTGGATCTGCCCATCCGCTACCGCGAGCGCAAGTATGGCGAGACCAACATCCAGCGCTGGAAGCATGGGTGGCTATTGATCCGAATGGTAGTGCTGGCGATGAAGCGAATCAAATTCGTTTAGCCTCCCCCTGCTCCGGCTTTGAAATCACGATCAGGGCGAACATCGCCCAGGTCCGCATATGATTCGCCATGGCGGACTCCAGGCTCTTCCAGAAAGGAAACATTGCGCCTGGCATTAAGGTCCGCAGCGACACGCCGCCCGACACCAGGTAGCGAAACGGCATGAAGGGACGGATCAACTCCACCTTGAGCTGTGGAAAGCTGGCCGCGAACTGTTCCCGGTCTCTTTCAAAGATGATCCAGGGCAGCGCGCCGTTTGCGCCGGACAGCGGACCCTTGAGAGGAATGGACCAGTCCGTGGAATCCGGAAGAAATGGCTCGTGGTGCAGATGTGTGTAGATGAATCGCGACCATTTCGAAACCCAGGGCTCAATCAACAGAATGCGCCCGCCGGCCATCAGACATCGATCGGCCTCCTGGAAGAATCGCCGTGCATCAGGAATATGATGCAGGACGTCGATCATGACGATTGAGCGCAGGCTTTCGCCGGCGATCGGGAGCGACTGGCCGTCCAGCACCACCTGAATACCCGGGCAGCTGAACACCTCGGAGGTAATCAGCCGCGGAATATAGCTGTTGAGAAAACCGGCTCCGGAACCGAGTTCCAGAACGGGCCCAGGGATATCCGGGAGTTGGTTCGAGATCGTCTCGGACCACTCCTCGTAAATTCGTTTCAGAAACGGCTTGCTCTCGATGATGGTCCGCCGGAGCGCCGTGGTGGACGGATCGTCGATATCCAGGCCACGGGTCAGGGGATGGGCGAGAAAACGTCTCATGCTTCGTGGCTATAAGAGGAGTGAACCACATCCGTGGCAGTCGCGTCCAGGCTGCGGCGCCGGGGCAGAACGACGCCGATTCCCGACGGTCTTGGCTCTGTAGGGCTTGCCGGTACTAAACTGTGCACTGTGTTACACTTTTTGGTCATTGGGGGTTAGGCTCGACTCAGTTACGGTGTGTCAAGGGGAAACGGGTTGCGCATCGTTATAGTCGTCCACACCTTCTTTCCGAACTGGCGAGCGGGAACCGAGATTTATGCCAAGAGCGTGGCTCGCAAGGTTATCGAGCAGGGACATGAGGCTTTCGTCGTCTGCTATGAACCGCCGGCGGAAGACAGCTCATTCGATGGAATCCGGGTGTGGGACGACGATTGGGAGGGCCTCCCGGTACATCGAATTTCGTTTTCCAAAGGGCATAGGTTTTTTGGCGTAAAGGATTATTTCCATCAAGAGGTGGAAGATCTCCTTTTCTCCTGGTTCTCCCAAATCCAGCCAGATGTAGTTCACGTGGTGCACGCCATGCATCTGACCACGGCATCCATCTGGGCCGCCCGGCGATTGGGACTGCCAGTGGTTTCCACCACGACGGACTTCTGGTATGTCTGCCCTACTTACCAACTGGTTCAATGGGACGAATCGCTTTGCCAGGGCCCCCAACCGCTCACCTGTCTGGCGTGCGTGACGGGAGGAGAGGCGGGCGCTTCATTGCGGCGCTTGGCTGCTCATAAGGGACTCAGCCGGGTACTCTCGCCCATATTGACGGGGCTGGCGAGTGCGGGCCTGCTGCGGAAGAACTGGGCGCCGAGCCTGCTATGGGTCTCCGAACGGCGTTCCTGGATGAAGCAGACGCTGGCACAGGTGGATGTGCTGCTGGCGCCTGCCCCGAACACTGCGCGGCTGATCACGCTGAATGGATTGAAGCCGGTGGAAATGAGGACCTCCGGGTTCGGGCTGGAGAAACATCTTTCCCGAGCGGCCGAGGTGCACACACGCGATTCCGTTCTGCGCGTAGGTTACATAGGGACGTTGCGGCAATCCAAAGGACTGCATGTCCTGATTGACGCCATGAGCCGGCTGCCGCGCGGCGCTGCGCGGCTGGATATTTATGGCAGTCCGGGACCTTTCCCCGAATACGAGCGGACCGTATTGCGCCTTGCCGAGAGTATGGAGAACGTTCGGTTCCTGGGGACCTTTCCAAACGAGAAGCTGCCGGAAGTATTCGCCGGATTCGACGTGCTGGCGATTCCCGCCCTGTGGTATGAGAACTCGCCGCTCGTGTTGCTGTCGGCCTTTGCGCTGAAGACGCCGGTGGTGGCGTCCAATGTAGGCAGCCTCGCCGATTTTGTTGAGCACGGCAAGAGCGGTCTGTTATTTGAAATGGGCAACGCGGACGATCTGGCCCGCCAGTTGCGCAAGCTTGTCGACGAGCCCGAGCAGCTGGAACGCCTCCGGTCTGGGATCCCGGAAGTACGGACCATTGACGACAACATCGGCGAACTGATCCAGATTTATACGAAACTCATGCGCGATTCCGCGGGCCGCCGGCCGTTCGCCGGCCGTCCCCCCACGCTTCCGCGCGGGGCGATGCGCTGGGGCGCACTCCGAAGTTTTCTAAAGGCGCGTGCCTTTGGCGCAAAGTTTGAGGGGGATCTCACGCTGATCCGATTCGAGGCGGAGGCCCGCCCAAATCGAGAACTGTGCTTCCATTTTCAATGGCACGCGCGCGACGTCTCGCCGGAATGGGTGGTGTTCATCCACCTTGTGGACGAAAATGGAGACACGCAAATCCAGGGCGATCACCGGCTGTGCCTTCACGATCAAGATCCTTGGGGTTTCATTGAGTACCGGCTCAGCATCTTCACCGAAGTGCGTCATTGCGGAAAGAGTTATCGGATTCGGCTGGGCGTCTGGAGTCCTGCGTCGGGAAGGCGTTTGCCGGTGCTGAGCGGCCGCGGAATGCAGGTGAAAACGGCGGACTGGGTATCGCCTGGCGGCATTCAAATGGCTTGAGTATCGGCATGCCGCGCGCCGGCGCGATGTCCTATACTTACGTGTAATTATCTTGATTTCGCCAGCCAGCACACGCGCGGAACCGGCCCGCCTTGCCTCCAGGATGAAGGCCGCGATTCCGGCCGGCATTTGCGCGATCTTACTCTTGCCGAGCCTGTGTTGGATTGCACTCGATAAGACCGTCTGGCCCTGGGATCAGGCCTGGTACGGGGAAGTTTCGGTGGATCTCTGGTACCAGCTAATGCACCACCCGTCGCAGTGGGCCGCCGCGCTGGTGAAAGCGTTCGGCTTCAAAGCTCCGGGAATCGCTTGGCTGGGAGAATTCTTTGTTCCACTGGGACAGGCTTTCGGTTCCATCGAATTTGGTTTGTTATTTTCGGTTTTGGCCGCCCAATTTGCCACCCTGCTGCTCATCTACGGCATTGGCCGGAAACTGAGCGCCGGCCGCATGCAGCTCGCCCTGTTTGGTGTGCTGTTTGTATCCGCGGGGCCGCTGTTTGTAGCCATGGCGCATCACTATCTGGTGGAAAGCCTCCAGTTGCTTGCCGTAACCTATGTTTTCCGGATCGCAATCGCCGCGCCGGAATGGAGCCGCCTCAGGCTGATCGCTCATCTGCTGCTGGCCGTCGCATGCGCGCTTTTAGCCAAGAGCTCATCGCCGCTCTATACTATTTTTCCCGGCCTTGTGGCTGCGTTTTGGGTGATACGCGCGAAATGCTGGGTAAAAGACGACTCCGACAGACGCACCAGCCTGGTGATTCTTGCGATAGGACTGTTCGCGGCGGCAGCGGCGGCGGCCTGGTATGCACTCAACCTGAGCGCGGCGGCCGAGTTCGTGAAAAACGCCTCCGGCGGCGCTGCCTCCATTTACTACGGCCATGTGGGTGCATTCGGTCCGAAGCTCATGTTCTGGCTCCACGCGCTGAAGGCCAGCTTTTTCGCCCCGTGGGTTTCCATCGCGCTCGGCCTCCTGATTCTGACTGTCGCGGCTCTGGTTTGGAAGGTTGGTGTCGCCAGGAAACTTCGCCCAGCTCACTTCGTCGTCGCAGCGGCGGTCGCCGAAATCATTCTGGTGACGGTGGTGTTTGCCTGTCAGGTGTCCGAGGAGAATCGATATTTATTGCCCCTCGCTCCCGCTCTGGCTATCTGCCTGATGTGGGTATTCGCTGCTCGCAACAGCGTCGCTCTGATCGCCGCCGGCGTGATGGCGGCGCAGCTTGCGGTAGTTCATGGACAAGCCCTGGGTTTCACCGGCATGAACCCCGAAGTGTCGTACTGGCTGACGCCCTATCAGCCGGATCTTGGAGTCCCCGGCGAATTGCGGGAGCTTATCCGGCTGACCTCCGGGCCGGGCACTGAGTTTCGATACAACATCACGGGTGTCGAGTATCCCTGGTTCAACGCGAATTCGTTGTCATTTTATGCCGCCAAGGGCCGGCTTTCCACGGGCCGCCGCAATTACTTTACGTCCCTCGGTTACGCGGAGACGGACGCCGGCCGAGCCTGGAATCGCATGCAGCAGATCCGGACCCTGTACTTCGCGGCGGTGGAATCCGACCGGCAGCCTCCTCCCGATTTCTTGAATCAGGTTTCGGTGCCTGTTCTGAATCGGGCGGCCGCCGATCCAGCGTTCGTGCGGGTTCCATTTCCATCTCGCTTGGGAATCGTTATTTTTCGGCGCGTGGAAGCGACGGCGCGATAACGATATCATGCTCGGCGAGTTCCAGCACGGGATTGACCAGCCGCCGCCTGGTATCACGTCGGACGCCTTCTGGGAATTGCGCGGCTGGTGTTTGATGCCCGGGGTAGTCGCTGTTCCGGCGCTGCGCCTGCGCGTCCGAACTTTTCGAGGCTCGCGCGTCATCGAGAGCTTTGAACCATCCGAACGTCCGGGCATGATCCCATTGGGCTGCGGTTTTCACTTTCACATACCGCTGAGCTTTGCGGCGAATGTCATAAGGCTGGAAGCGCGTACAGAGACTGGGTGGATAGCGCTATATCGCACCGCGGTGTGGAGAATACCGCGCTTTCTGGAACTGCCCCGCCGGGCGCCGGCTCAAGAGCGCGTGTGGCCCAGCGAGCTGCCGCTGGTGACGGTGGTGATCCTTTGTCACAACCAGGGCGAGAAGGCGAGAGAAGCGCTGGAATCCGTTCTGCGACAGACATTTTCGAGAGTCGAAGTAATCATCGTGGACGATGGATCCGGCGATCCCGCGACGGTCCAGATTCTGGACCATCTGGCGAACGCCGTAGTCTTACGACAAATCCAGCACAACCCGGCGGAGGCCTATTACATGGCCGTCCGCGCCGCGCGAGGCAAATGGGTCTGCCGCCTGAGCCCGGAGGAGCGGCTTGCGCCCACGTATATCGAGAAGTCGTTGTTTGTCCTGGAGACTGAAGGCGAACGCGCACAGCGGATTCTTCGGCCTGAACTATGGAGCCGCGCCGGGGCCGCCCAGCGCGCCGCCGGAGGCAGACCAGCGCGTCCCGGCGGCTACCACAATTTGCTTCCTTCGCTCCCACCTGCCGATTCCCGGACGCCCATCCTGCTGGCCTTGCCATTCTTGACTATCGGCGGAGCCGAAGCCAGTCTCAGCCGGATCTGCGCGCAGCTTTCGCAAATGGGATTCCGGTTTGTGGTGGTAACCACGGTTCCAACCGGTCCCGAGCACGGCGACAGCACGGCCTGGTTCGAAAAAAGCACCAGCGAGATCTTTCAGCTGCCGCAATTCTTGAGTGAATCGCGCTGGCCGGATTTTATCGACTATCTGATTGAGAGCCGGGGGATTCGAGTCCTGTGGCAAGTAGGATCCACTTATATGTACCAACAGCTGCCGCGCTTGAAGGGGCGTTTCGCGGAGTTGCGCGTGCTGGACCTTCTTTTCAATCCGGTGGGACATGCCGCAAGCTTTCTAAAATACAATTGTTTCATTGACCATGTGGTGGCGGAGCATAGCGGAATGGAGCAGTGGTTGCGCGGCAGCGGGTGGTCCGCCGAGAAAATCACCGTGATTCCCAACGGCATCGAACTGGAGCAGTTTCAACCTGGAGTGGAGAGCCGGGTAGCTGCGCGAAAGTTCACAGTGGGATTCTTCGGCAGGCTCTCGGAGGAAAAAGGCCCGGATGTGTTCGTCGAAATCGCCACGCAGCTCCGCGACCGCGGAGACATCGAATTTTGCATTGCGGGCGGCGGACCGCTGGCGGATAAAATGCGCCATAACCTTCAGGGCCTTCGGAACGCGCGTTTTCTGGGATTTGTGGACGCTGCGGATTTCCTGCCGTGCTGCGACGTCCTGGTGGTCTGTTCACGACTGGATGGCCGTCCGAACTCAGTGATGGAGGCGCAGGCGCTGGGTGTGCCGGTAATCGCCAGCCGCGTGGGCGGACTGCCGGAAATGATCTCGGAGGGCCGCACCGGGCTGCTGGTGGATGCAGATGACATCGCTGGATTCGTGCGAGCGATCCTGAAGCTCAGTGGCGACCGCGCGCTCCAAGATGAAATGCGCCAGTCCGCGCGGTCGTGGGCCGAGACGCACTTTTCCTTGAGCGCCAGCGCCGGCATGTACGCCCGGCTGCTTCGCGGCCTGGAAGCCCGCCGATGAGCATCGGATTCACGGGCGGAAAGGGGATGATTGGATCCCACCTGATCCGCTACCTCGCGCAGCACACAAGGGAGCCAATGCGGGCCATGGTCCGCAGTCTTTCAGCCGCCGACGCGGGCAGCCTGCGCGACGCGGAAATCCTTTACGGAAACCTCTCCTCGTTGCATGATTGCGTTGCTTTTGCGGGCGGGCTCCAGACCATTATTTATCTCGCTCACACCAACACGCCCATCACATCGGATTTGAATCTTCCCAGCGACGCAGCGCTCAACCTGATCCCGCTATTGACGTTGATTCAAGCTCTCAAGGACACCGGAAGCCGCCCACATCTGATTTACTTCAGCAGCGGCGGGGCCATCTATGGACCCAGCGCGGACCGCGTGCCGTTCCGTGAGGATGACGCCTGCCGGCCAATGTCGTCCTATGGAGTTCAAAAGCTGGCCGCCGAACATTACCTGCGTTTCGCCGCGTCGAGAGGGATTCTTACGGCCACGGTGCTGCGAGTGGGTAATGCCTATGGGACGCTGCTTCCCAGCCAGCGACTGCAGGGCCTGATCGGGGTGGCGGTGAATGACTTGCTGCATCACCGGCCTCTGAGAATCTTCGGAAATCAGAACAACGTTCGCGACTATATCCACCTGGACGACGTCGCCAGAATATGCCAACTGGTCCTGCGACCGCGCGAGGCATTCGAGGTATATAACGCCGGCAGCGGCGTCGGCCATTCGGTACGCGACGTCCTGGACATAGTTGCGGAAAGTCTGAGCCTGCAGCTTCCGGGTGAAACGGCTTCCCTGCAGGAAGATGCCGCCGGCCTGCCCGAGTGGGTGGTTCTGGACATCTCCAAAGCGAAGCGGGAGTTGAACTGGACGCCCACGATTGACCTGCGGGTGGGCATCGCCCGCCTGATTCAGGAAACCCGCGACGCCCAATGAAGTGTACAGTCCTGCTCCCTGTATTCAACGGCGCGGGCACGCTGGCGCAGGCCATTGACTCGATCCTCGCCCAAAGTGAACCGGATTTCGAGCTTCTCATCATTGACGACAACTCCAGTGATCGCTCGCCGGAAATCATCCGGGCATACACGCGCCGGGACGCGCGCGTTACGGCGATCTTTCACGAAACAAACCTGGGCCTGGCGCCCACGCTGAATGAGGGCCTGCGGCGCGCGCAAGCGGATCTGATCGTGAGGATGGATCAGGACGATGAAAGCCTGCCCCAGCGCATCGAGCTGCAACTGGCCTACATGCGCGACCATGCCGGCGTGGCCGTTGCCGGCAGTCATGTGTATCACATGGCGAAACGAAGGCAGGGTGACAGGCTGGTGCGTGTGCCGGTGCAACATGACGACATCCTGAGCGTCCTGCCATCCTCGAATTGCTTCTATCACGCATCCGTGATCTTCCGTAAGGAAGCCGTGCTCGACGCCGGGGGTTATAACCTGGCTTACAAGAACGCCGAGGACTATGACCTGTGGCTGCGGCTGAGCCGGAAGCACCGGCTCGCAAACCTGGATGTTCCGCTGCTGCGGTATCGTTTCTCGACGGGCGGAATGACGTTGGGCCGGAAGTGGGAGCAGTTGCTGTATGTCCAAAAGGCAATTTTGTCCTATTCCCAGCCGCAGCTCTCGCCCCAAGAAAACGACAACCTTGCACACCAACGGCGCGAAGCCATTGGAAAAGAATACTTTTTCGAGCAAGTGGCCCGCGGTACCATCGAGGAACTCGCGCGGCTCGGCTTATGGGGCGACGCTTTCAAGATTTATGCCCGCTTCGCTCCCCACATTGGCGCCCGGCGGTCGGCCAGAGTGCTGATGCACTGGATGCGGTGTCTCCCACGCTCGCGCCGGACGGGCTGACGCAAGATCCTCAGAAATCAGCGCGACCTTCCCCGGCGGTCCGTGTTTTCATACGGTGGATAACTCCGCGTGTTGACCCCTGTCTTCGTGGCTGGGCTGGGCCGGAGCGGTACCACGGCGATGATGTCGCTGCTGGCCACCGATTCGCGCGTCGCCGTTGATCGAGTGTACCCGTTCGAAAACCGTTACTTCACCTACCTGGCGAAGATCGCATTACTCATAGACCGGCAGGATTCGAGGAGTCCGCGATCTCAAATCAACCTGCATGATTTCGAATACTCCGTTTTTGACGGTCCTCCGTGGGATTCCCGGCCCGCCTTCCCGGCGGACAACACCCGGCTCCTCGGGTTCCCCAGCCGGGATGAGATTCTTCCCAACCTTTGGGGGCTGTTCAATACCCGGGCGGCAGAAGTGGCGCCGGACGCCGAGTTTTATGCCGAAAAAGCGCCTTCCTGGGTGCCTTCCATGGCCCGCGAATACTTCCACGCCTTCACCATCTTTCTGTTTCGCGATCTGCGCGACGTGTATATTTCGGCTAATGCGTTCATGCGCATGAATAAGGAACACTCTTTTGGCCGCTCGCGCGGCGACACCGATCTTGACCATGCGCGCAGCCTGACGCATGCATTCCTGAACTACTTCGAGAATTACTTCATGGACCGCCCCCGGGAAGATTGCATGCTAGTACGGTATGAGGACATGGTGCTCCACCCGGAACACCTGCCGGAACGCCTCGAACACTGCTTGTCATTGAAGGTGCGCTGGAGCGATGCGCTGTCGTGGCCGGAAAAACATCGGACAGCGGCGGATACGGCACAGTCGGTCAACCGCTGGCGTCGTGAACCGCTTCCAGCCGAGGTAGCCGGATTCTTCGCAAGGCATCTCCACTCTGAAATGACGCACCTGGGTTATTCCATCCCGGCTGGCTCGAAGAATTCACTCCTGCGCTTCGAATTTCGCCGGGGAGCCGCCGGTGTGGCGCAACTCGCGCATTCCGGCGATGGCCGGCTGGACCTGAAAAAGGACCACGCCGCTGTGAGCGTTACGGGCCCCGATTTCTGGATTGAGCTGCCTCTGGAACCGTTTGACGCGGCGAGCGTTCGCGAGATCTGGGTATCGCTGAAAGGCGGAGTGGGAGAAGTCTGTTCCCTGTATTGGCTCGCGGAGGCCGGAAGTTTTTGCGAGGAGTGCTGTTCCCACATAGACTACTGGCCCGGGCCACAATGGCAAGTAATCCGTTTTGATCTCTCGCGGTATCCGATGTGGAAGGGCAGGATCGCCGGGCTGCGTTTGGACATATTCAATGCCGCCGATCCGGAAACAACCGGAACCGGCGCTATCCGATGGTTGCGCGCCGTGGAGTAAGGCGGCCGCCGATCTTCATGCGCCCAGCCACACCGACGGCTTATAGATGATCGACAGGCAATCCAGATTCTGAATCAGCACCTCTCCCACGTACCAGTCGATCGGCGTCTGCCGCACCGCCAGCAACTTGTGGCGAAAACAGCATTGCGCGAAGAAATCGGCATCCACATTGGCGCGCCATGCCGGATGGTGTCGAAAATCCGGGTCTTGCGACACGCGTCCGAAATTGGAGTGATGGATAAAACCGTAAGATCCAGGCGCCATCACTCTCTGGAACTCCGGCATATACGCTTCCACCAGTCGCTGCTCGAAGTGCACCATGGAATCGAACGAGTAAAGCAATGAGATGGCGTTCGACGGAATATCGTGAAGATCCTTGCCGTTGTTTTGGATTACCTGCAGCGGGCAGCGCGCTTGATCGTGCCTGGAAAAGCGGTCTCGAAGAAAACCCACCGCTTCCGGATTAGCGTCCACCACATACAACTGCTTCGCGAGCGTAGCCAGCTTAACGGCATTCCGCCCGTGCCCGGCGGCAAAGTCCAGTACGATATCAAAGTCCAGATTCTTGATCTGCGGCCAGATCAGGTCCGTCCACTGAGTTTCCATGTACGGCTCGGCCTCATCGTAATAGCCCGCCGCGGACCCCATGAAGGCTTGAACCGGAGCATTGGCTATGTTATCGATGGTGTCTTTCCGCTGATCCACCCGGCAAGGTTATCACGTCTGGGACAAGCAATGGCAGCCACGCCCACCGTATCTCGATTGCGGGAACGAAGTCGGCGGCTCTTGGAGTCTCGAAAGTTATGGATGACACCCGGTTGGCGGTCTCCGAAAGCGGCCCCATCAGATCCGGCAATTCGAGCAACGAGTCAGGGAACGGATCGATGATGAACCCGTCGTCCAGGTTGGCCGAAACCGTACGAAAAAGCTGGTTGCGGCCCGATCGGTAATTCACTCTCAGATAGACCGCCGTTCCGCGATAAGCGAACTGGCGAAGTTTTCCAGCGGCGCTTTGGGTCACGTTTGCGTAAGCGATGACAACGCCGCCCCCGGGCGGAACGCCGGTTGGCCGGCCCCAGCTCGCAATCGACGATCCCAGCGGTACCGGTGCGCCGTAGCGAGGCGATTTTCGCCGCTTAAGCAGGCCTCGGTACGTTTCGGCCACGGCGAAATCGTACCAGTCCAGGGTCGCTCTCCACGATGCGGGATCTTCCAGAAACACGTGCCGGTCGTCGATGGAACCCCAAGTCAGATAGGCGTAGTC
This sequence comes from Acidobacteriota bacterium, assembly GCA_030776455.1. Classification (GTDB taxonomy): domain Bacteria; phylum Acidobacteriota; class Terriglobia; order Bryobacterales; family Bryobacteraceae; genus JALYHQ01. The sequence goes on along the minus strand of JALYHQ010000194.1, from coordinate 28,199 downwards.
CGCCGCTTTCGTGCTGTTGACATGTGACGCGTTCAGAAAATCCAGATGCGGCGTATAAGCGGAGTAAGTCTGCATCACCGGCCGCGGACGCCATTTCCACCCGTTCGCGACCACTGTGGCAATAGACCAGCCAACCGCTTCCACGGTGCCCTGGCCCACAATTGACGTGTAGTTGGAGGGCAATATGGCTGGGGCCATTCCCTGGCGGCTGGCCTGATCGAGATCCTTCCAGGTTGCGTTCCAATTGAGAAACGCCGCTGCGGAAGAGCTCGGCAGTGAGAGATTGAGCCGGGCGGTAGCCACCTGAATCTGATCAGGAAGGGCGCTGTTGATCTGGACTACCGCCGAGAGAAGACAGGCCGTCTGGAACCCCAGAATCAGCAACTGGTCCCGGCGCGGCCGGACCAGCACCAGCACAAACAGCGAAACCAGCGCCAGTTTGCACGGAAACCAGACAGCGTGCAGATCCTGGCGTACCATTGCTTCCTTGAACGCCATGAACGTCCACAGTGCGGCCGGAATCAGTCCCGGCAAGAGCGCGCGCCTGTTCTGGGCAGCCAACGGGATTCCCGCGAACAGAATCGCGATGGTGGCCAGCGCCAGCACAAACTGCCACGCAGGGCCGCTGATGGCCATCCCGCTCGAATACCCTTGCACGATCTCCAATGACCCCCAAAGATAATCGAGTAGGGAGAATAAATTGTGCGTAAAAACGGCATACCAGACTGTTACCGAGGCAATCGGGAGAGCCGCCAGGAAAAGGAGCTTGACGCGTTCAGCTGTGAAGACAGACCTGCTTCTCGCGGCTGCAACACAGAGACACGCATAGTAGACTCCCATTATTTCAACGCCTGTACTTAGCTTTACGAGGGAGGCGAAACCTGCTAGAACACCAAGCAGAGAAAACTCGAAGAGCCTGAGCCGTGCGTCGGGCAGCATAAGTATTAAAGCCAGCGGCATGGCTGTGATTTGGATATAGTCCGGTCCCAGCACTCCGGATTTGCCGATCGCATATGAAACGGTGAACGCCGCCAGCAGGCACAGCCAGTGGATGGACGCTCCCATCGCCCGCCGCAGCTGCACCCAGGCGAAAGCCAGTAAGAGCCACAGCGCCAGGCATGTCCCAAGCACCGGCCATTTCTCTGCGTATCCAGGCAGGGGAACGAAAAGATATCCGGCGGGCCCAAAGGTAAAAATCACGTCCGTTCCAGGCGCCAACCCTTGGACGTGAGCCGCGTTCAAACCGATTTTCCAGCTTGCGTCCAGGCCGACTCCGGGGGCCACTGGAAGAGAGGGAATTGTGACCAGAAGCGTATAGACCAGCGTCAGCCAGGTAGCCGTCCTGAGCATCCATCCTCTTCTCAACGCCACGAGCATTCTAAAGTATGCCTGAGACGATGGGGTACACTGGTCAACGGTGGGCCGATCTGACAACTGCAACTATCAGTATCATCATCCCCACAAGGAACGCCGGTCCAGAATTTCGCGAGACTCTGGCGGCCATTCGCGGGCAGACTCGCACATCTGAACTAGTGGTGGTGGATTCAGGTTCCACTGACGGCACTCCCGACCTCGCTCGCGAGTTTCAAGCGGTAACGATTTCGATTCCTCCGGAATCGTTCAACCACGGTGAGACTCGCAATTTTGGCATTCGCCACTCGCAGGGTGGTTTCTGCATCATGCTGGTCCAGGATGCGATCCCGGTAGGCGATACCTGGCTCGAGGAACTGGTCTCGCCTTTCTCCGACCCCCGCGTGGTGGGCGTTACCGGCGCCCAGGTCCCCCGCCCGGATAGCGATCCGGTAGGGCGCTGGCAAGTGGAATACCGCAACCGGTTTCTGGGCGAGGAAATGCGCGTGCAGGAATTGGAAAACTGGGACCAGTTCAGAAGCCTCAGTTTTCAAGACCGCCTGCGATTGGTCTCTTTCGACAACGTGTGCTCGGCGCTGCGGCGCGAGTTCTGGGAGCGGAGCCCGTTCGAGCCACTCCCCTTCGCGGAGGATCTCGATTGGGGAGTTCGCGCCATCGCCGCCGGCAAGCGAATCGTCCATCACCCGGCCACGCGCGTCATTCATTCTCACAGCCGTCCCGGCGCTTACCATATGCGCCGAAGCTACATCTCAGGACGAATCGTACCGAAGCTGCTGCACGTCGAGCCGGCCGACAGTGGCGTGAGAAATGACGCGGAGTTCCTCGCCGTGCTAGGCTCCTTGTGCGGGGAAGTGCGGACCATGCTTGCTCGTGACATTAGTGACTGGCGGGGGTTCAATAAACAATGCACGGTGCAGCCCGGCCTCTGGAAGTCGTTCTTGTACGCCACGGGATTGCAGCCGCCCCTGCCGGGTTACAAGTTGAGCCCGATGCGCGGCGACTTCTATTTCGTTCTGGAACAGCTGGCGGAGTTGGCCGGAAAGCCCGGTTGGAACTCGGTGATGGTTCAGGCGCTGGGCGAAGTCGCGGGTGCTTTTTCCGCGTCCTATTACAACTGGTGTGAAGTCCACGGCACTATTTCCCCCGGCATGCGAGACCTGGACCGGATTCTGTCAAAAGGAGTGTGAGAGGAAGTGGACCACAATGCCCGGCCACCGGCCGATGCTCTCACCGCCTTGAAGGATATCCAGGAGCTGCTTTCGGCTCATCCGGATTTCACGGTGGTGCCGGTTAGCTTGCCGTCGGGCCGCCGGCGGCCGTCCCGGCTCGGACTAGCGATCAGGAGCTGGCGATTTCGAAAGTTCGGCGCCGAATTTGAGGGCGGACTCACCCTGCTGCATTTCCGGTTGCACTCGGATAACCCGGGCACGCTGATTCTCGATCTGCAATGGCACGCCACCCAAAATTGCGACGGACTTGCGGTTTTCATCCATTTTGTGGACGCCGCCAACCAGATCCGCTTCCAGGGCGATTACCCGCTCGAGACGGGCGCCCAGGATGCGCTGGGATTCTTCTTCTCGCGCAAGCCGGTGCGGGTCCCCGAGGGAGTGCCTTCCGGCACGTATCGCGTCCGCGTGGGCGTTTGGCGTCCGTTGGCCAACCGGCACATGGGCCTGGCGAGGTTTAGGGGCTGCCGGCAGGAATCGCCAGGCTGGTGCCAGAACGCTGTGATCGTGGATTCGCTGCATTTAGACGCTCAGCGTCCGGCTGGGGAGTAAACGTCAATCCGGTTCGAAAATTGACGAAAGGTCCCGCTTCAAAGCGGCATCCTGTTCTTCTTTCACCAGGAAGCAGTCTCCGATCGCCAGCGTATCAATACCTGTCCCCATGAAACAGCGAAACGCCTCCTCCGGCGTCGCCACGATTGGTTCACCACGAATGTTAAAGCTCGTATTGATAATCACCGGACAGCCTGTGCGTTGCTTGAACGCGGAGATGAGCTGGTAGTAAGAAGGGTTAGTTTCGGGACTTACGGTCTGGATGCGAGCGGAGTAATCAACGTGAGTTGCCGCCGGAATATCGGAGCGGACCGCGTTGAGCCGGTTAAGCCCAGTCCGAGCTTGTTCGGCGGATGTAAGCTCGCGCCGGTGCTCGGCGGCCACCTTCGCCGTAAGCAGCATGTAAGGACTGTCGCAATCCAGCTCGAACCAGTCTCCCACGTCTTCCCGCAGGATGGAAGGCGCAAACGGACGGAAGGACTCCCTGTTCTTCACTTTCAAATTCAGGAACAACTGCATGGTTGGAGAGCGTGCATCGGCGAGAATAGAACGCGCGCCTAGCGCCGGGGGCCCGAACTCCATACGACCTTGAAACCAGCCCAGCGCTTTGCCTTCAACCAGCGCGTCCACGCAGCGTTCCCGGAGTTGGATATTATCGAGCACGTTGAAGCGCGCCCCCGCTTCCGACAACCGGTCCTCGATTTCGCGCTGCGAAAACGATGGGCCGAGGTAACCTCCCTGCATCGAATCGCCTTCAGTAACGGCGCGAGGTTGATCCCGGTATTGATAATAGGCCGCCAGCGCCGCTCCCGCCGCGCCGCCGGCGTCGCCCGATGCGGGCTGGATCCAGATGTTTCGGAAGGCGCCGTCACGCAGAATTTTTCCGTTCGCCACGCAGTTGAGAGCCACGCCTCCCGCAAGGCACAGGTTCTTGTGTCCGGTCTCGGCGGCGATAGATCGTGTCATCCGCAGGACCACCTCTTCCAGCACGTTCTGGATGGACGCCGCGACATCCAGGTGGATTTGGTTGATCGGCTCATCCGGTTTTCGCGGCGACGCGCCAAACAGCTCATCAAATGCCTGGCTGGTCATCCTGAGTCCCGTGCAGTAATCGAAATATTTCTGATTCACGCGGAAGGAACCGTCCGCTTTCACTTGAATCAAGTTGTCGAGAATCAACTGAGTGAACCTCGGTTGCCCGTAAGGCGCAAGGCCCATCAGCTTGTATTCCCCTGAATTGACCTTGAACCCGGCGTAATACGTGAAAGCCGAGTACAGCAGGCCCAGCGAGTGGGGGAAGTGAATCTCTTTCACAATCTGCAGGCGGCTGCCGCTGCCGCACGCGAGTGAGGTGGTGGCCCATTCGCCCACGCCGTCCATGGTGAGTACCGCGGCTTCCTCAAATGGCGACGGATAGTAGGCGCTAGCCGCGTGGCTTAGATGATGCTCGCTGAAGAGTAACCGCTGCTGCCAGTCCAAGTCCTTTCCAAATATCTCCTTTAGCCTCTTTGAGAGGAGCCGCCTCTGAAAGAGCTTCTCGCGCACCCATAACGGAATGGACATCTGAAAGGAGCGCAGTCCTCGCGGGGCGAATGAGAGGTACGTTTCGATCAGGCGCTCGAACTTCAGGAATGGCTTGTCGTAAAAAACGATGGAATCAAGTTCGGCCGGCCCAATTCCAGCTTCGGACAGGCAATACGATATCGCATGTCCGGGGAAGCGCGCGTCGTGTTTTAGCCGGCTGAAGCGTTCTTCCTGTGCGGCGGCCACCAGCTTGCCGTCTTCCACCAGGACCGCTGCGCTGTCGTGGTAGAACGCCGAGATTCCAAGGATGTACATCCGTTCTAGAACAGTGAGTAAATGAACGGCGCGATAACCGGCGTTTGCGCCACGATGAGGAGCGCCCCGAACACCAGCAGCATCATGATTACCGGCATGAGCCAGAGTTTACGCCGGGTTCGCAGGAATCGCCACAGTTGAGTCAATAACGTCAAGTCGTTTCCTCTAGAACTCGTTGCGCATCGTCTCCGGCTGCGGCCCCGGTGGGTGACGCAGAATCCAGTAAGTCGGAGCTGCGGGATCGAATTTCAGGCTCAGCAAGTCTCTCCCCAACATACGCAAGATGAGGGCCGCCGGAGTAAATACGGCAAAGAACATGAGGCCGGTAACAATCGGATTAGTCACCCTTGCGATCAGTTGTCCCAGCGCGGTCCAGGCGCGATTGAGCGGGTGCAGCGCCGCGGGTGCCGCAAGCGACAGGACCAAAAAAACCGCACTGGCGGCCAGACACCATGGACGCACGCGCCCGCCGCGGATCAACGGAATCAATCCAAAAAAGGCCAAGGCGATGGCTGCGGTAAGCCCAAAAAAACGGTCGGACGATGGCGCGGCGGCCGGCTCCGGATACCGTTCATGCGTTTGAAAACTCACAAGTCTGCCGCATTCTAGCATAGGCTTGGTCCACGCGGCTCCGGTTCCATTGTGGTATGGTACGTAATCGCTTTCGTCGAATGAATTCCGCGACAACCGCCTCCAGCGCCTTGAATGATTATCCTCGGCACAACTCACCCGATCTCCTCGAACAATGCCGCGTGTCTGTTAGTGGATGGCGAACTGGTTGCCTTCGCGGAAGAGGAACGGTTTGTCCGTGTGAAACATGCGCCGCGAATGTTTCCCCAAAGAGCGATTGAATTCTGCTTGCGCCATGCGCGTCTCAAGCCTCAAGACGTAAACGCCACCGCCGTCGGGTTTGATCAGCCGGGGCCCGGGGAACTAACTACCGGTACGATTACGGAGTACCTCGCGGGTACGCTGCCGTCTTTGGAAACTGCCATCCTTAATCTGCACGCGGCTCACCTCGCTTCGGACTTAGATGTTGTCTCGTATGGCGCGCGCTACCATTACGATCATCATCTCGCACACGCGGCCAGCGCCTTCGCGCCCTCCGGCTTTCAAGACGCCAATATCATCACGCTGGACGGTTGGGGTGGGCGGCTAAGCGGGCTGCTGGGTTTCCAGCGGCGAGGCCAGCCCATGCAATTGATTCATGAAATAGCTCCCGAAAAAAGCTGGGGCCTTGTGTACGGCCGGGTGACCGAGAAACTTGGCTTCGCTTTTCACTCGGGTGAAGGAAAGACCATGGGGCTGGCCGCATATGGGGTCCCCGATGAACGGCTCTTGCCCGATTGGTGCGACCAGCCGTTCGGGCTCCCGGACGCGAACCGGTATCAAGATTTCATACTCAACCAGATTGAACGCCGCGAACCCCGGCAACCGCTGACTGCAATCCACAAAAACCTGGCAGCCACTCTGCAGTACTATTACGAACGCTCGTTGCTAAAAATCGCGCGCTATCTGCACGCCAGCACCGCCAGCCGGAATTTTGTCCTCGCCGGGGGCTGCGCTCTCAACTGCACCGGGAACGGTAAGCTGGCGGCTCAGGACTTCCTGGATGCCCTGTTCATTCAGCCGGCCAGCCACGACGCCGGCACGGCTCTGGGGGCCGCAATTCTGGCTCACGAGCAAATCACGGGTAGTTCCTGTCTGATCGATTTTGAGCACGCCTATTGGGGTCCGGGTTATGGGAATGACGAAATTCGCGCCGCTTTGCGTTTCGCCCAGGTGAATTATCGCGAAGTGGATCCCGCCGAGGCCGCAGCCTCCGCGCTTCTGGAAAACAAAGTCGTGGGATGGTTTCAAGGGCGAGCCGAAGCTGGTCCGCGCGCTCTTGGCGCACGCAGCATTCTCGCTAACCCAGCGGACCCGTGCAACCTTGACCGGGTCAATCTTCGAGTCAAGCGTCGGGAACCCTGGCGGCCGCTCGCTCCCTCCGTGCTGGAAGAGCGCTTCTTCGATATTTTCGACCTGCGTGTGCCATCGCCGTTCATGCTGATCGCCGCACCAGTCAAGAATCACTGGCGTGCTAAAGTGCCTGCCGTAGTCCACGTCGACGGCTCGGCCCGGCCCCAGTCTGTGAGCGCCAGAACAAATCCCTTGTATCACCGTCTCTTGACCACCCTGGATGCTCAAACGGGAATACCCGCCGTGCTCAACACTAGTTTTAACCTGGACGATGAGCCATTGGTGAATTCTCCTGAGCACGCCCTGGCCACGTTTTTCCGAAGCGGGCTGAACGCCCTTGTGATCGGAGACTTCGTCGTGGAGAAAAACACGGATTGATCGCTGTTTACCGGGTGTGAATCACCACGGAACTCGAGGTCTCGCCCGTCATGCTGTCGGCGATCGAGATTTTGTGCTCGCCTTTCACCGCATAAAGCGAAGCCGGCACGGACGCGATGAGAACGTCGCTCGCCATGACGGTAGGCAACACGGAGTTGTCGAATATCACCAGCAGATTTTTGTGGATCGCGCCGGGAGTTACTCGCAGCGTCGCAGTCGCGCGCCGGCCGGCAATCCACTCGGCCGGTTCAAACTTCACGATCTTCAGTCCTTCCGTACTGCCGATGGCGCCCGTGACGGCTGGTGCTATGGACCGCCAGTCGATTTTGTCCGCGAGCGACTGAGCGATCAGACGATTTCCGAGCCCCGCGAAATGGTAGCTGTCGACAAACAGTTCAGTCTGGCCGTCGATCTCGCCGAAAGACCTGGATAGATCTATCCAGCTGTAATTGGAGGTGCCGATCCGGTTCAGCGAATCCCGGAGCGCGCCATAGCAGGAGTTCCAATAAGCCTGATTTCTCACTTCAGGCAGATGCTGCTCGTGCGGGGTCAGAGGCTTCGCCGCGGTCGCCACGTTCGGCTGCAGCGCGAATATCAGGCGCGCTTGCGCGCGGTTTGCGGCGGTCGCGGCTTCTTCCACGTTACGGCCGGTAACTCGAGCCAGATTGGGGCACTCGATGGAACCGCTTGCCGCCGGCGCTGCCAAGGTCCACTCCGGGTGCCCGCTGCTCCGGTACAACTCATTCAGCAACAGCGTCTGGTTGTCGTCCTCCGGGCCGAAAAACCATCGAATGTCTCTGCCCTCCCGTGTCCAGTGAATGTCGTTGTTGCCCGAAAGCATCAATACGACGTCTGGATACATATCCACCAGGCGTTGCTGGATCAATATCTTCTCCTGCGTTGTGGCCCAGCCCGGGAACGCGGTGTTGACCACTTCGTACCTGTATCCCGTCACCGGCGACACCTTAGCGTTCAAGATTGTCTCGAGAAGACTGGAAATCGTACTTTTTTGTGAAGGTGCGCCGCTGCCCCAGGCCGTGGAACCTCCCGTCAAAAATATTCGGACGGTCCCGGCCTGCTTGCTTACGTACGTGTCACGCTGATCTCGAAACCCGAGCAGATTAATGTGGAGATCTTCGCCAAGCAATGGCTTCGCCATATGTCCGACAAACGGAACCCGCCGGTACGGGGGGACCCACGGCACCAGGCGCAGGCGCTTAGCAAGAGCATCGCGGTCTCCCACGCGCACGTCGTAAAGCTTGGAAAGAGCCTCCGCGGTTTCACGATCGTCGATCTGCCCGCCCAGGACATCGCCCAGCGTGGTCACCGTGTTTTGAGTAGCCAGCAGGGTGCTCGTTTTCCTGACATATTCGTCTTGACTCGCCCAGCGGCCGATCAAGAATCCGCCCACTGCCCCGGCGGCGGCCATCACCGAAATGAAAATCGACAATGCCGCTTTTTGCATTTCCAAATTATATGATTCGGCGCTCTCTCAGGCGCGTTTGTACCATGCTCCAGTCGTTGGAAACCACATTCAGTGCGCTCTCCACCCGGTCTTCAATAGCTGAAAACGGCGTCTCCAGAAAACGCGCAACCGCTTCGTCATACCGCTGGCGAAGAAGGCGGGAGCTGGGATCCAGGCCGGTCACGAGAGTAAGGCCCGCCGGGAATGCGGGGACGGTGAAGATATCAAGATCGGGCCGGTAGTGTTTCAGACAAAGCACCAGCTTCCAGACATCGCCGGTGTGAAACTGCGTCTCCCTGGTTCGGGTTTGCGTGCACTCGTCCAATGGAATGGTGTCGTGGATCATCACCACGGCACGGGGCCCGCAGTATGCTTCCAGATTGATGAAATCCCGCAGCGCTTGCTCGTATAGATGCAGCCCGTCGATGAATGCCGCGGAAAGCGGGCGGCCCGCCAGCAGCGCATCGAGCCGGCAATGGGCGAAGAATTCATCGCTGGTCTCTGCGAAAAGATGTGTCTCAGTGTGGAGTGGAAACCGCACGGCAGGGCTTGGGTCGACGCCGATCGCGACCGTTGGAGGTCGTAAGAGAGCCAGCGAAGCGCCTTCAAATACTCCGATCTCGATGACCGTTTCTGGTTCCAGCGCACCATACAGGCGTTCCAGCCAGACGATGTAATCGTCTCCCGGCATGCGCAGCGCGGCGAGACCGAGATGAGCTTGCGGCAGGTTCTTGTCGAAAGTGAGCGCGGCCCGGTAATGGGACGCCGCCGCTTCGTGGTCGCCCCGAATGCGGTGGGCCTCGGCGAGCGCAAGACGGTAAGCGGGACGTTGCGATGGCGGAGGGTCCGCCTCGGTCAAGCAGGGCGCGATCAGCGAAATCACGCGCAGGGCGCTCGGCTCGTCCGGCGCCGCCTCGCGAATCAGACATGCCACGGCTGCGCTCCCCTCCAGGTTGCCAAGTCGGAATTCCTTCTCTGCAACGGCGTTCAACCTGGCGATGATCTGGTCTGGCGATCCCGCCGGCAGCGGGGACCTCCACAGTTCCTTGTCGAAGCTGGCTCCCAGCGGTTCCTCAAAACCTCTCATAACGGGCCGCACCGCCGCGCGAACCAAGCGCGCTAGTGCCGCGGGCGGCAAGGTTCCGATATACGTCGGACGGTGTGTCGGCTGCCAGTATGCAAATGGCCGCCCGCGAATCAATTCGTATTGCCTCAACCAGTGCTTCCAGTTATCTGCCTCGAAAGCAGGTATCGCGTTGGTGCTGATCCCCCCGTGCAGCTGGTGAAAGGTTGCTTCTCCCGTCAAGACCACCAGGGCCGCACCCGGCGACTCCATGATCCGAATGAAAGTATCCAGGTTGACCAAACCGCCGCCAGGAGCGTCAAAACGCTCGTCCAGTCCGCCTGCGTGATCCCAAAACTCGCGGCGCAGGAACAGAGCATTCGATTCCGCAATCGGCTGGAACCAGCCGTCCAAGGAAGATTCGTCCATGCTGCCGATCTCAAACAGACGATAGCCATCCGCCGGCCAGTCAATCGATTTGAGCAATGCGTCTTCGCGCGCCTGGTTGTACCCGCCGCGCATCGCCATTCGCTGAAAGTCGTGGCCCAGATACCATCCCAGCGTCGCCACCACTGCCCGTGGATACAGACTTGCCCCGTGCCGGGCGAAATGCAGCAGTCCGGGAGTAACAATCCGCGCGCCATCTATCATGACGCCGATCACGTCCCCGCGAGCCTCCGCAAGGCCCCGATTGACGGCGTGCGCGGGTGAGCGCGGCGCCGAATCGATCCGGATGAACCTGAAATTTCCCTGCAGGCTGTCAAGTGTCGATGGGTCAAAGGGCGGAGTCGACCCGTTATCCACCACAATCACTTCATAATCATCGGGGTCAATATGGCGCTGATAGGCGGCTGAGAGCGAATACAGCATGCGCGGCGCCTCGCGGGGTATGTTGTAAACCACCACGACCACGCTGACAACAGGCTTACGCGCGAAATCTTTCACTAGCTATTTTTCGGATCCTTGTTCGTCTACTCTCTGGGCCTCAGAATAATAGCATAGGCTCATCGTCGGGCCCTCGGACGCCGCAGGGAGTTTCGTCCGGCTCACAAATTGGCTTCGGATTCGTCCTGATACCATCAGAGTACAGTCATGACCGGCCCCCCGAAAAGCTCGGAATACGGCTCCCGCCGCTCTGGATTTGGAGACGAGCGCGAATCCGGCCGCATGAATTCGCCTGCCGCGCATCTCTATCTGGACCTCTTGAAGCAAGTCCTCACCGGGATGCTTTCGCCTGCAAAATACAAGCCCGCTCCTGCCGCCGTTCTGGATGCGTGGCCCCCAGCCCTGGGCGATTGGCTCCAGGATCGAGACCTTGCACTTGTTAGCAATATTCGTTTTGATCCAAGAGACCGCGCCCAAGGCCGGGACTGGCCGGCCGACTCCGAAACCATGATCGGTCTCGAGAGGTTGAACAATCTGCAGCACTGTCTGGAATCGGTCCTCCAGGAAAATGTCCCCGGCGATTTTCTGGAAGCCGGTGTCTGGCGCGGCGGCGCGTCCATCTTCGCGCGCGCGATCCTCAAGGTCTTCGGAGTCTCCGATCGCACCGTGTGGCTCGCGGACTCCTTCCAGGGAGTGCCCAAACCCGACGCCAGCCGCTATGAAAAAGACGCTGGTGATCTTCTTTGGACTGCGCCGGAGCTTGCGGTGCCTCTCGACACCGTGAAAGCAAATTTTCAGCGCTACGGCTTGCTGGATCGGCAAGTCGCTTTTGTTCCCGGCTGGTTTCGGGATACGCTCCCCGGTGCTCCCGTCGGACCCCTCGCGGTCTTGCGGCTGGATGGTGACCTGTACGAATCCACAATGATCGCGCTCCGGTCGCTCTATCCGAAGCTCTCCGTGGGAGGTTATCTAATCGTGGACGATTACGGAGCCAGGGAAGACTGCCGAGAGGCGGTACATGATTTTCGAACCGAGTTCGATATCCGTGAGCAGATCGTTCCGGTGGATTGGACGGGCGTTTATTGGCGTGTGGAAAGGACGATTCCCGCTGTCAGGGAGATCCTGACACCTCCGCGCGCGCCGGAAGACGCTCACCGTTCCCTGATGCCATGAAGAGATTCGGATTCCGCTCCCTTTGGTAAGTAGCGGACGACTCTGAGCCGCGACCAAAGGGAGCGGTGTGCGCCTGGTGTATACTTCCTTGAGCCCATCCAAAAAATTCATGACCGTATGTCCGCATTTTTTGCTGTGCATCTCCGGACGCTCGCGGCGGTTGCCAAGAGAACTTGATTACGATGAGTAACCGCCCCGCCAAACGATTGCGGTCTTTCCACAGTCTGCCTTCAAACCGGTTCCAGCCGCGCCGTTACTCTCCGGGCGGTATCGGAAACTGGTCCGGTCATTTGCCTTTCGCTGCGGATTTGATTGACGCCCTCAAACCGTCACTGCTGGTGGAGCTGGGAACTCATTTCGGTGAGTCCTACTTTGGATTCTGCCAGGCCCTTCAAGCGCAGGGCTCGGACTGTCGCGCGTTCGCCGTCGATTCTTGGACGGGCGACACGCAAACCGGCCAGTATGGTCCCGAGGTGTTCGAGGAAGTGTCCGCCTTCAATGCCGCTCATTATCCTTCCTTTTCAACCTTGCTGCGCATGAGCTTCGATGAGGCCTCCCCCCTTTTCGGCGATGAAACCATCGATCTGCTGCACCTGGACGGTTGTCATACCTATGAAGCCATCCAGCACGATTTCACTAGATGGTTTCCCAAGGTGAAGGCGGGAGGTGTGATCCTGTTCCACGATATCGCCGTCCGGACCGGCGATTTCGGCGCGTGGAAGCTCTGGGAGGAAGTGTCTTCCGGTTTCCCTTCGTTCGCTTTCCAACACGATTGCGGGCTGGGCGTCCTTTTTAAAGGCGATTCCGCGTCCATTAAGAACCGGTTCCTCGCCGAATTGCTCACCGCCGCCACCGAGGCCGAAGGAATCCGCGATTACTATGTGCTGTGCGCGGAGCGATTGCAATACGCGCATCGGGCCGCCGGTGAGTTTACTTCCTTCTGCCAGATGTTCTCGCCGGACACCGCCGGGTATTCCAAGGAGAGAAGTTCCACGTATCCTGTGTCCGCGGGCGTTGAAACCGTTCTGGAATTTTCTCTGCCCTCGACGCAAGGCCGTTTGCGGCTCGACCCCAGCGATTGTCCCGGAAGGATCGAAATTTCCAGCCTCGTGGTGGAATCAGCCGGCGTGGTTTTGTGGCGGCTGGATCCCGCTCTGTTGCACCAGGTCGATATCTCCGGCACATCCATTCGCCTGCCGGATGCCGGCGGGCTAATTCTATTGAGCACAGGGGAGGATCCGCAGGTATACCTTCCTCTGCTGAATGACTTGAAGCCGGAACAACCGCTTCGAGTTCGCTGCACGCTTAGAATTGACCGCGACTGGCAGGCCATTGGTGGTTTGTTGCGTGAGGTGGAAGCCGGCCTGGCTCAAGCGCACATGCAGGCCGAAGCCCGCCGCCAGCGCGCTGATGAGCTGGATGCCCGGGTGGCCGAGTCGGAGGTCCAAACCGCGCATTACAAAAATCTCCTGGATGAAGGGGAGCAAAGGCGCGCCGACGCGGAAAACCGGCTCGCGCAGTCCGCCTCCCAGACTGCCCATTACCGGAATCTCGTGCATGAGCTGGAACAAAACCAGTTGGACGCCCAGACCCGGCTCGCTCAAGCCGCGTCGGAAACCGCGCATTATAAGAATCTCCGGGACGAGCTTGAGAATAAGTACGCGGACGCAGAAAACCGGCTCGCGCAGGTGGCTTCGCAGGCCGCGCATTACAAGAATCTCCTGGATGCTCTCGAACATCAGTACACGGACGCCGAAAACCGGCTCGCGCAGGTGGCTTCGCAGGCTACCCATCACAAGAATCGTCTGGATGAGCAGCTGCAAAAACAGGCGAAGCTGGAGGTCCAACTGGAACAGGCGCGGCAGGAACTTGCGGTCGCGGAAAGCCGGCTGGCGCAGGCTGTTGCTCAAATTTCCGATTACCAGAATCTCCTTGAGGACCTGCGGCAAAGACAAGCCGCCGCCGAGACCCGGCTCTTAGAGGCGGCGTCGCAGGCCAGCCTCTACAATAATCTTCTGGCTCAGCACCACCGGCAGCGCGTCGCGATGGATTCCCTCCGCGCGGAATATCGGGACGCTCTTTCAGAGGCAGCAGCCCTGAAACGATCGCTTTCCTGGCGGCTCACGGCTCCTCTCAGATTTGTGGGTTCACTGCTGCGCATTCGCGCCAGGTAAGCTGGCAATATGGGTCCTGTGCAATCGATTCCCGAGGCTTACCACGACTGGTACTATTCGCGGAAGATCTGGGAGACCGTAACGTTCCTGGGTGTTCAGACCCTCAAATCGGTCTCCGACCTGTGGAACTATCAGGAGATTCTGACGGAGTTGAAACCCTCGCTCATTCTAGAGCTCGGAACGTTTCACGGAGGTTCAACGCTGTACTTTGCGGAGATAGGCAAGCTGGTGTCCCCCAACCTTCGCATCCTTAGCGTCGATAATGAACATCATCGTGTCCACCCCCGTGTGCGTACTCATGAGCGCATTGAGTTGCTGGAATCGGACAGCACCCATCCCCGCGTTGCAGCGCGGTTCCTGGAGCTGAGGGAAGCCTGGCCCGGCAAAACCTTTTTTATTGTGGACAGCAATCACACCAAGGATCATGTCCTCGCCGAATTGATGTTGCTGCGCGATCTCACACAGCCCGGCGATTACGTGGTGGTCGAGGACGGCAACATTAACGGGCACCCCGTTCTGCCGGGTTGGGGTCCCGGACCGTATGAAGCGCTCCAGGAATACCTCGAAAAATATTCCGAAGACTATTTCGCGGATACCGCGCGCGAGCAGAAGTTCGGCTTCACCTTCGCCCCGACAGGCTTCCTGATCCGTCGCGCCCCGTAACGAATATTCGTTGCCGTTGTACGGCGGGGCCCCTGCCCCGCAGCCGGCCCCCCGGCCGGCTTCTTCGGAATCCGCCAACACCCCACTAGCGCGCTTCCTGCTGCGCTACCCGCGCCTTCACCAGCTTCTTCACCAGCGCCGACGGCAGCGGTTTGTCTACCGGAAAGCGAATTGTACCTTTGGCTGTCTCAAACCCTTTCAACTCGTCCTTGAACTCCGCTATCAAAGCCGCGCTCATCGGGAACAAGCTGCAATGATCCGCGAACGCTCCATAAATCATCAGTGTCCCCTTGTACTTGAATGCGGGCATCTGATAGCTGATCGCTTCGGTGGCCTCCCGCGGCGCCGCCGACCGGATCATCGCGCGAACCTTCTCCAAAGTGCCGCGGGCCGGTGCCGGCACAGCCGCGAGATACTGCTCCACGCCTTTCACTCCTTCCGCCCACTTCACCTTTTTCATGGAAGTAGTATCACACGGTCTACTTCGCGCGCACCACCTGAATCACCGTGGCCAGGCGCCCGGCATACGGCCGCTGGATCCGCGGCAGCTCGATTCAATCGGATCGCCAGCTTGCTCCGTAGCCGCGTGCCTTGCGCCCGCACAATGGAGTCCGACCGTGGATCAAAGGATTCCGGACGGTCAAAGACGTCCAGACCCACCTTGTATTCCTTCGGCTTTCGATTATCGTATGAGTCCCATGGTGGGCCATTCACCGTCCCCTCGCAACTCAATCTCCTTCCCCCTCAATACTTTCCCCGTACTCGCTCGCATAATCCCAACCCGCCCATGTTCCACTCGCTTCAGGAACAAAAATTATGCCCACTCGTCAATCTGACCAGCTCCTTGCCTTGTCCGCTTCGGCCACGCCGTTCGCTTCGCAGCACGGCCAGGCCTGCATTAGCGTCCCCATCGGCGTCGAAGCTCACCAGGTGGTTCCGCTGCGATCGCACCGCTTCCGTAACTGGCTCATCGAATCTTATCTGCGCGAATACGGCGTCGTCCCCGGCAGCGGAGCTCTCCGCGACGCTCTCCGGGCCCTCGAAGCCCGCGCCCTCTGCTTCGATTCACCGCGCCGCCATGTCGACGCCCGTGTTACGTCGCTCCCCAGACGCCTCACCCTCGACCTCGCCAACAACGCCGGCGACGTCGTCGAAATCACCCCCGGCTCCTGGCGTGTCACAGATGGCCTCTCTTCCTTCGCCGCCTCTCCGCGCGGCGCGCAACCGCTGCCCGCTCCCATTGAAGCTCCCGCGGCCGCGCTTCAACAATTGCGCCCGCTGCTCAATCTCCCCAGCCATGGCGCTTGGTTGCGCTGCGTGGCGTGGCTGCTTGCCTGTATGCGCCCCGGTATTCCCGCGCCCGTGCTCGTGCTCACTGGACCGCCCGGTAGCGGAAAGTCGTCCACCGCCCGCCTGCTGCGTTCTCTCATCGATCCCATCGCAGCTACTTTTCAGCCGCTGCCTGCCTTCGCCACCGGACTGCTCGCCCTTGCCGCCACGCACCGCGTCCTTGCCTTTGATCACGTGACCCGGCTTCCACGCGCCGTCGCCGATGCGCTCTGCCGCGTCTCCAGCGGCGCTGCCGTCGATCTCGACCACGGCCCCGAACCCGTCCCCGCGCGGCTCTCGCGCCCCATCCTGCTTACCGCCCCCGAGCCCCCCACCGATCGCGCCTTGTCGGACCGCGCACTCGTCGTCCGCATGCCCGCCATCGCGCCTCCGAATCGCCGCACCGAATCGGCCCTCGCTAACGATTTCGAACGTCTCCGCCCCGCACTCCTAGGCGCGCTGTGCACGGCCGCCGCCGCCGCCCTCGCCCGCATCGATTCCATTCATCTCTCCGCGCCTCCCCGAATGGCCGACTTCGCCGCGTGGTGCGCCGCCGCCGCTCCCGCCCTCGCCGTTTCCGAATCCGAGTTCCTTACCGCTCTCCACTACCGCCCTGACGAAGTGGCCACCGCCATCGAAGCCTTCATGCAATCCCGAACCACCTGGACCGGCTCCGCCACCGAGCTCCTCGCCGCTCTCGCGCTGTCCGGTACCCCGCGCGCTCTTTCGCACCGCCTGCGTAATCTCGAGCTAATAGGCCTGCACCTGAGATTCTCGCGCTTGCCCGGTGGCGATCGCCGCATTTCAATCATCCCTGCCCTCCGTGACGCAGACCCCTCGAAATTTGCGTCACAAACCGCCCTCCGCGAGCCCCAAGTTGTTGAGCGGTCAACCGCGGTCGGCTCCTCCACGCTCTCTCCCGCTAAACTGATTACGTGCTCCGAAGTTGCCTCGTCGCTCTCACCCTCTGCCTCCCTCTCGCCGCCGGACCCACCGCCGCCGAGCTCTCCCGCGATTTCCACCAGCTCTCGCTTGATCCCGACGAGTGTTACCACATCACCGAGCTCAATTTCTCCCGGCAGGATCTCAAAATCTTCCTCACCTCCGGATACCTCATCTTCGCTAGACCCATCAACGGCGTTCGCACCGGAGCCATCTTCGCCACCGAAACCGAAGGCGGCGATGCCGAAGTGATGTTGCTGCCTCCTCTCCGCAGTGAGCGCCTCTCGCTCGCCAGCTTCACTGAGTCGCCCAACCTGAATGAGCATTTCAAAGCTGCGCTGCTTCTCTTCACCGATGACACCGCCGCCGAGCTGGAACGGATGGTGCACGCCGCCGGAGCCAGCAAGAAGAACGCCGATGTCGGCCACCTGCTCGCCGACACGTGGTCCGGTGTTTTGCGGAATCTCTCCACCAGCTTTGAGACGCGCCTGGTCCAGGACCTGATGGGCACGGACCGCGCCACCGGCCTCTTCTATATGGCTATTACCGGTTCGCGCTTCGGAAACTTCGACGTGGTTTATGATCCGCGCGCCCGCGATCAAATCGTCACTGGCCAGCTCACGCAGCGCGACAACAACTCCTGGTTCAACGTCTGGACCAGTTTCCCCGCTCGCTCGTCGCGCAACGGCGATCCTCACGATGAAGCCCCCTATGTCCTCGAAAACTTCCGCATTGACGCTGCTCTTCAGCCCGATCTCACTTTGTCCGCCGTCACCCGCGTCACTTTAACTCCGCGTCCCGGCCTGAGCCGCGGGATTCCCTTCTTCATTTCCCGCCGCATGCGCGTCACTGCCGTTTCCATCGACGGGCAGCCGGCCGAGATCTTCCGGCCCGAATCCCTGCGCTCTAATCTGATCCGCGCCGACGATAACGATGTCTTCCTGGCCGTGCCCTCGGAAACGCTCACGCCCGGCCCGCATCAAGTCGAGTTTCACCATGAAGGCGCCGTGATCCGCGACGCCGGCGGACACGTCTATTACGTCTTTTCCCGTGGAAACTGGTATCCGCGCTTCGGCGTCGAATTCGCGAAGTACGATATCACGTTCCACTATCCCAAGGATCTCGGCCTGGTCGCCACCGGCGAAGTAGTGGAAGATCGCACCGAAGGCGATTCACGAATCACGCGCCGCACCACCCCGGCCCCGGTTCGTTTCGTCGGTTTTAATCTCGGCGAATACCATTCCACCGGTATCACCCGTGACAACTTCCGCGTGGACGTCTATGCGAACCGCCGCCTGGAGACCGCGCTACAGCAAAAGCGCGTCGTGGCGGATCCGCTTCCGGAAATTCCCGGATCGCGCCGCCGGCGTTCGGACATAGGCGTCAACGAATCCGCTGTGGTTCCAGTGAATCCGGCCGCCCGCCTGCAGGAAATTGCTGAAGACGTCAGTTCGGCGGTGGAATTCATGACCGCGCAGTTCGGCGCGCCTCCCATCCGCAATCTCAGCGTCACTCCCATTCCCGGCGCATTCGGCCAAGGCTTCCCCGGGCTCGTCTATCTGTCAACACTGGCGTACCTCGACCCCGCCGAACGCCCCGCCCTCATGCGCGACAAGATGCAGCAGATGTTCTTTTCCGATGTTCTGCAGGCCCATGAAATCGCCCACCAGTGGTGGGGCAACCTGGTGGTTCCCGCCGGTTATCAGGACGAGTGGCTGATGGAAGCGCTCGCTAATTATTCCGCTCTCCTATTTCTTGAAAAGAACCGCGGCCCGCGCGCCGTCGATACTGTTCTTGAGCAGTATCGTACGCACTTGCTGACGAAAGTGGAAGGCCGCACCATTGAATCCATCGGACCCATCACCTGGGGTTATCGTTTGCAGTCCGCTCATATTCCAGATGCCCGGCGCGCAATTGTGTATGAGAAAGGCACCTGGATCATCCACATGCTCCGCCGCCGCCTCGGCGATGAGCGCTTCACCGCGTTGCTCAAGGACATTTGCGCGCGCTACCGTTTCCGCCCGCTCAGCACCGAACAGTTCCGCGAAGCCGTTCATCAATTCGCGCCGCCTAAATCCCCCGATTCATCCTTCGAGGGCTTCTTCGACACCTGGGTCTACGGCACTGGTATCCCCTCTGTCCGTCTGACATCGTCCATCCGAGCACTGAAAGTCACCGGCGCTGTCGCCCTCAGCGGAGTGGATGAAGACTTCGCGACCCTCGTCCCCGTCGAGATCCAAACCGGCAAGAAAAAGACGCTGTACTGGCTCTCCGCCGCCGCCGAGCCGGTTCCCTTTACCGTCACCCTCCCCGAACGCCCGCTCCACGTCACCCTTCGCGCCGCCGACACCTTGATCGTCACGCCCCGATGAAGAGCCTCCTGCTCGACTCCGCTACCCGTGCACAACTTTGGACCCGCCTCAGCGCCATCGTCGAGCACTACGCCGCCACCATCGGACACTCCCGCGTCACCCCCGAACTCGATCCGGTCAAAATCCGCGCCGCCCTCGCCCCTCATGATTTTTCCCGCCCGGTCGATCCCCTCGCCGCGCTCGACTTTGCGGCCGAATCGCTGTGGTCGTGGCAAACTCACACGCCGCACCCGCGCTACTACGGACTCTTCAATCCCGCGCCCACCACCATGGGCATCGCCGCCGACGCGCTGGTAGCCGCGTTCAATCCTCAACTCGCCGCGTGGAGTCACAGCCCCTTCGCCGTCGAAGTGGAGCAACACTTAATCCGCGCTTTCGGCGCAAAGTTCGGCTATGATCCCAACGCCACCGACGGCGCATTCTGCTCCGGCGGCGCGGAAGCCAACCACACCGCCTTGCTCGCCGCGTTAACGCAAGCCTTCCCCGATTACCCATCCCGCGGCGCAGCCGGCGCGCGTCCTGTCTTCTACGCATCCGCCGAAAGCCACCACTCGTTCCTCAAAGCCGCGCGCACTTCCGGCATCGGCTACGAATCTCTCCACCCCATCGAAGACATCGCCCGCGATCGCGCCGCCGGCTTTACGCCATTCATGCTCATCGGCACTGCCGGAACCACCAACGCCGGCGCGATTGATCCGCTGCGCGAGCTTGCACACATCGCCCAATCGGAGGGTCTCTGGTTCCACGTGGACGCCGCCTGGGGCGGGGCATCCGCGCTGGTTCCCGAACTTCGGCCGCTGCTCGATGGCATCCAGCTCTCCGATTCCATCACCTTCGACGCCCACAAATTTCTCAGCGTGCCGATGGGCGCCGGCCTCTATCTCACGCGCCACCGCGATATCCTCGACCGCACCTTCCGCACCCAGACCGCCTACATGCCGCGCGAAGCGCTGGGCCTCGACGTGGTCGATCCGCACCTCCACACCATGCAATGGTCCCGCCGGGCCATCGGCATGAAGCTTTTTCTCTCCCTCCTGGTAGCGGGATGGGACGGTTACGCCGAAGCCATCCGCCACCAGACCGCCATGGGCGGGCTGCTCCGCGAGAAGCTCCGCGCGGCGGGCTGGATCCTCGAAAACGATTCGCCGCTCCCAGTGATTTGCATCACCCATCCCTCGGGCGTCGATCCGCACTCCATCGCCATGCGCATCGTCTCCTCCGGCGAAGCTTGGATCTCCACTACCGTCTTCAACGGGAAGCCCGTATTGCGGGCCTGCATCACGAATTACCGGACCCAGCCATCCGATCTGGACGCTCTCATCGAATCCCTGGCTCGCGCCGTGCTCCAGCAGCCGTCCGCGCAAAGTGATATATCTGATTCCTTATGCTGATACTCGCCGTCATCCTGGCCATCTTTGTCTACGGCATGATCGCCGCCATGCTCGGCACCATCCTGCCGGACCTTTCGCAGCGCTTCAAGTTCACGCCCAAACAAAACGGAACCATCGCGTTCTGCCAGGCGATCGGCCTGATTCTGGCTTCGATTTCCGTCGGCCCTCTAATCGATAACGAAGGCAAAAAGGTAGGCCTGGTGCTCGGCCTCGCGGTCATTACGCTGGCGCTCTTCCTGCTCCCCAAGTCTTCCGGCTTTAGCACCGTTGCGTTCTACTTGTTCCTGCTCGGACTAGGCGGCGGCATCATCGTGACCGCGGCGAATGCGCTAGTCAGCGATGTCAATCCCGCCCAGCGCGGCACCACGCTCAACTTGCTGAACCTGTTCTTCGGCCTGGGCGGCCTCGCGACGCCGTTCATCTCCGCAAACCTGCTCTCGCGCAATTCCGTGCGGCTGCTTTACCTGGTGGCCACCCTCACCGGCATCACCCTGATCATCCACATCTTCACGCCGATGCCCGGGCCCACCGGCGCCCAGAATTTCGTCTTTTCCGAGATTGGATCCGTGGTTGGCTCGCCTGCGTTGTGGCTGCTCTCCCTGTTCCTGTTCCTCTACGTCGCGTCGGAAGTAGGAGTCTGGAACTGGCTCGCGCAGCATTTGATCGCGCAGGGAATTCCCGAATCGAAAGCGCTGAATATCTTATCCCTCGGATTTGCGCTCGGCATCCTGGTGGGCCGCGTGGGAATTTCGCAAGTGCTGAAGTCTTACTCGGCTTTGAACGTCACATTGGGCGCCGCCATCGCAATGGCCATCACCACTTACTTCATGCTGAAAACCCGCGATCCGATGATCGCGGGTATTCTGGTGTTCCTGGCCGGCATGGCTATGGCTCCGGTGTTCCCCACCACGCTCGCGATCGTGGGCGACACGTTCACCAAAATGACCGGCACCGCCATGGGAATCGTGATTACGTTCGGCTGGATCGGACTCGCGGTCAGCTCACATATCATCGGCCAGATCGCCGGGGGCGATCCGAAGCGTCTCAAGAAGGCGCTCCTGCTGCTCCCCGGCATGGCGGTGTTAATGATCGCCGTGAACCTGGCGCTGCACGCGATCCGTTAGTGTACGTGGTTGTGCGTCAGACGGTCGTAAATAAAACCCGCGCCGCCGCCCGCTAGCGCACCGATTCCCGCGCCCTTGCCGCCGCCTGCGATCGCGCCGATCGCCGCTCCTCCCGCCGCGCTTCCGGCCACAATCGCCACCGATTTCCCAGTAGACCGCCGATGGCCGTGGCGATCGACGTAGTATTCGCGTTCGCGCACCCGTTCTTCTACCACCGGCGCAGGCGCTGCAGCGTATTGATACTGATGCACCACCCGGACCGGCCGGCGGCTGCCCGCGTAATATCGCTCGTCCGCATAATACGAGTCGCGATCCGAAGAATATGTCTGGCGGTCGGCCTCCCCTCGCACGGCATAACCGACGGCTGGAGGATTCGCATATGCCACCGCGGGAGCTGACGCGGTCCCATTCACGGGCTGACCATAGGCGTCATATGCGGGCGTTGTTTGCCTGGGAGTGGTTGCCATTATCGGCGTTGGCTCACTGTTTTTGCGCGACCAGCCTACCGCCGCCACCACGGCCAGCAGCGCCACGCCACCAGCCAGCAATCCATTTCGCAAAGTCATAAAGTCCTCCCTGTGTGTTGGCAGCACGTCGGATGCCAGTACTGAAGGCATTGGAACATCAATTGCTTAAAGCCCTCGGAGAGAGGGTACACATATGCTTCCCAACACCGATCCGGTCCATGACCGGGTAGAAGTTACGCATCCCAGGCACAGATTCGGCAGAAACGAAGCACTGATCATGGGTTTGGCGGCGGTACTGCTGCTGGTGGTTCTGGTTGTGGTGCTCGCGAGACGGAATGGCGCGCTGTATCCAGTTAAGGTCAACGGCAAATACGGATACATCAATAAATCCGGCAAGCTGGTAATCACTCCTCAGTTCGACCGCGCCGGCGCATTCGCCGACGGCTACGCGCCGGTCGCGATGGGCCGGGCGTGGGGCTATGTGGATAGCAATGGCAAGCTGGCGATCACGCCGCAGTTCGATATTGCCGATCCTTTCTCCGACGGCCTCGCGCTGGTGGGCAACGGTCCGCGACTCGGGTACATCGACAAAACCGGCAAGTACAAAATCAACCCGCAATTTGAGGGCGCCGGCCAGTTCGGCGACGGGCGCGCGCCGATTTCTATGAACGGGCGCTGGGGTTACATCGATAAAGACGGGAAGCTGGTGATCAACCCGCAGTATGACGAGGCCGGCAATTTCTCGGATGGCCTCGCGCTGGTGCGCACAGGAAACCAGTACGGCTACATCGACAAGGCCGGCAAGCTAACCATCAACCCTCAGTTCGGCGCGGCCGGAGAATTCCATGATGGACTGGCCGCCGTGAAATCCGGGGACCGGTTCGGCTACATCGACAAGAGCGGCAAATTCTCGATCAATCCGCAGTTCGATTCGGCCAGCGACTTCTCCGATGGCGTCGGCCTAGTGTCGATAGGAAACCGCTTTGGCTACATCGACAAGAGCGGCAAGTTTGTCATCAATCCCCAGTTCGATCACGCCGGCGATTTTCACGACGGCCTGGCGCCGGTCTGGGTCGGCGGCCGCGAAGGCTACATCACCAAGAGCGGCAAATTCGTGTGGAACCAGGGGAACGTCTAACCCGCTTCATAGAAACTCAAGACGTTATCCCCTTGCTTGACCGTTCGAACCTTGCGCAGATGCCCGTAGGCATCGTCCAGCGCCAGTTTCGCGTGATGCTGCGCAATCACCAGACCGGCGGATTCCTTGACCCCTAATCGTTGGAGCGCCTCGCCGTATTCGCTCTCGCGTTCGTACGGCGGATCCAGAAATACGATGTCCGCCGTCAGGCGCTCCAGGATCGTGAGCGCTTTGCCGGTGAAAACTTCGGCCCTCGACTGGATTCCCAGCATTCTCAGATTCTCACGGATGATCTCCGCGGCCCCGCGCGCTCGATCCACGAAAATCGCCCGGCGCGCACCCCTGCTCAGCGCTTCAATGCCGACGGCGCCCGTGCCGGCGTAGGCGTCCAAGAACACGCAATCCGCGAGTCGCGGCGCGAGAATGTTGAACAGCGTTTCGCGCAGCCGGTCCGGCGTCGGCCGGGTGTCCATGCCGGGCAGGGCTTTCAGCTTCCGGCTGCGAAATTCTCCGGCGATCACGCGCATGCTTCAGCCTACCTGCACCAGCCCATAGCGGCGCTGCCAGTGATCCCGCAGCCACGCAATGGCGCGCCGCAGTTCTTCGGCGGAAGGCGGATGCTCAATGAACGCTTTGGCTTCATTGCGGGCAATCTCCAGAATTTCCTGATCGCGCAGAATGCTGGCAAACCGCAGCGTGGGTAAACCCGACTGCTTCGTGCCGAAGAATTCTCCAGGACCGCGCAGCTTCATGTCCATCTCGGCGATGTAGAAACCATCGTTCGATTCCACCAGCGTCCTGATCCGCTCACGGCCGGTGTCGTTGAGCTTGCCCGTCACCAGGATGCAATGGCTCTGCTCGCCGCCCCGGCCTACTCGCCCGCGCAACTGGTGCAGCTGGGCGAGACCGAAACGCTCGGCCTGTTCAATCACCATCACGGTGGCATTGGGCACATCGACGCCGACCTCGATCACGGTGGTGGCAACCAGAATCTGGATCTCGCCATTCTTAAAGCGCTTCATCGCGTCTTCCTTGTCATCCGGACGCAGCTTCCCGTGGATCAGGCCCACGGCGAGCGTGGGAAAGACGCGCTCCGACAGGTGCTGGTGCATCTGCTGCGCAGCCTTCATGGCCTGCGTTTCCGACTCTTCAATCACCGGATAAACTACATAGGCTTGACGGCCCTGGTCAATGTGCTTTTTGACGAAGCTCCAGACGCGCTCAATTTGATCTTCCGTCGCGTGCCAGGTACGAATCGGTTTGCGGCCGGGCGGCATTTCATCGATGATCGAAATGTCCAGGTCGCCGTAGATGGTAAGCGCGAGGGTGCGCGGGATGGGAGTGGCGGTCATCACCAGCACGTCCGGACCGCGGCCTTTTTCCTGAAGCCGCAGGCGCTGCATGACGCCGAACTTGTGCTGCTCATCGACGATGGCGAGTCCCAGCTTGTGAAACTCGACATCCGATTCCAGCAGCGCGTGCGTGCCGATGGCGATCTGCGCCAGGCCCGCCGCCAGCAGCTTCTTGAGATGCGTTTTTTCGCGCTGCGTGTTGGAGCCGGTGAGCAGGATAGGCGTGTAGCCCAGCTTGTGAAACAGATTCTTGAAATAGATGTAATGCTGGGCGGCAAGGATTTCAGTGGGCGCCAGCACCACGGCCTGGTAGCCGTTCTCAATCGCGATGATGGCGGCCTCGGCGGCCACCAGTGTTTTGCCGGACCCGACGTCGCCTTGCAGCATGCGGCTCATGGGATGAGGCTTTTGCATATCGCCGGCGATTTCGGCCAGCACGCGTTTCTGCGCTCCGGTGGGCTTGAACGGCAGCATGGTCTTGATACGCTCGCGAACCCGTTCATTCAGCTCGAATGAGATGCCCGGCTGCAGTCGGGCCTTAGCTTTCTTGAGGGCAAGCCCGCATTCGAGCCAGAAGAACTCTTCAAAGATCAGACGGAACTGCGCCGGCGAGCGAAAGGCGTTGAGCAGCCGCAGATCGGAATCCTGGGGCGGGAAATGGAGCTGGCGAATGGCGGTCCATCGGTCCGGCAGCTTGAGTTGCGAGCCCAGGTGCTGGGGCAGCGGATCGTCAAGCGGCGGGATGGATTCGAGCACGCGGTGCAGCAGTGTTCGAAAGACGCGCGTGGTGATTTTCCCCGCCGCTTCATAGATGGGAACCACGCGCCCGGTATGCAGCGCCGGATCGGTATCGCCCTCAGTGTCCGAGAGAATCTCGAATTCGGGATGCATCACCAGCAAATCGCCGGTGTAGCTGTCGAGCTCGATCTTGCCGAACAGCGCGACCTTGTCCCCCGGCTTGAAGCGGTCTGCAAGGTACCCGCCGTGAAACCATTTCGCGGTCAGCGTGTTTCGGGAGCTGTCGGTGAATGAGGCTTCGAACAGCCCCAGGTTGCGACGCCGGAATCCGGAGAGTTTGGCGGATTCCACTTGCGCTACAACCGTGGCCAGCTCACCCGGCGCAAGCTGCGCGATGGTCTTGACGTTGCTGCGGTCCTCATAGCGAAACGGAGCGTAGCCGAGCAGGTCCTCGACGGTAAGCAGCCCCTTGGATTCAAGCACGAGAGCCCGCGCGGGGCCGACGCCTTTAACGAATTTGAGCGGCGTCGCGAGATCCAATGGCAAACCTCAGTTTACAATGCGGGGCGCGGGAATGGGCGTGAGACGGCAGGCGAGGGAAGGGGAGTGAGGGATTGTAAGTTGCTGAATGGACTGGAGTAAAGTGGATCGGAAAGGGGAAGTTGATGTATTTTCGGGCTGGTGACTGAGATATATACCTTGACACGTATATACTCGGTAGAGTATATTAAGAGCGTGGAATCCGTGTTCGAAATCATTGGGGAGCCGAACCGGCGCGCGATATTGAGCCTCCTGGCCGGTTCCCAACAGTCGGTGGGAGACATGGAGCGTCAACTTCGCATGACGCAGCCGACCGTGTCAAAGCACCTGCGAGTGCTGCGGGAGGCGGGTTTTGTGGAGGCCACGGTAGACGCACAGCGCCGTCTCTACCGGCTGAAACCCGAGCCGCTTCAGGAATTGGATGCCTGGCTGGCTCCATTTCGCAGGTTCTGGTCCGCTCACGTAGATGCTCTCGAACGCCATCTCGACCGCATGGAGCCTATGGCTCAGCCAAAACTTACGAAAGGGAAAGCAAGGAAAAAATGACCAATCGCGAGCAGTACACACCGGGTCCGGCGAGCGGGGCTCAGGTACGAAAGGACGGAGAGAAGTGGACGCTGATACTCGTCAGAGAACTGCGCCACTCGCCGGAAAAAGTCTGGGAGGCGCTTACCGACCCGGCGCATCTGCGCGAGTGGGCTCCCTTTGTGGTGGATGGGAGTCTGGGAACCGTGGGAACAGTGAATCTAACGTGGGTGGGAGCGCCCGCGCCGTTTGAAACAACAGTGACGCGAGCCGACGCTCCCAAGGTGCTGGAGTACAGCGACACGCGGTGGGAACTCGAAGCCTTAGAAGGTGGCACGCGGCTGACGCTTTGGCACAGCATCGATCGCCGCTACGTCTCGTGGGGCGCGGCGGGCTGGCACATCAGCTTCGACGTGCTGGAGCGGTTCCTCGCGGGTGAGCCGATTGGACGGATCGCGGGCCCCGATGCCATGAAGTTCGGCTGGCAGCGACTGGTCGGCGAGTACGCCAAGCAGTTCGGTAGTGAAAGTCATTAGAGGAGGTCACATGAACTGGAACAAATGGATGCGGCAGACCCACCGCTGGCTGTCCGTGGCCTTTACGGTGGGCGTGACCGTCAACTTCATCGCCGTGTTGCAGAACAAGTACACCGGCTGGGTGGGACTGATGGCGGGGGTTCCGCTCGCCTTGCTGCTGCTCACCGGTCTGTACTTGTTTATGCTGCCGTACGCGACGAAGTGGCGCAGCGGGCGGCGCGAGGCGAGGTAGCCGTCAGGCTACTACGCGGAGGCCAAGATGCTTGACGAATGGATCAAAATCTCTGTCAGAGTGCAGTAGATCGTAGCCGCTCTCGATACAACGCGTTGCAATCACGGCGTCGATGGTCTTGCGGGTGGTCACGCCGAACTTGCGTAGCGTCCGGAAATTCCGTACCGCCTGAATCGCGACTTCCTGTCCGCCTAACTCTACAACGGTCAGCGACGTGAGCAATTTCCGGGCCGCATCGAAATCCCTTTCGCCGGCAAAACCTTGCAGCACCTCAGTTAGAATCAAGTCGCCTATGGCCAACGGTTCGCTCGCTAGCAACCGATCGAGTTTCTCGGTCTGCGGCGTGATCGATCCCCTGAAGTAATCGATCCACACGCTCGTATCCACCAGGATCAACGGTCTCCCCGCATGGCGTCGAGATCGCCTCGCCAGTCCAATTTGCCACGTAAACTGCGGATCCCAGCCTGCCTTTTCAGACGCAGCAATGTTTGTAGACCCAGCTCCACCGCTTCACGCTTGGTCTTTAAGCCCGTTGCCCGAAGAGCATCGCGCATCAGCCGGTCATCAATGACGATATTGGTACGCATGGATGTGTATATCAAATCTTGATTATACACATCGGTGGCGGGCATCCTTGGTAAACGTCAGCTTTTTGGTAATCGCGCGGCTAGCCGATGATCCAGTCTCTTGACCTCGGAGGTCCAAGCAGGTGTAGTGCCTGAGAGGTGCGTCGATCGAATAACAGCTAACGCTGCCGGATTC
>JALYHQ010000193.1 GCA_030776455.1 Acidobacteriota bacterium | reverse complement strand
ACATGGACCAGCTCACCGCCGCGCATCGAACGCTGCCTTTCGGAACCGTGGTGCGAGTGACGCGCACGGGGACCGGACAGAGTGTCGAGGTTCGGATCACGGACCGCGGTCCGTTCGTCGACGGACGGATCATCGATCTTTCGCGAGCGGCCGCGAGGGCGATCGATCTGATCGGACCGGGAGTGGCTGAGGTGCGGGTGGAACCAGTGACGGTGGCAGTCTCGTCTGCGCGGACTCCGGTTCCGGTAAGCGGACTGTTCGCGGTTCAGGTGGGCGCGTTTCGAGAGAAGGAGCGCGCGGAGAGGCAGCGCTCCACGCTAGACAGCGAATATGGAGAGGCGCGCCTCATCCTGCGCGATGGGTCGCCGCCACTGTGGCGGGTGCTGGTGGGGCGGGAGAGATCGGCCGATTCCGCCGCTGCGCTCGCGGACCGGCTGCGGAGCGAAGTGGGGCCGGCGTTTGTGGTTCGGCTGGACGAGTAGGAGAGGTTTGGTCGTGGCTCTGAATCAGCTACTCACGGAGCCGCGACCGTAAGGGAGCGTCGTCCGCTGATGCGTGTCCGTAGCGGGCGAAGAAGCGGGATTAGTATCGGCACTGGCAGGCGAAACCGCCTGCCCCACACCAAAGGCTGAAGCTGTTGCAGGAACCCGGACAGGGCCGCTTGGAAAGCGTCCCGCCGGTTACGAACCTGCCCCACATGCCGGGCGGGCTGCAAAGAAATTAGACTGTAGTAGTACATTACATAAGGATGCGGTGGATTCGGGGGCTAAGGCCTGCTTGACTATTGGTACCAGGTCCACTACACCCCTTTGCGGTTGCTGGCATACCCCATAAGATCCTCAAGAGATATACCATCGCGGCATTGCTCATAGGGCAAATCTCCAGTAGAGTTTATGTTTCGCGGTCACACTACATTACGGAGTTTTGATGGTCGGGCAACTTGAAGAACGGGCGCCAGTGCTGGTCGGAAACTCGGCTCGCATCCGGCACGTGTTGAAACTAGTGGAGAAACTGGGGCGATGCCGGTGGCCGGTGCTGCTGCAGGGCGAGACGGGAACGGGCAAGGAAGTAGTGGCCCGAGCCATCTATGGCGTAAACCCGGTGGGTCCTTTTGTAACCATCGACTGTTCCTCATTAGTGGGACCGCTGATGGAGAGCGAGCTGTTTGGGCATATGCGGGGCGCCTTTACTGGCGCGGTGACGCCGAAGACGGGCTTGATTGAGACGGCCGACGGCGGGACGGCATTCTTTGACGAGATCGGCGAGCTGCCTCTGGATCTACAGGCCAAGCTGCTAAGGGTGTTACAAGAGAAGGAGTTCCGTCCGGTGGGGTCGCTGGTGCAGCGGCGCTCGGACTTCCGGGTGATCGCGGCCACCAACCGGGACTTGGCCAAGGAAGTGGAGAAGGGCACCTTCCGGCGGGACCTGTTCTACCGGCTCAACGTCGTAAACCTGCGGCTATCTCCGCTGCGGGACCGCAAGGAAGACATCCCGGCCCTGATCGGGCATTTTCTGAACAAGTACGGCAAGAATCATACGCTGCTTCCGGAAACGCTGGAGGCAATGGTTTCCTATGACTGGCCCGGCAACGTTCGGGAACTGGAGAACTGCATCCAGCATCTGGTGGCCATCAATTCGGGTCCACTACTGCATGTGACGGATCTGCCGTCGATGCTGCAGCATCATCTGATGGCCAAGCGGACGCAATACCTGAGCATCGGGGCGGGGGCGGGCCCGGCCTCCAACGGGCTTTCGAACTTGCGCGCGGCCACGGAGATGGAAGATGAATGGGGCGCTCCGGCGCGCAAGCCGGTTAGCGCCATCCTGCCTCTGATGCAGATGGAGAAGCAGGCGATCCTGGAGGCGCTGGAGTATACGCAGGGGGACCGCGCGGTGGCTGCGAATCTGCTGGGGATCGGGCGGACCACGCTGTACCGGAAGCTCAAAGAGTATCGTCTGGCCGTCTGAACCGTGCGGAGATAACCGACCGGCTTCCGCCACTACTCTTATGTGACGGAACCCAAAACTCTGCGCCTGCTGCTGGTGGAAGACAATCCCGCCGACGAGCGCTTTCTGATGGAAGCGCTGGCTGAGATTGACGAGACGGCGGGCTGGGTGTCCTGGCAATTGTGCGAGCCGGTTCCCGTGGTCCGCCTGCGGGAAGCGCAGGATTGCCTGGGCCGCGCGCAGTTCGATGTCATCCTGCTCAATCTGAGTCTTCCAGACAGTCCCATCCTGTTGAACACATTTCTCGAGGTGCGGGCCGCCGCGCAGGGAACTCCGATCCTGGCGTTGATGGATGGTCCCGATGAGCATCTGGCGAACAGACTGCTTCGCGAGGGAGCCCAGGACGTGCTTCCGAAAGCGGCACTCGAATGCGAGCCGCTGGCGCGAGCGGTGCGCTACGCCATCGAGCGGCAGAGACGCACGCACGCGGTGGAGTCCCACACATTCGTGGATGCTCTAACGGGCCTCTATGACCGCCGGGGATTTCTGGCGCTGGGAGAAGAGTACTTGCGGCTGGCGCGGCGCACGGGATCAGCCATGGCGGTGGTGGCCATGGAGACTGAACGAGCCGGTGATCCGGATCTTGCGCTGCTAGATGCATCGCACCGTCTACGCCAGTCCTTTGGCGAGGCCGCGCTACTGGGCCGCGTGTCGGAGCGGGGCTTCGCGGCGCTGGTGCCGGGACTATTTCGATGGGATCCCGGGGCGGCGCGCGCCGCGATGGTATCGACCGGTGAGTCCGGGGAAACAGGCATCGGGGAGCTGCTGGCGGAGGCCCAGCGCCGGCTGCCCGTGCCGGACGCCGCAAAAGCCGCTATGCTTGCGGATTGAAAATCGCTCTCGACGCTACCTACAGCCTGGGCCGGCATTTGTCGGGTGTCGGCGTATACTCGCGCGAAATGATGTCGGGCCTCGCGGCGGCGCACGCGAACGCGGATTTTGAGTATTGTTACCGGCCGCACCGCTTCCTGCGCTCGTTTCAGCAGACGCTGCCAGGCAACGTGCGCCGCCGGCTGCTGTGGAGCGGGCTGGCCGGCGACGCGGATGTATTCCATGGGCTGAACCAGCGCGTGGACGACCGGCGCTGGCGGCGCATCGTCACTACGTTTCACGATCTGTTCGTGCTCTCAGCCGAATATTCCACAGCTGAGTTTCGTCACCGCTTCACCGAACAGGCGCGCGGAGCGGCTGAGCGATCCGATCTGATCATCGCGGTATCCGAGTTCACGGCGAGGCAGGTGGTGGAGCTGCTGGGCGTGGACCGTGAGCGGATCCGGGTGGTGCATCACGGGGTGCATGCGCGCGCGGCGGCATCCACGTCCGGCGCGCGTGAGAACGTGATCCTGTTCGTGGGCGCAATTCAGAAGCGCAAGAACCTGGACCACCTGGTTCGCGCCTTCGAGGGGACGGCGCGAGGATGGAAGCTGGTGCTGGCCGGATCGACGGGCTTCGGCGGTGAACGGATCCTGCAGAAGATCGAGCGCAGCCGGAGGAGATCCGATATCGAGGTAACGGGCTACATTCCCGACGCGACCCTGGAACGCTGGTACGCGCGGGCGCGGGTGTTCGCGTTCCCCTCGCTCGATGAAGGATTCGGTATGCCCGTGCTCGACGCGATGGCCCGCGGGGTTCCGGTGCTTACGTCTAACCGGTCGGCGCTGCCCGAGGTGGCGGGCGACGCGGCGCTGCTGGTGGATCCGGAAAATGAGGACGAAATAGCCGTCGCGCTGATGCGGTTGACGAGCGATGAGCGCCTGCGGGACGATCTGGCGCTAAAGGGACTGGCAAGGAGTGCGGGATTTTCGTGGGAAGCGGCGGTGGAGAAAACCTGGTCGGTTTATGGCGAGGTGAGTTAGCGGTTTTCTTCGTCGACGGCGATTTTCAGCGCTCGCAGGAACTTGTGATCCTGTGAGGTCAGCTTGATTTTGCCGGTGGATTCGAACTTGCGTTTGGAAGGCGTCTGGGTCTCGGCGTCGGACGTGGAGTCGCCCGTCTCATCGCCGTCGGACTCTTCGCGCTTGTTGAAACCGATAGTGGCTTCCAGGACCAGGAACACGTCGTAGCCGGCTTTCTTGATCTCACCGATAGCGGCCGCGATGCGATCGGAATCGGACAGCGATTCATTGATCGCGTTGCCAAGTTCCTGCATCAGCTCCTTGAGTTTCTCTTCCAAGCCCCTGCCCCTTTCTGTTTCTATGCGGGCACTCCCAGGATAACACCCTGCCTTGTGGATGTCTCGCAGCCTTTCGGAGTTTCAACCAATCTGCCCCGCTTCAAATATCGGCCAAAACCGGGTGGCTCAGTAGGCGGGCCGGCGGCGCGTTCGATACACTGGTACTGACAGCATGATTTCGGTAGTGAAAAAGTTCATGGGACACGTGGTGCCGGGGGTGGCGCGGCCGCTGGCGATCCTTTGGAATCAGGTGATCGGGTTCTTCTTTCTGGCGCTGGCGGTTATTCCTGCCCCCAGCACCATCAGCCGGATCAGGGCCGGCGGCGTGTCGCCGGGAGTAGTGCTGTCACTGGTATTCATGGCCATTATGGGCGGCTTCGGGATTTCGTCGTTCTGGCGGGCACGGCGGATTTCGCGGTCATGAACCGGCACGCCGAGCGGCCCGGCGAATTTCCGTACACGCGCGGCATTTATCCCGACATGTATCGGGGCCGGCTCTGGACCATGCGCCAGTACGCTGGTTTTGGGTCAGCCGAAGAGAGCAACCAGCGCTACCGTTACCTGCTCTCGCAAGGGACCACGGGGCTTTCGGTGGCCTTCGATCTGCCCACGCAGATGGGCCTGGATTCAGATCATCCGCTGGCCGCCGGCGAGGTGGGCCGCGTGGGTGTCGCCATCTGCTCGCTGGCCGACATGGAACGGCTCTTCGATGGGATTCAACTCGGCGGCATCACCACGTCGATGACCATTAACTCGACGGCCGCCATCCTGCTGGCGTTCTACGTGCTAGTGGCGCGGGCCCAGGGCGCCGACCTGAGCAAGCTTTCGGGAACCATCCAGAACGACATCCTGAAGGAATACATCGCGCGCGGGACCTACATTTATCCGCCGCGTCCGGCGATGCGCATCATCACGGATCTGTTCAGCTGGGCCGGCCGCGAGCTGCCCGAGTGGAATACCATTTCGATCAGCGGGTATCACATTCGCGAGGCGGGCTCTACGGCGGTGCAGGAAGTGGCCTTCACGCTGGCCAATGCCATCTCTTACATCGAAGCTGCGCTGGACGCGGGTCTGCCGGTGGATTCCTTCGCGCCGCGGTTGTCGTTCTTCTTCAACGCCCATAACAATTTTCTGGAAGAGATCGCCAAGTACCGGGCTGCGCGCAGGCTGTACGCGAAAATCATGCGCGAGCGCTTCGGCGCGAAAAAGCCGCGGTCGTGGATGTTGCGATTTCACGCGCAAACGGCCGGCTCCAGCTTGACCGCGCAGCAGCCCGACGTCAACGTGGTGCGCACCGCGATGCAGGCGCTGGCGGCCGTGCTGGGCGGGGCGCAATCGCTGCATACCAACGCCAAGGACGAGGCGCTGTCGCTGCCCACGGAAGAATCCGCGCGGCTGGCGCTGCGGACGCAACAGATCATTGCGTATGAAAGCGGCGTCACCAGCACCGCCGATCCGGTGGGCGGGAGCGCGTATATCGAACAGCTCACCGACGATATCGAACGGGCGGCGTCGCAGTACCTGGAGCGCATCGACGCGATGGGCGGCACGCTGGCGGCTATCGAGCGAGGGTACATCCAGACCGAGATCCAGAACGCGGCTTACGAATATCAACAGTCGGTGGAGCGCGGCGATACGGTGGTGGTGGGCGTGAACCGCTTCCGCCAGGACGAGAAGGAAGCGCCACTGGCTTTCCGCCTGGATCCCGAACTGGAGCGCGAGCAAATAGCGCGTCTGCGGGCGCTGCGGGCATCGCGTGACGCGACGGCCGTAGCGGTTGCGCTAATCGACTTAGAGCAAGCCGCGCGTTCCACTGAGAACCTGATGCCGCGCATCCTGGCAGCCGCCGAGGCATACGCCACGGTGGGTGAAATGTCGGACCGGCTGAAGGCTGTGTTCGGCGAGTATCGTGCTACTTAGTGGCGGGCAGCCGCGGCGAATGTTGCATCGCGAAATTGCCGAACGAACCGCCGCTTTCGATAAACGTGTAAGTTCCCTCGGCGCTATTGGCCTTGACGACCGCGGACCAGCGGGTGAGCAGCTCCGCACCGCCTCCGCCCGGCTTGCCCGTGAGGAAAGTGAGACGGCTGCCTTCCAGGCGGATATCGCGCAGGGCTTCATCCAGGTGCGGGAAGCCTCCTGAAATTCGACCGGCGTAGAGACTGCCTCCCTTTTCGAAAGTGAAGGTGGTGATGACGGGGAAGGCCTCAAAAGGAGGCGTGCGCACGCGCTCCATTCGACGCCAGGTCCATTCGCCTTCGATAGACGGTCCGGCAGCGGAAAGGGCGAATGCGAGCAGCGGGAGCGCAAGAAATTGCTTCATCGAGATTCACGGAACGCTTTCCCTAGTATTCTAAACTCTGTGGGACCAATTGAACGGCTCCGATTTTTCGAAGGGCAATTGCTCTCGGCGCAGGATTTTCAGGCCGAGCAGCAGTACCACATGGAGAAACGCCGGATGCACAATCGTATGCTGCTTGGGTTTGGCGTGGCCGACGGGCTGTCGGTATCAA
Organism: Acidobacteriota bacterium; assembly: GCA_030776455.1. Taxonomy (GTDB): domain Bacteria; phylum Acidobacteriota; class Terriglobia; order Bryobacterales; family Bryobacteraceae; genus JALYHQ01. The sequence continues at coordinate 18,732 of JALYHQ010000193.1, read as the reverse complement.
TAGATGGATCGGGGACCGCGGTGCTCATAACGCCTGGCCTTGCGCTGGATCCCCATGGGAACGAGATCCTGGTGGAGAGTCCAGTTTGCGTCGATCTGGGGGTCTCGACCAGCGATGTATGTTTCGTCGCGATTGAATTTACCGAGACGGCATCTGATCCCGTGCCCGGCCCGAACGGACCAGAGTTCAGCCGGGTGAAAGAGGGATATGCCGTCAGCGTCGCCCTGGAAGATCCGCCAGTGGGTCTGGCGCGCTTGATTCGCATGGAAGAGCGGTGGAGTGTGGACGAGACGTATTGCCTCCGGAGGGTGCGCTAAGCGGGTGGTGTCAGTGAAAGTTGCTCTCCGCTTCAAGCTTGATCTTGAACCGGCAATGTGACGTGCCGTCTTTGTCCGCGGTCAGGCGCTGGATGGTCCGGAACTCCCCTCTGGGCTCATCCTCTGCGAGCAGGCGAGGCGTTATGTAGCGGTCGCCTTCGAATTTCAATTCCTCAGTCCACTGAAGCGGATATCCCGCGCCCCGGAGTTCGAAATGTATGTGAGCGGGCACGCGCATCCCCGGATAGTTGCCTGGACGAATCGTATGCAGCTCAAACCGTCCTGCCGAATCGGTTTTCATCCAGCCGAAGATTCGAGGCGGGTACTCTTTGTGGTTCTCTCCGTAATAGCCTTGGGCGTCGGTGTTGTAGGCGTACACGGTAACGCCGCCAGCGGGCGTCCGGCCATCCGGAGAAAATACCTGACCCTGCACGATCAGGCGGGCGCCGGGTTCATCGTTAGCGGCGATGTGCGCCTGCGGCGACAGGTCGCCCGGCGTGGGCCGGTGGATCATGACCAGGCCGTTCTTGCGCGCGTTTTGCCACACGGCGGCGGGCAGGGAGTCAAAGGGTTCCTCCGCGGCCAAGCGCCGTGCGAGCAGAAGGGATGCGCCGATCCCGAGGAACCGGCGGCGGCTATGACTGTCCTCAGCAAGCATGGCAAAGCACCTCTACCGGAAAGACGGAGGATGAGGGGAATCGTTAACGTGAAGATCTAGGCCGGGATCGAGCTCTGGAGCGCGCGCTCCAGTTCTTCGCGCGACATCGGCGTGCTGATGAACAGTTCCTGGCGGGCGCCGTCGCTCAACGCGATGGCCTTCCACCCATTCGAAGTCTGCACAGTGACGTGTACTTTCACCGGTCCGCGCGCGTCGCGCACGCGGCGAATGACGCCGGGAATCACGGAGCGAATGCCAGGGTTGGCGGCGAGCAAGCGCTCCAGCATGGGGCGGACGCCGTCCAGGATGCTGTGTTCCACTTTCAGCTTGCCGTCGGATTTGCGCAGTTTCATGCTTACTTGAAGCGCTTGCGGTAAGAGAAGTCGATTCCAAAGACGCCGTTTTCATCGCGCAGGGCGATCACCGACCATTGTTTGTTCAGCGCCCATTCCACGCGGATGATCTGTTCCGACGTGCGGGACAGGTTCGTAATATAAGTGAGAGTGATGTCCTTGGAGATCTGCTGCTCCAGCGTCAGGCGCGCCTGCGGTATGGATGTGAGATCGGTAAGCTGCGGATCGATCTTGATATGACTGACTCCGAAGAAGCGCTGCAGGCGGCCCGACGCCGGAGAGAGCGCCTGGCCCAGCAGCGCGTTGCTTCCGGTGGCGACGTAGCTGCTGTTGTTCACTTCCTGGCTGCTGGCCAGGCCTCCGACGGTGGTGGGCACGCGGCCCACGGCAAGCAGCGCGATGATCTGGTTGCTCTCGAGCGGGGGATCCGAGCGATAGGAAAAATTCAGCTTGTTGAGCGTGCCGCTGAAAGTGATATCCACGGTGATGCCGCGCACCTGCGTTTCCAGATCCATATCGAGAACGGGCTCGATTTTTGTGGGGTTGTAGAAGTTCACTTCGCCGCGATTGATGATGTACTTGTTGCCGAAGAATTCGGCTTCCCCCGAATTCACGGTGACGTTGCCCAGCACATTGGGACGGTCCAGCGTGCCGCGCACACGCAGGTTGGCGTCGGCTTGAATATCGCGCGTGAGGGATGTTTGCACTTCCAGGCTCTGAGCGCTGAGCACGCGCACGTCCAGCTGAATTCCCTGCAGAATCTCGTTCGGAGCCGTGATGGTTTCGACGGGCCGGGCGGTGGAGGCCAGAAGTGTTCCCACGTCGGTATGCGGATTAAATCCGGCGCGCACCACGGTGACGGTGCCCGACAGCACGCTGCTCTGCGACGTGCCCACCAGATTCATCGCCGCATCCATTGTGATGCTGACGCCGTCCGGCGAGCGATAGCGGACATGCGTCCCAGACGCTTGCAGGCGGTACACCAGAGCCTGACCGCCGAAGCCCACAAAGCTGCCCTTCTCGAATTTGACCGCGCCGCCGCCGGTAACCGCGGTGAGGTTCTGTATGGTGGCGCGATTGCGATCAAAAAGTATCAAACCATTGGCCTGATCGATCCCGTTTGGAACGTCGCGCAGGTAGAGGGATGCATTCTTGAGCTCCAGGCGGCCATCCATTATGGGCTCCCGCAACGGGCCGGTGACCTGCGCCCGGATCACTGAAGTTCCGGAAGCGAGCAAATCGGGATTGAAGATCTGCAGTGTGGCCAGATTGATGGAGCCGTCCAGGCTGAGATCCCAGGGGGTCTTGGAATCAAAGGTTACGCGGCCCTTGGCTTCCACTTTCGTATCCCGCGCAGTGAACTGAGCGCTGCGGATCTCCACGCCCTTGGTAGTGGCTTCCAGAACCACGGGCTGGGCATTTTTCAAGATCAGATCCTGAGCTTGCGCGCCGGCACGGGGCCGCGCGCCCGGATTAGCATTGATCTGCACTACCGGAAGCAGAATGTTCGCCCGTAGATTGTCGCGCTTCTTCAGTGGCCCCGCAATATCCACGGTCCCTTGCAGGAAGCCTTCAAACGGGAGGTCCTTGCGCTCTACTCCGGGCCGCAGATCGTTCAGGGTGGCGAAGGAGAGCCGCGGGATATCGATGTGCGCGCTACCCTCGTAGTCGCCCGTGAGCTTCCATTGCCCGCTGCCTTGCAGGCGCGTGTTGCGCAGGTCGGCATTGGCTTTCACGTCGAGCAGGTTGCCGTTGGCGTTGGCGGTCAGCAGCAGGTTTCCGTAGGGCCGCCCATCCAGCGACGCGTTTTTAAGCTCAGCACGGCCGGTGAGCTGGTCCAACTGGAAGTCGCCCTTGACGATGCGCGCATTGCCTTGCGCCTGCAAGTCCGCCGTGCCGTTGAGACCCTTTTCAAACTTCTGCACGTGACTCAGTGAGACCAGCTGGAAGTTATTGCTGCTGACGTCAAAGCGCAGGTCCCCATTCTTCCAATCGTTGTCGGGGTGAGTATACGCGCCGGAGGCTTTGATGTGAGCCTGCCCCAGCTGCAAATCTCCATTCGCCACTTCGACGGCCCCACCCCGATAATTGATGTTCGCGCGCACCCGGCTGAACTGTTCATCATAGGCAGTGACGTTGGTAGCCTGGGCGTCGAGAGTCGCTTGAGGAGCTCCGTATGTGCCTTTCACAACAACATCGGCGGTGAGCGATCCGGTAATCGGCTCCGGCTGGCCGGTTTCAGCCACAAGCTTGCCCAGATCCGCATTGCGCACCGTGAAAGTGGCGCCGACGGGGCTCGCGTCCACCGGCTTCCAGCTCACCAGTCCCAGCGATCCCGACCCCGTCAAGCGGGCCGCACCTTGTTCCAGCGTAAGATTGCGCAGATTCACACCGGATTTAGTCAGGTCAAAAGCGCTGGCCAGATGATCGAAGTCGCGCTTCTCTATAGCGAAGCGCGTGACATCCACGGTACCGGCAATGCGCGGGTCCTTGAGCGAGCCAACGATGGTTCCGTCGAATTGCGCAGTGCCTCCCTTGAGCACCACCGGCAGTTCCTTGGGCGGCTTTTCGCCGATCAGTGGAAAGGCCGCTAGAAAATCGTTCAAGTTGGTGGATGTTGCATGCACGGTCAGTGTCTCGCCAAGGGTGCCGGAAAACTGGACGCGGCTGCTGCCCAGCAACAGCGTGGAGTTGCCCAGCGCCAGCTTGCCGCCGCGCTGATCGTAGTTCACGTCCAGCGTACCCGAGAGCGGAATGCCGCCCGCGCCTGGAGTAATATTCAGGGTTGCGCTCGCCGACAGGTCGCGCACTCCGTTCTTGCCGATATAGCCCTCCACCTTCACCGGACCGCTGACGGTTCCGCTGAGCGCTTCGCCTCCGGTCTGGCCTTGCAGCGCGGCGAGCTGTCGCGCGGCTAATCCTTCGGCGGTTCCATTCAGCCTGAACCGGTCGCCATCGCGGATCTCGGCCTCGCCGCGGATGTGGCCGCCCAGCGCCGCCAGGTCCAGCCGCCGGAGGCCGATGAAATCAGGCGTCAACTCCAGGCGCGCCCGAAGACCGATGTCCCTCAATTTGAGGTCCCTGGTGCTATATGCAAGACCTCGTCCGTTCACATCGCCCTGGAGCTTGTACGTGAACGGAGCAGCTTGAAAATCGGCGATGCCGCGGAACGACAGCTCGCCGCGTTCGTCTATCGGAAGCTGCACGGCCCGGCCCAGTTCGCTGGGATAAAGCGTCGCCTCCACATTGAATTTGCCTCGGGGAGACGAAAGATCCTCCACTACTCCGTTCATTTTCACTTCGGATTTTTGCATCACGAAGTTCGCGCGAGTCACCTGCACCCGGCTCCGCTCCAGCGCCACCGTGGTATCCACCTGGAACGCCGCTCCCTTGATATTGGGGCCGGTGACCCGCATCGTTTTGGAGGAAATATCGCCCACATAGCGCGGACCCGCCGCTTCATAGCGCACGTTTGCGAAGAGTTCGTCGGCCTGTACGTCTAGCGGCATTCTCTGGGAGTTATATTCGGCAAACCCATCATGCAGCGCGAATTTCCGGACCTTAAGATCCAGCAGTTCCTGCACCAGGCTCTGGTCATTGGTTGGGCGGATCTTGGGTTGCGGGATATTGGTGCCGCCGTCGGGCCGCACCACCACGTAAAGGCGCGGCTTCTGCACATCCAGGGACAAGATATCCACGCGTTTCTCCAGGGCGGAGATGATCTTCAATCCCACTTCAATCTTCTCGGCGCGAAATAGAGGCGGGGCTGAGGCGGGCTCGGTGCCGTGCAGGATAAAGGGCTGAACGAACGCCGTCATGGTGTGCCAGTGGTAGTCGAAGGTCCCGATCTCGACGTGGCCCCCCGTGGCGGTCTCCACTACCGAGATGATTCGCGCCCGGACCTTGTTCTTGAACCACTCCGACTGAAAAATCAGCAGTCCGGCCAGTCCCCCGGCGGCGAGCAGGCAGAGCAGTCCCAGCACGATCCTCACGAATATGGATTTCCGCCGGCTCATTGCAGCGCCCCTTTGCGGTAGCGAATGTCCACCTGAGTCCGGGCGTCAGTCAGCCATTTGTCCAGCGCCTGATCGACGTGCTGGGAGGTGAGAATCTCTTGGATCTTCTCGCGGCTCTCTTCGTAAGGCGGAACCGGCTGCGCGCCATTCTTCTGCCATTCAGCCAGATGCTGCTGGTAGTATTCCTTCAAATCCCGCTCGGCGATCTGGACCGCGGGACGGAAGCGGTACTCGATAAAACGCAGAGTGGTGAGCTGCCACCACACGTGCCGGCGCAGATCGTCGTCGGTGATGCCGTAGCGGGACAAATCCTCTCGGAACGCGGCGTCGCTGGGATAGCGCGATCGCACCTTATCGTACAGATCGCCCGATTCATTCATTTGAGGCAGCGGGTAACGGCTGAAATCCATCTCGCGGCGGATCAGCGTCTGTTCCACCAGTCGCTCAGCGGCTTTCTTCTTCTCGGCTGCGCTGAGATCCACCGGGACCTGGTTGAGAAACTGAGTTACACGAACCTCTTCCGTCACCTGCTCCTCCGTGATCACCTGGTTGCCCACCGAGATAGCGATCTTGTCGATAATCTCGGCGTGAATCATCCCATTGCAGACGGCGAGAGCGAGGAAGATCAGGCGCGGCGTCATTAGAATGCCTGCCCCAGCGAGAAGTGGAACTGGAAAATGTTAACGCGCTGGTTGGTTTGAACGCCGCCCCCGAAAAGCAACTGGTCGCGTGTGCCCTTGAATCCGAAAAAGCGCGGCGCGTTGGGGCTTAGCGATAGATCCACGCGTACAGGTCCGATCGGCGTGTGATACCGGACCCCAAATCCGAACGCCTGCACCGCGTAATCGAAATCCTGGAGATTTTTCTGATGCCAGCGCAAGCTGATGTGCTGGACGTCGGAATACACGTTGCCCAGGTCATTGAACAGCACGCCGCCCAGGTTGTCGCCGATCAGTGGAAAGCGGAGTTCCACGTTGTTGATGAACAGCGCATTCCCGCCGAGAGGGAATCCGGTCACGATGTCGCGCGGTCCGGCCTGGTTGTCGGGGAACGCGCGCTGGGAAGTGGAGCCCCCTGAAAAAAATCGCTCCGAGAATGGAATCTGGGACAGACCGGAATAGCGCTGTATCACACCGATGAAGGTGTTGCGCGCCAGCACGAGATTCTTCGTGAGCTTGTAGTACGTGGCGTTGCGCGCCACCAGACGGCCGTATCCGGTCTGCGATCCGAACACCTTGGAGGCCAGGCCCACGTCAATAGTGGTGTAGATGCCGCGATGCGCGTCGCTAGGATCGTCGCGGCGATCCTGAATAAAACTACCGGAGAGCAGGCCCACGCGCACAGTCTGCGAGAGAATCGGTATCAGCTCGGGCGTGATCAGCGGGGTGCCGATCACATTCACGTTGCGGTATGTAAAGCGATACTGCAGCGAATTGGCGCGCGATAGCCGCTGTGCCAGCTGCAAGGAACCTTCTTCGCGGCGGGCCGAGAAAGTGCGGACATCGCGAGAGATATCGAACAGGCCGATGAACTGCAGCGTAAGGTCCGGATTGCCCGTGAACCGAGGCGCCAGGTAGCTGAACAGAGCGCGCTGCTGCAGGTTCGAAATGCGCGTCTGCAAAGAGACGGTGTGCCCCAGACCCAGAAAGTCCAGGCGACTGATCCCCAGCGAAACACGCGGGCTGAATCCGGTGGATCCCGCGGGCGAGTCAAAGGTAGTGGCGCCGCCTCCAATGCGCGCGATCTCGGCGCCGAAGCCCACGGTGAGCGAATAACGCCGGGCTTCTTCAATCGAATACAGCACGTACTTCGTCGGCTCGTCGCCTTCTGGATTCTGAATTGCGGCATTGACTCTTGCGAAGATGCCCAGATCGTAGAGCCGCTTCTGGCTCTCGGTCATGCGCGTCTGCGACAGCGGATCGCCTTCTTTCAAAGTGATCTGCTGGTTCACCAGTGACTCGCGCGCGGTCTCCACGCCGCTCACCACCACGCCGCGCACATACTGACGGCGGCCCGGCGTCACTACGAAGCGCAGCTCCATTCGATACGGCTCGACGCTCGGCTTGGAAGTGAACTCGAATTTTGCGTCCGGATACCCGTTGTTGTAGTAATAGTCCAGCACTCCGTCGCGGTCCGTGGCCAGGTTGAGGTCGCTGTACGGCTGTCCTTCCGTGGAGTGCAGGCTGGAGAGTATGTGCTCCCGATCTTCAGTGGGCGCGCCGGCCAGCTCCAGCTTTGAAACGAACCACTGCGGGCCTTCCTTCACGTCAATGTAGACGGCGATCTGATCGGACTTGCCCTGATAATCGTCCACTTCGTGGAAGGTTACTTCGACGTCTCGAAAACCATTAGAGCGATACAGCTCGCGAATGGTGTTCACGTCGCGCTTCAGATAATCCTCGCTGAAGCGGCCGTGCGGGAAGCGCAGGAATTTCGCGGGGGTTACGTACATTCGCTCTCGCAAGGTGGCGTCATCGAAGTACTTGTTGCCCCGAATCTCGAGCAGCACAAGCTTGTGCTGCTTCCCCCGATCCACAGTGTATGTGATCGTTTCCAGGCCAGCCGTGGGCGTGCCAGTATCGAAATCCACGGCAGCGTCGAAATATCCCTTGGACTGGAAATACTGGGTCAGATTCCGCTCGCCTTCCACCAACAGGTCCTTGTCGACGGCGCGTTCCTGAAATATTGGGAGCAGATTGCGCTGGGTTCCACCGGAGACGCGCGCGCCCTTCACGGCAACCTTCACGGTGGGACCCGCATCGATATCCAGATGAGGTGTCACCGCGTTGGTGGAGGGTTCATACTCCAGCTTCACCAGCGTCACCTTGGCCATCAAGTGATTGTGCGTCTGATACCAGGAGCGGATACCCTCGAGTCCGGATTGCAATCGGGTTTCGGTCAGCGGCTTCCAGCGGAACAATCCCCAGAGTCCTTTCCATCCGCTGGTGGCGATGATGCTGTTAAGGGTCCGCTCCGAGTCGCCGGTCACTACAACGCCGTTGAATTTCGCGCGCTTGCCGGAATCGATTTTGAATACGAAGCTGGCCTGGTGCGTGGCCGGATCCAGCTGGGTGTCGGGATGAATCACCGCACTGTAATATCCGTTGCGCCGAGTTACATCTTTCAGCGCCGCCTCGGCCTGTTTCAAATCGGGCTCGGTGTATTCACTGCCCAGCTGCAGTTTGGTGGCAATGGTGAGCTGTCCGGCGTTGGGCGGCTCCGTTACGCCGGAGACGGCGATGTGTCCGACGAACCAGGCCGGCTGGGTAATGAATTTTAGTTCGACAGCGCCGTTGACGATAGCCGCGTCCACCTGGATGTCACTGTACTCGCCGGTGGAATACAGGCGCTGGATGGCCGCGCGCAAATCGACTGCCGTCAGGGGCGCGCCCGTTCGCAGGCCCGAGATTTGGATGAGCTGTTCCAGCGTCAGCGGTTGCTGCGCGGGATCGAAGCGAATGGATGCTACCGGCTTGCCGTCGTACTCCGCGGGAGCGGCCATAACAGGCAGATAGCAAAGGACTAACAGCGCGAGCGCGCGCACGCGCAATCCCAGGACGGCCGCCACTAGCGACCATCTTAGCGCACCGGCTGCTACCATCTGGTTGGTATGACTCCAGGCGAAAGGGAACGTTACTCGCGGCAAATCCAATTCGCTCCCATCGGAGAAGCAGGACAGCGGCGATTGTTGGACGCGCGCGTGGTGGTGGTTGGTTGCGGCGCGCTGGGCAGCTTTCAGGCGGGAGCGCTGGCTCGCGCGGGGGTTGGCTTTATCCGAATCCTGGACCGCGATTATGTCGAACTGAGCAATCTGCAGCGCCAATGGCTGTTTGAAGAATCCGACGCAGCCGAGGGACTGCCGAAAGCGGTGGCAGCGGCGCGGCGGCTGTCTCTCATCAACTCGGGAGTTGCGGTGGAGGCGGTGGTGGCAGACTTGACCTCGGAAAATGCCGGGGAACTGCTGGACGGCGTCGATTTGATCCTGGATGGCACCGACAATTTCGAGACCCGGTATTTGATCAACGATTATGCCGTGAGCCGGAGCATTCCCTGGATTTACGGCGCCGCCGTGGGCGGTTACGGCATCGTAATGCCGGTGGTTCCGCGCGTTACCGGCTGCCTGAAGTGCATTTATCCGGAGCCGCCCTCGGGCGCGCAGGCGACCTGCGAGACCGAAGGCGTGTTGGGCCCCCTGACGTCGATGATCGCGAGTCTGCAGACGGCCGAAGCGATGAAGATCCTGTGTGGAGCGCCGCCGGGGAACACGATCACGACGGTGGACGTGTGGACCGGGCAGATCCGGCAAGTGCGCCAGCCGGGTCCGGCGGCGGATTGCGCGGCTTGCGGGAAAGGCGAGTTTCCGCACCTGAATGGCGTTACCCGAGCGCCCGTCAGCTTATGCGGGCGCAATGCCGTGCAGATCCATGAGCGGGCGAGGCCCGTGAACCTGGCGGAACTGGCCCAGCGCCTGGCCCCGCTGGGCGTGGTGCGCTCCAATGAATTCGCCTTGCGCTTCGAAACCCCGCCGTATCTGCTGACGGTGTTTCCCGACGGCCGTGCGATTATCAAAGGGACCACCGAAATTGGCGTCGCGCGCAGTTTGTACGCACGATATGTTGGGAACTGAGAGACGATTCGCTCCACCACCCAGCCGCGTAAGACGCATGGTTCGCGCGTGCGCACCCACGGTGCGCTATTGGAGACGCACCGAGGTTCATGTCTTCGCCTTCTCGGTTGCGGCCAACGTGCTGCTCTCGTTTTACCCGTTCCTGATCGTGATGCTCTCGGTTTGTCTGTACGTGCTGAAGTGGAAGGCCGCCGCCGACGCCGTCTACTTCGCCCTGAACGACTATTTTCCCGATCAGTTGGGCAATTTTCTGCAGCGCAACCTGCAAGTCACCGTGGCCTCGCGCGGGCCGTTTCAGATTGTCTCGGTGGCGTTGCTGCTGTTCACCGCAAACGGCATCTTCCAACCCATAGAAATCGCGCTTAACCGCATTTGGCGCTGCCCCAGCGATCGGAGCTACTTCAAGAATCAACTGGTCAGTCTGTTCCTGATTTTTCTCTGCGGCGGCCTCGCCATGATTTCTATTGTGTTCACGGCGCTGAACACCCAGTTCTTGTCCGCGCCGGGCTTCACCGCCATGCTGGCGCGCATTCTGGGAACCGCCTTCCTTAAAGCGGCGGCGGTTCCCATTTCCATGCTCATTCTGTTCGTGATTTATTGGCTGCTGCCGAATTGCAAGATCCGGGCGCGGGAGATTGTGCGCGCAGCAGTGGTGGTAGGACTGCTGCTGGAGGCGCTCAAGTACGTGAACCTCCTTGTCTGGCCCCTTTTGCGAAGCAAACTGCTGGCCGAGTACGGACCTTTCCTCTATTCGGTGACTATTGTGCTGTGGGCGTTTCTGGCGTCGATGCTGATTCTAGCGGGTGCCGAGTGGTCCTATCGGCGTTCCGGTACCGCGATGCTGGAGAATGAGCCGCCGAATTAAGGCCCCAGCGCACCAGCGGACTAAAGCGCTCCTCTAAGTATTTCGGGACTAAGATCCCATTGCTGACTTCGGCCTGCGCTGAGAGAATCGTGATTCATAATGCTTGCGGCAATTCCCGAAACACCTCTACCTCTGATTTTCGAAGCTGCCCCGTCCGCCGTGGCGGAATCGCGCCCAGAGCCGGTGCCCCCAGTACCGGAAACCATCGAGGAAACCGGTCTGGCGCCTTCGATCATCGAAGCGCTGATTTGCAAGGTACTCTACTTTCGCGGCGAGCAACTGGGCCGCGATGTGGCCACCGCCCTGGGCCTGAAGTTCAGCCTGATCGAAGAACTGATCGAGCTCTTGAAGCGGCAGTATTTCGTGCAGGTGAAGCGCGCCCTGGGAATGGGCAGCAGCACGTCGGTGCTTTCGCTCACCGATGCCGGACGCGAGCACACGCGCGAGTTCCTGGAGAAAAATCAGTACGTGGGCCCGGCGCCCGTGCCGCTGTATCAATACACGCTGGTGGTGCGCAACCAGCGCCGCCAGGCGGGCTGGCTCACTCGCGAGGCGCTCGCGCAGGCCTACCGGAAGATGGTGGTGACGCCGGGTATCCTGTCGCAAATCGGGCCGGCAGTCAGTTCCGGAAATTCGTTCTTGATTCACGGGCAGCCCGGCAACGGCAAGACGTACCTGGCCGAAGCCCTGGCTAACCTGGACGATTCGTGCATCTACGTCCCGCACGCCATCGAATGCAACGGCGCCATCGTGCAGGTGTTTGACCCCATCTATCACCAGCCGGTGGACGATGATGAGCCACTATCGGTATTCGCCACGGAAGCGCCTTATGACAAGCGCTGGGCGAAATGCCGGCGTCCCTTCCTGGTTACCGGCGGCGAGTTGAGCATGTCCATGCTGGACCTCACCTTTAACTCGGTATCGAAAGTCTACGACGCACCGTACCAGGTGAAAGCCAATAACGGCATTTACCTGATCGACGACTTTGGCCGCCAGCGCTGCACGCCCGCCGAAGTGCTCAATCGCTGGATCGTCCCCATGGAACGGCGCGTGGATTATCTAACGTTCAACTCGGGCGGCAAGATGACAGTCCCGTTCGAAGCGTTCCTGATCTTTTCGACAAACCTGCAGCCGGAACAGCTTGGCGATGAAGCGTTCCTGCGCCGCATCCAGTACAAGATGCTGTTGCGCAGTCCGAACGAAGAAGAGTTTCTGACCATCTTCGAACAGTTCTGCACCGCCCGCCAGCTCCCGTACGACCCGGAACTCCCGCGGCGCTTCGTCGAAAAGCGCTACCGGAACACCGGCAAGCGCTTCCGCAGATGCCACCCGCGCGATGTGTTGTCACACGCGATCGACCTGATCCACTTCGAAAAGCGCCCGTACCTGCTCACCGAGGAGATCCTGGACTCCGCGTTTGAAAGCTGTTTCCTCGAGGAAAGCGATACCTGAGAGCGCGACCGTAGGGAGCGGTCCATAACAAGGGAGGAACGTGCCGCCGTGTGGGGCAGGATAGTATCCTGCGGCCCGATTAGCAATCGGCCTCTGGCAGGCGAAACCGCCTGCCCCACAAGCTGGTCCTGGCTAAATCGGCCGGTACCAGATATTTCGAAACCTCAACTCGGTCTGTTTCACATCCGGATGAAAGTGATCCTGCAGCATCAGCGGTCCCGGATCGCACGGATTATCCTCCGTGCCTCCCGGCGTCGGTTTCACGATCGCCGCATGGTCCTGAATCAGCACTCCGTTCTGCAGAATGGTAACCGTCGCCGGCTGCATCACGCGTCCTCCCTCGCATTGCGGCGCATGAAAAACGATGTCGTAGGACTGCCAGGTTTCCGGTGGACGACAGGCATTCACCAGCGGTGCGTGCTGGCCATAAACGGCGCCGCAGGATCCATCGGCATAGGTCGGATTGCGATAGGAATCCAGCACCTGGATCTCATACCGCCCTTGAATGTACACACCGCTATTCCCACGCGCCTGGCCTTTTACGGAGGGCATCAGCGGTTCGGAAAACTCCAGGTGTATCTGCGCGCTGCCCAGCTTGCGGCGGCTGTAGAGGTCCCCGCTGCCGCTCTTGCAGATCATGGCGTCTTTCTGAATGGTCCATTGCGCGGGCCGGCCGTCTTTGTGGACCCATTCGGAAAGACCCTTGCCTCCGAACAGCACCACCGCGTCGGAGGGCGGCGGTCCAGGATCCACCACAGGAGTCTGCGGCCCCACTCGTTCTTGGCCCGAAGCGATACACAAAGCCCAAATCGAAATACAGAGCGCGTTGGAGACTATCGGCATACCCTAATTGTTACCGATAGCGCGCGGTATGCTGTTACCATTCGGATTCCTGCATGCGAGTGCGTTTTTGGGGTACCCGCGGATCGCTAGCCACACCCGGACCCGGTACCGTACATTACGGCGGCAACACCTCCTGCGTGGAGCTGACCACGTTCGGCGGGCAGCGCTTCATCATCGATTGCGGCACCGGAGCGCGACTGCTGGGCGCGGATTGGATGCTGCGCGGCCGCCAGAGCGCGGCCACCATTCTGCTCAGCCATACGCACTGGGATCACATCCAGGGCTTCCCGTTCTTCGCGCCCGTGTTCGCGCCGGGAAATCATTTCACGGTCTGCGCGCCCAGCGGAGGCGGCCGGTCGCTGGACAAGGTATTGGCCGGACAGATGGAGTTCACCTACTTCCCCGTGGACTTGGGACAGCTTCCGGCGTCTATCGTCTACCGGGAGCTGAGTGAGGGCGCCTACGAAATGGACGGCGTCCGCGTGCTGGCGCAGTATCTGAACCATCCCGCCATGACGCTGGGCTATCGTCTGGAAGCCGACGGCGCTTCCGTGGTTTACTTGTGCGATCATGAGCCGCTCTCCGATACCCTGTGGCGAAGCGATGCGGAGCCCGGCCATCTGGACTCCATCCTCCACGCCGGCGATCGCCGTCACGCCGCGTTCATGGCGGACGCCGACCTGGTGATTCATGATGCGCAGTACACGCCCGAGGAGTATCCCGCAAAAAAGAACTGGGGACACAGCCCCTTCGAGTATGTGGTGGAGCTGGCGTCGGCCGCGGGCGCGCGCCAGCTGGCGCTGACCCATCACGACCCCATGCACGACGATGCGTTTCTGGATCAGGTGGAGGAGCGGGCTCGCGCGCTGGCGCATCTGCGCGGCCGTCAATTGGACGTCTTCTGCGCGGCTGAAGGAGACGAACTTGGCGTATTCCCGCACCAGAGCGATGCCGAGTTTCCGCATCCGGTACTGGGTCCAGCGGCCGCCGTCCGCCGCAGATTGCGCATTCTGATTGTGGACGACGAAGATTCCACGCGCTGTACCGTGAAGGACGCGCTGGTGATGGATGGCCACGTGGTGATGGAGGCTTGCGGCGGCCAGGAGGGACTTCGCCTGGCTGAGGAGACCTCGCCCGATCTGATCCTGCTGGATATGCACATGCTGGATATCGGAGGCATCGAGCTGGTCAAAACGTTAAAAGCCAAGCAGCGCACCGCCAGTGTCCCAGTGCTGATGCTGACGTCGAATGGCCAGGAAACGGCAACACGGGCGGGCTTTGAAGCCGGCGCGACAGACTATTTGATTCGCCCCTTTTCCATCCCGCAACTGCACGCCCGGGTCCGCGCCTGCTTCGTCCACTCTGACAAACGCAGCGCAAACTGAACCGCGCGCGTCGGCATGGGCCAGCAATTTCGCTGAGAGTTTCCCGCTGCCAAATCACTAACGTAATGAATGAAAGATCCGCTCCTGGCGCCGCTGGTTGCGGCGATCGCCGGAATTCTGCTCTCACGATGCTTTCATTTCGGTGTGATCGCGCTGTGCCTGGCAAGCGCGGCGCTGTGGCTGTTGAGCTGGGCCGCACCGCGCCTTGCGTGGCTCTGCCGCCTGCCGGCACTGGTCATGTGCGGCATTCTCCTGGATATCGCGCATCAGCCCGGCCCCACTCCCTCCATTGACGCCGGCGCCGAGGAAACGGTGGTTCTGAGCGGCTGCGTGGTGGACCCGCCCATCTTCTATCTGGGTCGCGACCAGTTCACGCTGCGATTGGCTCACAAAGCGTCGGCGCGCGTAACGCTGGCGATTCGCGAAGGCGAAGTCCCGCCGGCCTTGCGCTACGGGCAGCTGGTAGAAGTGGAGGCGCGCGTGCGTCCCATCCGCAATTTCCGGAATCCAGGCTCATTCGATTACGCCGCGTGGTCGGCGACGCGAGGCATCTATTGGACCGCTGCCGCCCGGGCTGGTTCTCCGGTCCGCGTGTTGCCGGGACGCTGCGGCTCGCGATTCATGGCAAGCGTGTTCGCGCTGCGTACGGTCGCGCTCCAGCGGCTGGATGGGCTGTACCAGAAGGACCCCTACGCCATCGGAATGATGGAGGGCATCCTGCTGGGCGAATCCACAAAGCTGGAAAAAGTCTGGACCGACCATTTCCGCCGCACCGGCACGTTTCACGCGCTGGTGATCTCCGGGCTGCACGTTACGGTGCTGGCGGGCTTCCTGTTGTTCTTGCTGCGGCTGTGTTTTGTGCCGGAGTTGCCGGCCCTGGCGGCAACCGCGCTGGCCGCGTGGGTTTACGCGCTGGTGTCAGGCTGGTCGGCTCCAGTGGTGCGGGCGGCGGCTGGATTCACGCTGTATTTGATTGCCCGCTACTTTCACAGGCGCGGACGAGTGATGAACCTGCTAGCCGCGGTGGCGCTGGCGTTTCTCATTTTTGATCCGGATCAGTTGTTTGACGCCAGCTTCCAGTTGTCGTTCTTGTCCGTGGCGGCCATCGGCGCGCTGGCCGCTCCGCTGCTGAACTCTACCTCAAGAAAGGCCACCGCGGCCCTGCTTGACATCACGGCCGACCGGCGCGACCTGCGATTGGCTCCGCGCGCCGCTCAGTTTCGCATCGAGCTGCGGTTGCTGGCCGAAACGATCTCGTACTATCTGCGCTTGCCGCGGGATTGGTGGCTCCGCGCGATGTCGGGGGGGCTGCGCCTGGGGCTGTACGTGTACGACATGGTTGTGATCTCAACCTGCATCCAGATCGGACTCGCACTGCCTATGGCGATCTACTTCCACCGCATCTCGTTTACGGGGCTTTCGGCGAATGTGATCATCGTGCCGCTCTTGTCGCTGGTGGTTCCAGTAGGATTCGTGGCCGTTTTCACGGGCTGGCATGTTCCCGCGCTCATTGCCGATTGGCTGCTGATCGCTGCGGAGAAAGTGGCTGCGTGGCACGTGCGATTTGAGCCGGCGTGGCGCGTCCCGGATCCGCCGCTGTGGTTGTCCCTGTCCTTTGTGGCTGCGCTGCTGGCCTTCACGTTCGCCTTGCGCGGTCCTGCCTGGACCCGGTGGCCGGCGCTGGCCGTGGTGCTGGCGTTGTTCGGCCTGGTATTCGTGCATCCATTCGCGCCGGTGACCACCCGTGGTGAACTGGAAATGACCGCCATCGACGTCGGGCAGGGCGACAGCGTGCTGCTGGCGGTCCCAGATGGCAAGCTGATGGCCATGGACGCGGGCGGAATTCCATCGTTCGGAAAATTGCGCAAGCCGCGAATCGACATCGGCGAAGATGTAGTCTCGCCTTACTTGTGGAGCCGTTCCATCCGCAAGCTGGACGTGGTGGCGCTGACGCACGCCCACGAAGATCACTCCGGCGGAATGGCCGCGCTGATCGATAATTTCCATCCCAGGGAACTGTGGGTGGGCGCGATGCCGGAGAGTCCCGAGTGGGAGGCGATCCGTGAAAAGGCGCGGTTGCGAAGCGTCAAGATAAGGAAGCTGGTGGCCGGCCAGACATTTCCGTTTGGCGGGGTGAATGTGGAAGTGCTGTCGCCGCCAGATGATTACGTGGCCCCGCGCACCGCCAAGAACGACGATTCCCTGGCGCTGCGCCTCACCTACGGCCAGCGCTCTTTCCTGCTGACCGGCGACATGGAAAAAGGCATGGAGGCGCGGGCAATCTTCGACGGACGAGCGGTGTCCGCCGATGTGCTGAAGGTAGCGCACCACGGCAGCAAGACCTCGACCACCGAACTATTTCTGGAAGCAGTGCACCCGCAGTGGGCCATTATCTCGGATGGCGTCGACAATCAGTTCCACCATCCGCATCCTGACGTGCTGGCCCGCCTCGCCGCCCATCACGCCGGTATTTTGCGAACGGACCGGCTAGGTCTGGTAACCGTGCGCACGGACGGAAAGCGAATCACGCTGGACTTATACAAAAGCGCCGGTTGGTCGTGGTATCCGGTACAGGGCTGGTAGCTTGAAGTGTGACCGACCCGATCCTCGACACCGACTCCGCCCTCTTGGACGTCCCGACCACGGCGCCCGGTCCCTCCGGCTCGCTTCCTCTGACGCCCGAGATGCTGCTCACGCGCCCGTCCGGCGATCTGTTTGGGCTTTCGCAGAACGCCGGTATGGGCTGGAATCCGGCGCGCGTCGCGGACAAGGAGTTCTTGATCCTCAGCACACACGGCGGACTGCGCGCCCCCGACGGAACGCCCATCGCCCTGGGATATCACACGGGGCACTGGGAGGTCGGCCTGCTGGTGCAAGCCGCCGCCGAAGAGTTCAAGGCCGCGCAGGCGATCCCGTTCGCGGCCGCCTGCACCGATCCCTGCGACGGGCGCACGCAGGGGACCACCGGGATGTTCGACAGCCTCCCTTATCGCAACGACGCCGCGATGGTCTTCGGCCGCCTGATCCGCTCATTGCCCACGCGGAGCGGGGTACTGGGCGTCGCCACTTGCGACAAGGGACTCCCCGCCATGATGATGGCGCTCGCGGCCGCGCGTGACCTGCCATGCATCCTGGTCCCCGGAGGCGTCACGCTGCTGCCTGAAGAGGGCGAGGACGCTGGACGCATCCAAAGCATCGGCGCACGCTTCGCGCACCAGCAGATCACTCTCGAACAGGCCGCCGATCTCGGCTGCCGCGCCTGCGCATCGCCGGGCGGAGGCTGCCAGTTTCTGGGCACCGCGGCCACCTCGCAGGTGGTGGGTGAAGCGCTAGGCATGACGCTGCCGCATGCCGCGCTCTCGCCGTCGGGCCAGCCTGTCTGGCTAGATCTCGCGCGCCGTTCGGCTCGCGCGCTGCTGGCGCTGGAGTCCCGCGGGATCAAGATATCGGACATCCTCAGCGACGCCGCGCTGCGCAACGCCATGACCGTGCATGCCGCGTTCGGCGGATCCACGAACCTTATCCTGCATCTGCCCGCCATCGCGCACGCCGCCGGACTGCCGCGTCCCACAGCTCAGGATTGGGCTGAGATTAACCGCAAGGTTCCACGTCTGGTGGATGCACTTCCTAACGGGCCGCGCAATCATCCCACGGTCCAGGTGTTTCTAGCGGGCGCCGTTCCCGAGGTGATGCTGCACCTGCGCGAAATGGGTTTGCTCGATACGCGCGTTCTCACGGTATCTGGCCGGACTCTCGGGCAGAATCTCGATTGGTGGGAGAAGTCCGAACGCCGAGCGCGGCTGCGCGATCTGCTGAAAGCGCGCGATCACGTCGATCCAAACGACGTGATCCGGGATCCCGCCCGCGGCCTGTCGTCCACCATCTGCTTCCCGCATGGCAACCTCGCGCCTGAAGGATCGGTGATCAAATCCACCGCCATCGACCAGGCCGTCGTCGATCCTGACAACGTTTACCGCAAGCGCGGCCCGGCGCGCGTCTTTACATCCGAGCCCGCCGCGGTGGCGGCTATCAAGAACGGCGCGATCCACGCGGGCGACGTTCTGGTGCTCATCTGCCGCGGACCCATGGGCGCGGGAATGGAAGAGACGTACCAGATCACTAGCGCTCTCAAGTACCTGGATTTCGGGAAGCATGTCGCGGTGCTCACGGATGCGCGCTTCAGCGGTGTCTCGACGGGTGCCTGTATCGGTCACGT
>JALYHQ010000192.1 GCA_030776455.1 Acidobacteriota bacterium | reverse complement strand
TCTATCAGCCGCGCATGCCCGGCGCGCAATGGGCGCACGGCGCAGTGGGGAACGGGCGCTGGGCCGGAGTGCGCCTGAGTGAAGTGCTCAAGAGAGCCGGCTTGAAAGACGGCGCAAAGGAGCTGGTGTGCGATGGCGCGGATGTGCCGCTGGGGACCATGCCCGATTTCCAGCGCAGCGTTCCGGTGGCCAAAGCGATGCATCCGGATACGCTGCTGGCTTACGAGATGAACGGGAAGCCGCTGGCCATGGAGCATGGTTTTCCGCTGCGCCTGGTGGCGCCAGGATGGGCCGGCGATTCGTGGGTGAAGTGGCTGCAGCACATCACGGTGCTGGATAAGGAATTCGACGGCTTCTGGATGAAGTCGGCATACCGGCATCCGGCCAAACCAGTTGCGCCGGGCACGCCGGTGGATGCCGCCCAGATGATTCCGGTTACGGATCTGAACGTCAAGAGCGTGATCGCGGCGCCGGTGAACTGGTCTAAGCCGGGGACGGTAAAGGTGCACGGGGCTGCGTGGTCAAACTCGTCGCCGGTGACCAAGGTGGCTGTGTCGGTGGATGGCGGGAAGACCTGGAAGAATGCTCGTCTGGGGAACGATCACACACAATATTCGTGGCGCTTGTGGGAGCTGAACTGGAAAGCGGCGGAGGGAAAATACACGCTGCTGGCGCGCGCGACGAATGCCGCCGGGGAAACGCAGCCGATGGAGCAGCCCTGGAATCCGTCGGGATACTTGTGGAACACGGTGCAGCGGGCCGAGTTGGTGGTGTCAAAGGATAATCCGCCGCAGCCGCCTCCGCCGCAGCCGGAGACTGCGCCGGCGCATCCGGATGGATATCGCGCAGCGTGCCTGGGTTGTCACGATGAAATGCCGATGCGGCAGCAGCATATTACGCGCGCGCAGTGGGATCGCGAATTGGACAAGATGGTGCGATGGGGCGCGCCGCTGAAGCCGGAGCAGCGTCCGGGCGTGCTGGATTATTTGGCGGGGCGGTTCAAGTAGCGGCTCAGGGCGCGCGGGGAGGGGTCCGGAAGAGGATTCTGAATCGCTTGCCATTCGTGGCCGGCGAAATCCAGAGGCGGACCGCGGTCTCCTTGCCTTTGGCAATGGTTTCTTTGGTAGATCCCAATGTTATGGGGAAGTTTGTGTCCGGCGAATCGAGGGCGTCGGATCCGAAGTGCCACTTCGTTGGGGTGGATTCATCGATAGCCTCGATTGCAATGAACTCATGGCTGCCATTGATGGGTGTGACGGGCTGGCTCCATCCTGAATTGCCATGAGAGGTGAGTTGAATCGCTACCACGGTTTTTTGGCGTGTATCGACGGTGAACGCACGGTCGCCAATTTCTAGAGGTGCGAAATTAGTGGCAGCGGCGATCCACTCCTTCATTTTTTCTCCCAGGGTTGCATCGAGGGCGCGGTGGAGAAGTTCCCGGCCAAATTCGACGGCAAGCTTTCTGGCTTCGGGGGGAACGGCTGGGGTGGCGAGGGGGGCGAGCAGGACGAGAGCGAGGATGGGGGGGATTTTCATTTAGCTTTCATTTAACTATGATGCTCTCACATGAAGTCGGCAAGCCGGCCGGGGGGCCGGCTGCGGGGCAGGGGCCCCGCCCCACAATGGTCAGGGGAGGTATTTTTTCAGGTCGGGGTGGAGTTGGGCGGCGACATCGGGGTCGTCTAGATTGGATTTGTCTATGAGTCGCGGAGCGAGGTCGTGGATTTTTTCGACTGGCTCGCCGTTGAGTTTGGCGACGGCGGCGATTACCGAGTCATAGCCCATGCGGAATGGGTCCTGCACTACCAGCGAATCGATGAGGCCGGACTTGAGGTCATCGAGCAGCGTGGGGCTCCAGTCAAAGCCGACCAGCTTTACACGGCCCGTGCGGCCACGCAAGGCTTGAGCCGCGCCCATCGTACTCGATTCGTTGGACGCGAACATCGCGTCGAGATCGGAGTGCGCGGTCAGCATGTTTTCCGTGACGGTAAGCGATAGCGCCACTTGCGCCATGCCATAGCGTTTGTCCAGGATCTTGATTCCTGGAAATTTGCGGTGAATGGAATCCTCGAAGCCTTTTTCGCGAGCTTCGGTGGAGGCCGCGCCGGGCTGAACGGCGACAATCACCACGTTGCCCTTGCCGTTGAGAATTTTACCCATGCGCTCGGCGGCCAGTTGGCCGGCTTTGTAATTGTCGGTGGCCACTTGAGAGACGAAGCGATCGGTTTCTACGCCCGAATCGAAAATGATCATGGGGATGTTACGGTCGGCGGCGCGGTCCACCACGCTGACCATCACTTTGCGGTCAATCGGCGCGAGGGCGATGGCGTCCACCTTGCGGCTGATCATTGCATCCACGATCTGAAGCTGGCTGGAATAATCAGTCTCGGTAGCGGGGCCGTTCCAGACGATGCTGACGCCCTTCTCGAGCGCTGCTTTGGCGGCGCCGGCGTGGACCGACTGCCAGAATAGATGCGCGCTGCCCTTGGGAATCACGGCAATCACTTTCTTGTGATCGCGAGTGCAGCCGGCCAGCAGGGCTAGCGCGAGAAACAGCAGGCCGGTTTTCGAGGCGATCGGCTTAGCCACGAACGCTGGCCGCCGGGATCTTGCGCACCAGGTCTTCCATTTCATCGCGGCTCTCGCTGCCGATGGTGAAGCAGTCGACGACATTCTGGGCGAGAGCAAACTGCAGGGCCTCATCGGCGCGATCGCGAAGCTTGCCCGCTCCGAGGATCTTCATGCCGATGACGCCCTTGCCAGCCGCTTTCATTTGCTTGAGAACCGCGAGCACCGTGGCCGGATCGGCATCCATGTAAGCCTGCGCGGGATTGATGCGGGCCAGATCCACTTCCACCCACGGCGTGCGGGCCGCGGTCTTCAAGGCGCCCAGGGTGTGGCACGAGACGCCCTTAGTGCGAACGATGCCTTTCTGCTGCGCTTCTTCGATGACGGCCATGGCGCCCTTCTTGCGATCGGGCCAATCGTCTTCGGTCATGCAGTGGAGCAGGAGAATGTCGAGATAATCGGTGCCCAGCTCGCGGCGGAAGCGGTCGAGGTCGGCGCGCATCTCTTTTTCGGTGGACGCGTGGGTCTTAGTGAGAATCGTAACGCGCTCGCGTTTGGCGCGCTTGAGGGCTTCGCGGACATTGGGGTGAGTGCCGTACTGATCGGCTGAATCCCAGAAGGTGACGCCCTGGTCATAGGCGGCGTCGAAGAGATTGGCGAGTCCCTGCAGGCCGAGCTTGCGTGTCTGGTTAGAGCTGCCGCCGACGCCGTCAGTGCCCGAGCCCATGGCGAGGCGGCTGACTTCGACGCCTTTGGGGCCAAGCTTGATTCGGTCAGTGGCGTACTTCTTGGTGCCGTTCGCGAAGAGATGGTAAGGGAACGATTGCAGGGCGAGGGCCCCGGCAGTGGCATTGCGCAGGAAACAACGTCGATTCATGCGGCCTCCCGTTGACGAACTTAGCATAGTTGGGGGTCAGTGGGGGGTGTCGCGCGGGCGGCCACGCTACCATCACAGAAGGACGCAGCGAGAGCGAATGGTCAAAGAGACGGAATCGTCAGGCGAACGGCTTCCAGTCCCCATCCAGCGAATTGAACGCCGTATCTATCTCATCCGCGGCTCTAACGTGATGCTTGACCGCGATCTTGCGGAACTATACGGAGTCAAAGCCATTGCCCTTCGGCAGCAAGTCAAACGGAACCTGAAGCGCTTTCCTGTTTCAGCTCACTAGCGAGGAAGCCAGCCTCTTGGTATCGCAATTTGTGATACCATCCCGTCGCAGTTTTGGCGGGTTCTTGCCCTACGTGTTCACCCAAGAGGGTGTTGCAATGCTCTCTTCGGTACTGAAAAGCCAGCGTGCAGTTGCCGTCAACATCGCCGTCATGCGTGCCTTCGTCAAATTTCGTGAAGTTATGACAACACACAAGGACCTTGCCCACAAGATCGAAGCGCTTGAGCGCAAGTACGGCGAACACGATGACGAGATCCAAATGATTTTCAAGGCTATCAAGAAGCTGCTTGAACCCCCTGTTCATCCCAGACGCCGCATTGGCTTCCAGACGCACGACAAGTAATTCTTGAGTTGCAAATTCTCCGCTCTTGCGCCCAATGCCGCGGCGAGAGGGAGAGGGGTACTGCTTCTTCGGAGTGGACTTCAAAATGTTGATAGTCATTTGCAGTCGCATCCTGCTTTGAACGATGCCGAGCCGCCATACAAACGTGTACGATATTTTCATGTGCCGCAGTATCAAAGTGCTTCGCCGTCCTGGACCGGTCGCAACACCTGAAGAGGTTTCGGCAGCGGCGTTGCAGTTTGTCCGCAAAGTCAGCGGGTACCGCAAGCCGTCCAAAGCGCGACAGGAGATATTTGACAAAGCGGTTCGGGAGATCGCGGGAGTGACCGACCGGCTGCTGAAGAATCTATCCAGTGCGGCGCCCGCGGACCAGCAACACTAAGATCCCGGCCATCACGGAAGCACCCACCAGGTACCACACGCCCGCGGTATACGTTCCGGTGCGGCTGCTCAAGAACCCGACGATGTAGGGACCGGCGAAGCCGCCGAGGTTGCCGAGGCAGTTGATCAGTCCGATGGACGCGGCCGCGGTGGTTCCTCCAAGGAGCGCGGAGGGCAAGGCCCAGAAGGATGGAAGTCGCGCGTTAATTCCCATGGAAGCGAGGGTGAACATCGCAATCATGAAGGCAACTCCGGCGCCGGTGCGCTGAGCGGCCCACAGCGAGATGGCCACCAGGAACAGAGGAATGGCACAGTGCCAGCGGCGTTCGCCGGTGCGGTCCGAGCTCCAGCCCACCAGCAGCATCGCGGGCCAAGCCGCAATATTGGGGATGGCCGTGAGCAGAGTGGTTTCGATGGAACTGAAGCCGGAGAGTTTCTGAACCATTTTAGGAAGGAAGAGTTGCAAGCCGTATGAACTGGTGTTGCTGAAGAAATAGACCAGCGTGAGCAGAATCACGGTGGGGTGGCTGAGAGCCCGCCAGACGCTGATGGGCGCGCGAGCCAGCTTTTCGCGGTGCTCGCGGTCAAGCTCGCCAGTGATCCAGTCACGCTCGTCGTCCGCAAGCCACTTCGCATCCTTTGGACGGTCCGTGAGGTAGAACAGCGTGACGAAGCCGAGGATCAGCGCCGGGACTCCCTCGAGAATCAAGAGCCAGCGCCAGCCCGAGTATCCGAACCAGTGGATCCGCAGCAGCAAGCTGGAGACGGGAGCGCCGAGCACTTGCGACAGGGGGATGGCGGACATGAACATGGCGACCGCTTTGGCGCGATCCTCGGCGCGGTACCAGTGCGTCAGATACACGATGACGCCGGGAAAGAATCCGGCCTCGGCGACTCCCAGGAAGAAGCGTGCCCAATAAAACTGCGGCGCCGTATGAATCAGACCGGTAAGCGCCGCGACCAAGCCCCAGGAAATCATGATGCGGGCAATCCACTTGCGCGCGCTCCACACTTCCACAAGCAATGTGCCGGGGATTTCTAAAAGGACATAGCCGATGAAGAAGATGCCGGAGCCGAATCCGAAGACGTCATCGGAGAAATGCAGCTCGCGGGTCATATCGAGGCCGGCGTAGCTGACGTTGACGCGGTCGAGAAACGCGATGACGTAGAGCAGGAAGAGGAACGGGATCAGACGCCGGGTGATGCGGCGGCGCGCTCGGACGGGGAGCGGAGAGGTGGGCGTGGACACTCGGCAAGCCAGGATAACATGCGGGTTGCCTTGCAAGAAGGGATCGCCTACCTTAAGAGTATGACCGCTGAGAGACGCGCGGCCCTGCCGAGCATTGTGACCATTGACAAAGAGATCATGCACGGTACTCCGTGTTTCACCGGAACACGGGTGCCTGTTCAGACCTTGCTCGATTTTATCGAAGCCGGCGACACGCTAGATAAGTTCCTGGAAACCTTCCCTCGGGTTCAGCGCGAGCAAGCGGTCCAATTCCTTGAAATGGCCAAAGAACAACTTCTCGCGGAATGCGCATCCTGATCGATGAATGCCTTGATCCTGGCATCCGCGACGTTCTAGCCGAGCACCAGGTAACCACGGTGGGTGAGGCGAACTGGCAAAGTACGGCCGACAATCAGCTCATTCAACTGGCTGCCGGAAACTTCGATGTCCTGCTCACGCTGGACCGCGGTTTCGAGTTCCAGCACAATCTGAAGAAGCTAACCTTTGGGATTGTGATTGTGCATCCTAGCCGCAACCGGCGCGAGGATTACGAGCCGATGGCGGGAGCATTGCGCGAGGCAGTGGAAGCGGTCCAGCCAGGGCAAGTGCTCCACGTCCGGGCCGAAAAGAGTTGAACAGAGTGCGTGCTCCCGCGAAGACGCCAAGTCAAACGGCAAGGGGCCGCGCGGGTTGAGAAACGGTGGCAGCCTATACAGGGCCGATGAGACATCGGCCCGCAGGTTGCTAACCTGCCCCACAATGGCTGGTAGAATGAGTCGGTTCATGGCCAAACGCTGGGTCTTAGCGCTCATGTCATTCGCTTCCTTGCTCACACTCGCTCAGGACCGGCCGCAGGCGCGGTCGATGGTGATTACGAAGCGCGGGATCGTGGCCACGGCGCAGACGCTGGCATCGCAGGCGGGAGCGCAGGTGCTGGCGCGCGGCGGATCGGCCGTGGACGCGGCCATCGCGACCAATGCGGTTCTGTCGGTGGTGGAACCGATGATGAACGGCCCGGGCGGCGATCTGTTCGCGCTGATCTGGGAGGCCAAAACCGGCAAGCTTACCGGCATCAATGCGAGCGGGTGGACTCCGAAGAAGCTAAGCATCGATTATTTGGACCGGCGGGGCAGCGGGTCCTACTCGATTGCGGGGATCCACACGGTAACCGTGCCGGGTTGCGTGGACGGATGGGCGAAACTGCATAAGCGCTTCGGCAAGCTGCCCTGGCGCGAATTGTTTCAGCCGGGGATTTACTATGCCGAGAACGGATTTCCTGTCACCGAACAAATTCAATGGGACTGGGACAATGCCAGCGGCAAGCTGGAGGACGAAGCCCGGCGCGTGTTCCTGCCCAACGGATCGGCGCCGAAAGTGGGCAAGATTTTCAAGAATCCGGATCTGGGGAAGGCGCTTCGTTTGATCGCGAGCGGCGGGGCCGAGGCGTTCTATAG
>JALYHQ010000191.1 GCA_030776455.1 Acidobacteriota bacterium | reverse complement strand
GTGCCAGCTTCCAGGATGAGCCGCTTTCGAAGTTCGGCTTTTGGGCTGACTGGTGCGTAGAACCAAAATGGAATCTTTGCAACGCGCCAGGCGATGACAATGGCGGAAAGGTAAAGTCAGTCGGCACTTTTCTCGATAGCGCCGCGAATGTGTTGGTGTGCACGCATGCGACCTTTCGGTTCGCCGTCGACGAGTATGGCGTGGAAAAGTTCGACGACCGACTGATCGCGGTGGACGAATTCCACCACGTTTCTGCGAATCCCGACAACAAGCTCGGCCTCCATCTTAGCAAGGTGATCGCCCGTAATCGCGTGCATATCGTTGCAATGACCGGCTCTTACTTCCGGGGTGACGCCGAAGCCGTGCTCGGCCCGCAGGATGAGGCAAACTTCGACAGCATCACCTATACCTACTATGAACAGCTCAACGGCTACGAATACCTGAAGCAACTCGACATCGGCTATTTCTTCTATAGCGGCTCCTATGTCGATGACATCCTGAACGTACTGGACCCAGCTGAGAAAACCATCATTCATATCCCGAACGTTAATTCGAGGGAGAGCACTAGGGACAAAATCAAGGAAGTGGAGCACATCATCGGGGCACTGGGCGAGTGGCAAGGCATCGACCCAGAGACCGGATTTCAGCTCGTCAAAACCGGGGATGGGCGCGTTCTGCGCATCGCCGACTTGGTCGACGACGATCCCGCCCGGCGCGACCGGGTTTCCGCCGCGCTGAAAGATCCAAAACAGAAGGACAACCGTGACTACGTTGACATCATCGTCGCCCTCGGAATGGCGAAGGAAGGCTTCGACTGGATTTGGTGCCAGCACGCACTAACTGTCGGCTATAGGTCGAGCCTTACTGAAATAGTGCAGATCATAGGGCGCGCGACCCGCGACGCACCGGGCAAAACCCGCGCGCGCTTTACGAACCTGATCGCTGAGCCTAACGCTTCCGAGGAAGCGGTTACGGAGGCGGTGAACGATACTTTGAAGGCCATCGCGGCGAGCTTGCTTATGGAGCAGGTCCTTGCGCCCCGCTTCGAGTTCAAGCCGAAGCATCAGGAGAGCGGACCTACCCCCGGCTTCGATTACGGCAAAAGCGGTTATGACCCCAACAAGTGCAATGTCGGCTTCAACGATGAGACGGGGCAGTTCCAGATCGAGATTAAAGGGCTCGCCGAACCCAAGAGCACGGAAGCCTCGCGCATCTGCCAGGAAGATTTGAACGAGGTTATTGCGGCCTTTGTTCAGGACAAGACCGCTCTTGAACGCGGTCTGTTCGACGACGAACTGGTGCCCGAGGAACTAACGCAAGTGCGCATGGGCAGGATCATCAAAGACAGATACCCGGAGCTTACCGATGAAGACCAGGAGGCTGTGCGCCAGCGTGCCATTGCCGCTCTCAATCTGACACAACAAGCCAAACAGTTTTCGCTCGGGGGCGGGGACAACGGCGAGCAGACCGCGAACACGGCCCTAGTCGACGGCGTGCGCAGGTTCGCCATGGATGTACGCGAACTCGATATCGACCTGATTGACCGTATTAACCCGTTCGGCGAAGCCTATGCGATCCTCGCAAAGACCATGAGCGAGGATAGCCTGAAACAGGTCGCTGCAGCCATCGCTGCCAAGCGCACGAGTTTGACGCCGGAGGAAGCGAAAGAGCTCGCTGTGCGCGCCTTCAAGTTCAAGAAAGAGCGGGGACGGCTCCCTTCGCTTACATCGCAAGATGCCTGGGAGAAACGGATGGCCGAGGGTGCTGCCGCCTTTGTTCGGTACAAGGACGAGGGACGCTATGAGTGACATCGACCTCGACCAACTGCGTTCAGAACTGGACGATTTTGCGGAGCCTGAAGAGAAAGGCGGACGGCCGCCCCGCGAGGAACGCATCATCGCCGGGTTTGAGGACATACAGCGGTTTGTCGAGAAGCATGGTCGACTTCCGCAACACGGAGAAGATCGCGACATTTTCGAGCGGCTCTATGCTGTGCGACTTGACCGCTTGCGCGCTCTTGAGGAGTGTCGTTCGCTACTCGCCCCGCTGGATCACCAGAGGTTGCTCGGTGAGAAACAGATTGTCGCGGTCGCTTCGGCGGACACCGTCGACGACGACGAATTGATGGCGGAGTTAGCGGGCGCGGCGGGCGGGCCGGCGATTACTAACCTGCAGCATGTCCGCAAGAGCGCGGACAAACGCGCCGCCGAGGAAATCGCCAATCGTGCCGTATGCGAGGACTTCGAGAAGTTCAAGCCACTTTTCGAACGAGTCAAAAGGGAGCTGAAATCCGGCATCAGGTATACACTGCCCGTCCAGAAAATGGACGAGATCAAGATGGCCGAAATTCAGCAGGGTGAGTACTTCATTGTTCAGGGTCAGATCGCCTATGTCGCCGAGGAGGGTGCGGGTTTCAGAACGCAATATGACCGTGTTGATAGCCGGATGCGCGTGATCTACGACAACGGAACCGAGAGCAACTTGCTGATGCGCTCCTTCCAGCGCGCGCTTCACCGCGACGCGGCGGGACGGCTCATCACTAATCCCGACACGGGGCCGCTATTCGCCGAAGAGCCCGCTCACGATGATCTGGCCAGCGGTACGATCTATGTTCTCCGAAGCAAGTCCGACCATCCGGTTGTTGCGGCAAACCGCGAGCTTGTGCACAAAATTGGCGTCACAGGCGGTAAGTTGGAGACTCGCGTTTCCAATGCGAAACTGGATCCGACCTTTCTAATGGCTGATGTGGACATTGTCGCTACATACGAGCTATTCAACGTCAATAGAGTCAAGCTGGAAAATCTTATTCATCGCGTATTCGATCCCGTGCAGCTTGATATCGAAGTCAAAGATCGCTTTGGAAATCCAGTTAAGCCGCGCGAATGGTTCCTCGTCCCGGTATTCGTAGTGAATGAAGCGGTAGAACGCATACGGGATGGAACGATTACACAATACGTGTATGACCCGAAGGCAGCGCGCCTAGTCCGAGCACCCTAGATTGCAGAGCGGTTACGACTCGATGAGGTCGTCGAACTGTTGGCGTCTGATTTACCCTAATTTACGCGCTCGGGGTGCACCACTTTGAGTGGTACGTCTTTGGCGCGATTTTAGATATTGAGCTTGTTCATTCGGTGTTCTCCGACACATCGTTCCGGAAGAACAACGCGGTAACTGAAGTTTTGACTGCAAATCCTTAGAGTGGATTTGTCGGGACGGAATACACCGACCCGCAAAGAACCACTGAGAGTCGCCGAGGGCGACGTAAGGAGCAACGAAATGCAGTCAGAACATCGAGTTCAGATCTTCATTAACCATAAGGCCTTCGAACTGAGCGAGCCAGAGCAGAGCGGAGCAAGCCTAAAGAATCTGGCTGGTATTCCGTTACATGACGTCCTCGTGCTTAAGCGGCCCGGTGGAGAGGAAGTCATCGGCAACGAAACCAAGATCACCACCCAGAACGGAGAGCATTTCCACACCGAGGCTCACCGGATTCACATCTTTATCAATACGAATGAATTCGAAGTCGAGCACGCCGACCAGACCGGCGCCAGTTTGAAGCAACTTGCCGGCATACCGTTAGACGCTGTCCTTTTGCGGGTGCAATCGGGCGGGGATGAAGTCATCAGCAACGATACGAGGATCGTTGTCAAAAGCGGCGAGCACTTCCGGAGCGAAGCTCATCGAATTCACATCTTCATCAACAAGAAAGAGTACGAGGTCGAGGCCCCCGCGCAAACGGGCGCTAGCCTGAAGCAACTTGCCGGCATTCCGTTGAACGATGTCCTCTTCCTTCAGCGGCCGGGCGAAGATGAGGTCATTCCGAACGACATGAAAATCGTCGTGAAGAATGGCCAGCATTTCCATAGTCAGCCACCCGCCGATTATGGCTTGGGCACTGCCGTTCTTGAAGGAACTGGCCTTACCAACGATCGCGTACAATTGCATGCCGAAGCGGGCGGCTGGACGTTCCTCGTGATTTCGAACTTCGAATTGCCCGCGGGGTTCAATCCGAATCGAGTGGAGATGCTCGTGAAACTGCCGCCGGGCTTCCCGGACGCTGCGCCGGACATGTTTTGGATTTGTCCGGCTGTCAACGCACCAAACGGCAATGCGCCAAGGTCAACGTCTAACGAGCGAATCCTCGGGAAGAACTGGCAAAGGTTTTCATGGCACTTGGCGGCGGGAGCTTGGAAGCCAGGTATCAGTGATCTTCGGGACTTCTTGCGGTGTATTCGTTCCCGATTCATGCGACTCAATTGAGGACAACATGATCTTACGCGCTATCGAATCACGATGGGGACCCTTCATCGACTCCCTTTGCTCGCGGAGCGATGTCGAGACAGCAGGCTTGATCTTGGCTGAAGGATTGGAAGGCGGCGATGTGCTTCTAGCCCGCCACTTAGTCGAGATGCCAGATTCCGGCTATCTCATCCGCCAGGTGGATCAACTCCGCCTTGATCCCGTGGTCCTTAATCGAATAATAAGGCCAGCACGCGACATGGGCCTGTCGATCATCACCGTCCACACGCATCCGAACACCGAAGAGCCTTGGTTCTCAGCCGCGGACGATCACGGTGATGAACGCCTTATGCCTTCATTTTTCAACCAGACGCCTGGACCCCATGGATCGCTTGTGATCGCCGGCAACACGGGTGTACCGGCGGGGCGCATCTGGTCCGGAAGCGGAGAAAAGATGGATCTTCAGGCAAGAATCATCGGCAAATCGCTTCACCTTCATTCCCATGACTTGATCGCTGAAGGCGGCAGATGGTTTGACCGCCAGCGCCTTGCACTAGGCAGCGATGGCCAAGCCATCCTCCGGAACCTTCATGTTGTTGTCGTCGGCCTCGGGGGCACCGGCTCCGTAGTTTTTGTTCAGCTTGCCCATTTGGGCGTGGGGCGTATCACGATTATTGACGGAGATCGTGTTGAGCAATCCAATGTGAGCCGAATCTTCGGCTCGACGGCGCAGGACGCAGGACGCACCTGGAAAGTCGAGGTCGCTGCGCGCTACGCGGAATCCCTTGGACTTGGAACTCAAGTCCGATGCCTCCGGGGACAGTTGGGAGCGGATGTCTCGCCTGCCGAAATTGAGCAGTGTGATGTTGTATTCTCCTGTGTGGATAGGCACTTGCCGCGGGCATTGCTAAACCGGCTCGCTTACGAAAAGGGAGTTCCTCTTATCGATATGGGAAGCGCCTTCCGAGTGAGCGCTGAAGGGTGCATTACTGATAGCGCGGGACGCGTCGTGATCGTCGGTCCCGGACGCCCCTGTTTGGCTTGCTGGGGACACATCGATCCTGACCGTATGCGCATCGAGGCACTTTCCGCCACCGATCTGGCCCAAGAAATCGCCGAAGGCTATATTCAGGGTGCTGAAATACCCCAACCCAGCGTCGTGGCTTTCAATACCGCCGTGAGTGGTGCTGCGGTTATCGAATTCCTCCGGCTGGTGACTGAATTTGCCGGTACAGACGACCCGCCTATGCGGCTGAACTTCGACTTCGAGGCTGGTACTGTGCGTCGAAATCGCCTACCGGAGGGCAGTCGTTGCAAGATCTGCTTGCAGTGATCAAAAACAAGAGACACACTAAATGTTGAATCCTAAAAGTTATTTGAGATTACGACATTAGCAGGTTTAACGGCCACTATTATGCAACTCCCGCTCGCCTACCTTGATGCCGCCGTGATAGAGGAAGTTCCGATTGAGCTTTGGCGGGACGTCTTTGATGCCACGGGCTGGCCCCAATCGCTTGCTGGAAAGCGGGAGTCGTTTTCACATGATGAAGTTCTGCTGGCACTCCAACAAGACGCGTCCGACAACCAGTTGCAGGCGATCGAGACCCTCCACACATTAGGCACGGAAGGTGGCCGGGAGGCGATTGTCGCGGCGATGAACGATCGGCGCGTGCCGGCTGATGCATTGCCGGTCAATGCCGGCGAGCGCGAGTTCGCGCTGCGGCTTTACCTGGCTCAGCGCGGCGATGCCTCCATGGCGGATGTGTTTGCGCGGGCGCAGATACAGGTTCAGGAGGGTGGCGAACAGCGCCGATACAACGAATTCATGGGAAAGGAGGCTCGACGCGTCAAAAACCTAAGCCGCGCGAGAGAAAAACTCCGGGAGGAAGTCCTGCGTCACTGCCGTCAATCAGATCTCGGCGAGCACGTCGACATTCGCGCATTCGAGGATGATGGAGCCATTGTCTTTAACATTCTTCGAAGCGACCGGACGCGCAAACCACTCGCCGTGGTTCACGGGCGGGACGCGCGGGCGACGATTGAATTCAGGCCGGTACATGGCGACCTACTTCGCTATGAGTCGTCAGTTGGACGCCTTCGCATAGCGGCGCGGGCCGCTTCAATAGTTGAGTTTTATCGGACCGCTCTCGGAAAGATTCTGTTCAATGATGAGTTTTTCTTTGACGGTGAACCCGTTTACAACCTGCGGGTACTGCAGGAGCGCGGTCGCACAGCGTTCCAGGATCACGGGGTCTTCAGAGTCGGCCGGATTTGGATGACGGAATGTTTGTGGGAACGAGGGGATCGAAATCTCCTTCACATACGCTCTTCAGATTGCTTCCGTAGCATAGAAGAGTTACGTCTGCCACTCGCGGAAGGCGACATTCTGCAGGCGAAGCTGAAGTTGGAAGTCGTTGGCAAGAGCACACGTCCGGTGACGGTGAGCATTCGCGTACCGAGCCGGATCGATGTAAGCCAAAGAATACACGAACCTCTTGTAGAGAGTGTCCTCCAAAGCGTCGGCATTCGACGCGCTGCCCCGAGCCTCTCAGGCAGCAACTTGTGGTCGCTCCACCCTTGGCGACATCCGATTGCCGAATGGAGAACGCTATTCGGTAGCAGCTTGGACGCGCTCGTGCGAGCAGGGGTACTGACCACGATACAACTGGATTCTGTCCGTCACCCGGAACACCCCGAGGCGGGTCGGATACTCCGCGTAAACGCCATCTCCGAAACCGAGTCCTATGGTGTCAGTGACGCGTTGGAAATTGCTTCAAGATCGCTAAGCGCTACGGACCTAGACGGGCTGGAGTTGAAACCTGAGCAATTTCGGCTCTGGCTTCGATCCGCCCTGGATATAACGAACGGCGGTTGTCCTTGGGATGGGCAGGATGTGCTCCACCTTGGCTTTGTGGAAGTGGGCGAACAGCGGTTGTACGCTGCCTATGCGCTGCGACCACCTGGACCAGGCATTGGAGAACGAATTCGGGGTCAAGCGGACGGCGCGCCTTCCTTCGTCCTGTTTCCACCTTCGGGAAGTGACGCCTCTGAGTTGTCCAAGGTCCTGCTGGATTCAGTTCTTCCAAAACGGAATCAAGTGGTGCGCGAGGCAATTAAGGCATGCGGCCTTGCCAACAGCATGGCTGCGATCGATTGCGCGCCAGATGGAGCTCGGCTTGTTGTCGATACGCGGTTGCAGAAAGTCTGGGTCGATGGCTTGGAAATCAATAATCTCCCGGCTGAATCCCATCCCTTTCGATTCATCGAGCTAATGGCTCGTTCCTGTGGTCCGATGTCGCTCAATGAAATCAGCGCAAAGCTTTCCTCCGGCCGACAAGACGGTAACACAACAGCGCGGCAAGCAAAGGGCAACGCCAAGCGGATTATCAGCGAAGCGTTATTGGCCGATGGACGGGAATTGGATGGAGATCCTTTTCCCTCCGCAGGAGGAGGATTCTATCGATGCGCGCTTCCGTCTCACGTTGGGCCGTCTTCGTCCAGGGACGCGACCTTCCATGGCGCCTCCGGAGAAAATGGAGCGGCAGGTTAATAGGAAACCTTGAACGTTGGGCTGTCCTCCGGTCGTGTCTTGCGGTGATCGTACAGCCGGGTGGTCGCGATGTTCGAGTGCCCCAGCCACTCCTGGACCTTGGCGATGTCGGCCTGGTGGTCGAGCGCGTTCGTCGCGGCCGTTGCGCGCAAGGCATGAGCCCCGATTTCGAACCCCAGAGCGGCTGAGTATTGGCGGACCAACTTGTAGACGCCATCCGGCGTGATTGCTTTTTCCCTACCGCCCCCACAAGCGTTCCGCAAAGGACGGAAGAGGGCGCAGTTATCCTTTTCGCCATGTCCTGATTTCTGGAGGTACTCCTCGATCAGGTCGTGGGCAATGCCGTGGAGTGGCACGTACCGTGTCTTTTCACCCTTCCCGGAAACCCGCAGATGCCTGACGCCTCCGCGTTCGTGCGTGAAATCCCTGACCGTGAGTTTGCAGAGCTCCTCACGACGGAGAGCATGGTAGAGCAGGGTGGCGAGGATAGCCCGATCTCGAATGCCCTTGAGCGATTTCTCTGCCGGGGCGACAAGCAGTTTGCGCGCCTGGTGGTCGGCGAGGGCAGGGGTCTTTCCTTCGTCCGTTTCGGAGCGGGGGCGCTTCACACCCTTCACCGGATTATGGGTGACAGCGTTCTTGTCGCACAGATACTGGAACAAGGATGACAGGGCGGCCATGCGGTGTCGTATCGTCGTTCCATTCAAGACCCGCTCTCCGAGGCCGTCGC
The DNA here is from genome assembly GCA_030776455.1 of Acidobacteriota bacterium. Taxonomy (GTDB): domain Bacteria; phylum Acidobacteriota; class Terriglobia; order Bryobacterales; family Bryobacteraceae; genus JALYHQ01. The sequence goes on along the minus strand of JALYHQ010000191.1, from coordinate 54,466 downwards.
GCCAGGCGATTACGTGGGCCGGCGTCACCAGCCTAAACTCCTCCGGCCGCTTAATGCCAGCGAACAGCATGAAGTCCGTAATGGCGTTCTGATAGGCCCGTTTGGTGTTCGGGTTGCGGATGTTCTTGAACCACTCAACCTCGGGCGGCACATCGGCCAGACGCTGGAACTCCGCCGACGTTAACAGCCGGTTTTTCACGGTCACTTTGGTGGGTGTTTTGGCCGAATTCATCGGCGGAGCTTACTATTGATAAAATCTGTTATCAAGAGTAAAGTCTGGCGCTTCCTACGGCTGCGCGGGTTTGTGAATCTCCATTCCAACAACAATTCAAGAATCTCAGTGAGCCCAAATCTGTCAGGGCGCCAGTTTCTTCCACGATTCCGGAACCAGCGACCGATTGCCGATGCCGTCCCAGACTGGCTCTGCGAGCGCGGACTGGAACCGTTCTTCCGGCAGATTGGCGTGCTCCAATACGATGACTTGTAGGTGTGGCGCCACGAGTTGGCAGACACCGAATATAAGGTCAAACATCCGCTGCACTGCTTCAAGATCACCGCCAGAGCGCACGGTATCATCGGTCGTACCCGTTAACTTCTTATAATCGTCAAGTGTCGGGAAGTAGACCTGGCTGGGCTGGTCCAGGACTAAAAAGCCCGGGACCGGTCGCTGCTCTTCGATAAAATGGCGATGGAGTGCCAACAAAGCAATTAAGTGGCAGCCCAGCCAGTTCTTCCCGCCGCCCATCCGCTGCATGGGTATAGGTCGGCCAGGCCGGTCGGCGACGACCGTTAGATGTGCGAGGTCCAGCCGGTACGGCCAGCGGCTGAATTCTAGTTGCAAGTCCTCCGAAGAACGACTCATATAGCTGCCGATGCGGTTGAGCACTGAGGTCAACAACTGCTCTTCGGTGTCATCGGACAACAGCTGTTCCAGCCGGCTTGCCTCATCTCCGGTTCTAACGACCGCGACCCGTAGTGCAGAATTCTCGTCAACGGCCTCTACCGTTTCAATATACAAGCTGATCCGCCCGACCACGCGTGCCGCCCGCGCGTGGGTGTCCCTCATCTCTTGGGCGGCTTCCTCTTCTGCCACAGCTGCCTGGAGGGCGAATTCTGTTTCACCAATGCGTTGGCGAACTGTTTCGCGCTCACGCTTTAGCCCGTCGATATACTCACGCAACCGAGGCTGTTCGCGCTCGACAAACGTCAGTTCGGCGTCAAGTTGCCGCAGGCTGTCCGCCAACGCAACCACGCTGGGGAAAGCATCGGCTAGTTGGGACGAGCAGACCGGGCAGGAGTGTGGTCCATCGACGCTGCGGAAGATGCCGATCGATTGCAACCGCCTGACCTGTTCGCCGGCCTCGCTCTGGTAGCGGGCCGACTGCCGCTCAAATGTGTCCGCCGCTTCGATCCGCCCCTGAATGGTTTTAAAAGACTCGCGGTGCGTCTCAAGCTCATTCCGCAATTCGCCTGTGCGCTGCTGCTCAGTCGGCGGGGCGACAGCGGGCAACCATTTCACCGCTCGGTTGAGGGCGGCCAAAACATCTTCGCTCGTGGCCACCTGAGTGTCGCTCGGCAGCACACCTGCCTGCTGGGCTTCCGCAACCAAGGCCTGGCCGCGGTTGAGCCGGTCAACGGTAATGGAGTCAGCCTCCCGCAGGTCGCGCTCGGCGAGTTTGAGCCGCCGCCTGGCCAAGCGCAACTCCTGTTCTAGCTTGACGCGCTCCGGATTCATCACGCCGAGAAAGTATGGCAGCGAGTCTTTGATGGCCTGCGGCATGTATTCTTCAGACTGCCTATGGAAGAGCAACTCCTTGCTAGCGATGAGGCCCTGGTCCTGGAAAAGGTAGTACGTGGTGTGCCGAATGTCCGCTTCCAACTCCCGCCGCGTCGCGCCCGGCGGAGGGATGTACAAGTTTGGGGCTATCCCGATGCGTCGCGACAGCGCGCTCCCGACAGCCTCGTCGTTTGAGGTCAGTTCCAACTCACCGAGGTTTGGAACGCGCAGGGCTGAGCCAATCTCGAAATGACACTGGCTCTGTGAGGCTGCGAGTGGTGCCGGAGCGGGTTTGGCCACAAACGCCTCAGTTCCGTCGCCGAAGCGGAAGAGAACGCCGTACCACGCGACTGAGTCGCGGATCGTGCCTTCCGGCACGGTGAAATCGGAGCGACCGAGGCAATAATCAATGATCTCGATGATGGCCGATTTTCCGGTCAGCGAGCGACCGGTGATGATGTTGACCGAGCCGAGTTTAAACGGGAGTTGCCTCACCTCTCCCTCCCGGTTGTAGAGAGCGATCAATCGGATTTGCAAGGTCATGGTCTGATACCCCACATCGCAAAAATCGTTGCGGCGCGCCCTGCGTGTGCGAGCCAACGCCCGACAAAGCGTGCCGCTTCGTAACAGGCGAGCGGTTCGGAATCGGTCGGCCAAGTTGGTCGCCGGACACGTTGTTTCGTTATTTCCAGCCGTGCATCAGTATGAATAGATAACACGCGGCGGGCGGCGCTGTAGATGATCGCTTCCTTAGTGTGCTCGGCAACCGCGATGCAACGATCGGCAAACCCAACTTGGGCCTGCTGGTGGCTCTCCAGCCAGGGATGCATGCGGGAAGCAATGGAATTTGGAAGTGCTTCGCGCGTGGGCTTATGCAGGACTAGCGGAAGAATCAGAAAGGCCAGAGGATACGGCAGCCCTGCCGACGCTTCTTCCTGGTATCCCCGGACCGCTTGCCCAAGGAGCAGCGCGCAGAACGCGGGATTCAAAAGGTTCGCGATCTCGGTGGGGCGCTCGGTCCAGGAAGCCATCATACGTTTTCTGCTGTCCCCACAAGCGCGATGATCCTCTGCATAAAGTGCGGGTGCCACCAAACCGGCGGCTGAGGCCGGTTAGCGAGCATGTGATAGCTGCCGCGCATGACGTAGGGCTCAGTGACATTTTGGCGGATTCGGATATCGGCCGTCATTTCCATCCATCGGAGAATATCGCGGCCGACGCGTTTGAGTTCCTCCTCCGCGGCATCGCCCTGCAGTTCGTCGGCAATTGCAGCCGAAAAGCGCTCCCACTCGTCGATCAGTTTCCGCTCATACGCTTCTACCTCGCCTCCAACCAACAGGTCCTCCCGCGCCCAGCGGGAACGTTGCTCGAATGCCCGGTAATAGTCGAGGATCGCCTTCTCGATTCGGCTGGCTGAGACACTAATACACCGGAGTTGCTGAACGAACAGGCGGCTGTCGCGTTCGGTGTCAAGTTTGTCGGGCCGTGCGTCGGAATAATCGATCGGTAAGGCGTCCCGCCTAAACTGCTCAGCGATCGCGGCAAGCTTGTCATAGACTTCAAATCCGGAAATCGGCATCGGATCTGCCGCTGCTAGTTGGCCGACGACCTGTTCGAACCACCAACCCTGCAAACGTTCGAAGACTGCCTCACGGTACTCGCGCGCGGCGGCCGCCCAAATGCGTTTTCGAATCCGCTCTCCTGTATCGGTGATGTTGGGTGATTGGTCAAGCACGTAGGTGCAATTCAACATGGCCGTTCGCTGTTCGTCTGTCAGTTGCAGAAAAGCCTCAAAACACGGTTGCAACTCTGCATTTGTGGAAGACCTAGCAACGTTCACCAATAGGCGCTGAACTGACGCGTAATCGCGCGGTCCTTCCGGCCGGAGGCGCGCGGCGATCGAATCGTCGGGGGCAGATGCCGTCGTCACGAGTGTGAGCCGCGTCGCTGGAAAAGAGACTAGACCGGCGAGCACGTGCGTGCTCCAGATGCGCAGGGTCTTCCAGAGGTCGGCAGAGGCGTCCGTGAGGCTTGCTTGACGCCGAATGTGCTGCTTGGTCTGAAAGAGTGCCAGCGGGGCGCCGCCGTTGTACAGCACAACATCATCCAGCGATTCGAGCACTAGGCCTTGCTCTTCCTCACCATCGAGCAGCAGCCACAGAGCATACCGCGCCTGATAGAAGTACCCCAACCCTGCCTCTTGGGCTCTGAAATCAGGCACGAAGACCTCGAACCCACAACGAACAGAACATGGGAATACTGGAGATCGTATCAAATCCCCAATTCCGGCGGCGGTCTCTGCAATAGGACTCTTGCGCTGACCATCGCTGGCCCTTATGGTTCGGATTGAAACACTATGCGCCATAGTGTTTCGCGGGAGGAATTCATGAAGCGACAACAACATTCTACAACAATCTCGACCAGGCAGATTCTGAGGACTTTTGGGAGGAGAGCGCCGATCGAGAGCCTCTGTCGCAGGCACTTCCGGGCCATTGAAACACTATGGCGCATTCTGTTGCAGAGCCTGCCGGTTCGGAGGCGCTCGTGATGCAACTCTTCGACGCTTCCGGCGAGCGCAAGTACCTTACGCCCGCGCAACGCCAGGAATTCTTGCAAGCCGCGGAGAAAGCGTCACCGGCAGTGTATACCTTCTGCTGGACGCTGGGCCTGACCGGCTGTCGCCTATCTGAAGGCCTCGCGCTGGTCGCGACGCGCGTTGATAAGGCCGCGGGGCTGCTCGTATTTGAGAGCCTCAAGAAAAGGCGCAAGGGCGTTTTCCGCGCCGTGCCTGTGCCCCCCACTTTTCTGAAAACTCTCGACAGCGTGCATGACCTCAGCGCGCTCGGGGGCGCGCGGCTTTGGGATTGGTCGAGGACGACAGCGTGGCGCCGCGTAAAAGAGGTCATGGACGTCGCTGGTATTCACGGTCTCTATGCAACCCCGAAAGGTGTGCGGCACGGGTTCGGTATCAAGGCAACCGTCTCCGAGATTCCGCTGAACATGACCCAGAAATGGATGGGGCATTCCCGGCTAGAAACGACAGCGACCTACGCGAATGCGGTTGGTCCTGAGGAGCAAAAGATCGCTGAAAGGATGTGGGGATGATATCGAACAAGACCTTCACGAACGTTGCGCCGATCGCGCTTGTTGCCCGGCGAGCGAGACGAGGGAACCTCGCGAGTGGTTCATCCGGCGAGGCTGAGGTTCCGAAAACCAATTCTGGCACCACAACAGCAATTACCGCATTGCTCGCGCTCTTGGTTGCAGGTTCCGCGATGGCTCAGAACGAGTCACATAAGCCTTCCGATTCGGACCAACCAAGAGCGGCGTTTCAGAGTTCGTTGAACTCCACAACTTCACCCGAAAGAGTGAAGGACTTGCTGTTCGTCGCGATCGTTGCCTCGTGCCCAGTCGCCGAATCTCCATCGCCTGACCTGTTCTATTACAAGAAAGGGACGTTGTATCAGGTCCGACGTGCTTGGACTCGATTGTATCCGGAAGCGCTGACGGAAGCGGACAAATTGAACGGCATTCAATACAAGGGCCTGGCAGCTCTAGGCGCCCCATTGTATCGGCACATAACATACACCGAACATCACTCGTCCGGACCGTGGGAGTGGACCCCCTGGGCGGATGCCAGCAAACTCATCCCTACCGCGACGGAAATGCTAAGCGGCAGCCATGCCAAAAGCCTTTCAAGCTTGGTCGAGGCTATCAATATGGTGAAGAAGGACAACCGCTGGTCCTTTAGCATTGCGTGGGAGGTCTTCGACACGGATATTGATCCCGATGTTCTCAACGCCACAAAGAGGCCTTGCAGCGTCGCCACGAGTGCCCGCCCTTTCGCCCCCGAGGAGGATCGGCAGAGAGGGTCGAAATAGATATGACCGTCTTTTTCAATCGGGGCAAGCGAATCATGGTCGTCGCGATGCTCACCTTCGTGAGCACCAAAATCACCGTCGGCCAAGTGGGGACACCCAAGTCTTCGACGAACCAGAACCAACCGCACATTTCATCGCAGAATTCCGGAGCGACGCCGGCGTCACCCGAGGCGCTCGCGGCGTCTTTGTGGCAGAAGATGACGACCACCTGCCAAGTCAACGTCCAGGGGCAGATGAAGACCATGACATTCATCTACTACCCCGCGCACCATCCCTTCAAGGTTGGCAATGTAACGGAGGAGTTTGTAGAATACAGCGGTGCCTGGACGAAGTTCGTACCCCTGCGCCTCACAGAGGCGGATAGGCTGAATGGAATCCAATTCCAGGGCATGGCCATTCTAGGCGGAACTGCGTGGCGTCAGTCCGATTCGCTTCAAAAAGAGTGGTCAGAGTGGAGGGATCTCCGCGATGTAAAACTACCCAAGTGGCTCGGGGGAGAGGGAGACTCTGCTAGTTTCGATTCTGGCTCTGATGCGTTTGAAATGGTGAAGATCGAGAAACGGAACAACCAATGGTCCCTTAAGCTCCCGTTTTCAGAAGGTTCCGTCGATCCGGACTTCTTTGCTGCGCGTAAGAAGTCATGCGCTCTGCTGACGAGAGCCTCTCCGGGAGCCAAATGAACCGTGTCCTTGCGGCAGGGCTGCGTAAGCTGCGACCTCACATCTCATCTGCGAACGCTTGCCCGAAAATGAACGGTGCCCTTCGCTCCTCTTGGGCTGAACCAATTGCCTTCCAAACCCAAGACAAACACCTGCCCGGATCTAAATCGATATTGAAGATGAGTGGTTGTGCCTCTCCGCACGTCATAGCGGCCGGCAAGCGCACCTATTGGGCGGCCAGTGCTTGGAATAGGAACGTCGGGAGGAAACAGGTTGAAAGATCCGTCCGTGGCGCTATCGGCGGAGACTTGAATTTCGACGTCGAGGACTCCGCCATCGGCAAAATCCTTTGTGTAGATGTAGTAAATATTGAAGTTTTGAACTCCATTGCCAGGAGCGACAATGGTTGCGGTCCGCTCTTCCATGGGAGAATCTGGCGTGAGTCTTAAGGTGCGCTCATCGGCCGGGGTACTCGCGGTAGGAGCGCTATTCTCGGGAGCTGACGGTCTTGGGGACTCCGGACTAGGGGCGGTACAGAATGCACTGTTAGAAAGCCATCCAACGACCTTCTGCCCCTGGCTCTGGATCTCAACTCTGGAAACGCGATCACCTTTTTGGAGAATGACCGCCTCGTCCCCGACGTCGGTCGTGCCTAGCAGCCGCCCGGAGCCTATCATCGCGCTTCCCCTCGGAGGAGAAAGAAATAGCCTCTCGTTACTGCAAATCTTCACACGGCCTTGGGCCTTGTCGGGCGTTGGAGACGGCGGCAACGTTGTTAGTACCGCAGCAGACTTGCCACCCGGCCTGCAGGAATCCATGATCTGATCCGGCGTCGCGTCGTACATCATCCGCTTCGGCTCTTCCAGATCGATGGTTACAGCGCCGTTCTTATTAGCTTGGCGATAGGTGATTCCTGTAATCACAGCTTGCGCGTTCAGAGTAACATCCTCGCCACTGAGGGGAGTTTTCAGCTTTGCGCCTGGGCAGACATATCTTGGAGCCGCAACCGGTCCAGACCTGGCTACATCCGCCGAGAGAGCTATGTATTTCCGATCAAAGCCATAAAAACTGTCAAAGTTTTCTCCTTTGCTCGGCTTGAGGAGAACGTCGACATGATACGACGGCGAAAACCACAGCCTTTGCAGCCCGTCGAATTGCTTCCCGGGATCATGTTTAACGACAAAGCCGGGTACGTCGCCCAGGGGCACAACCTGGTCTGAACCACAATCCTTATAGACGCCGTTTTTATACCTCGCCAGGCGGGCCGTCCCGTATGGGTCAATGGAAGCTGCGTAATCGACCCCCGGCATTGAAGAACACAACCGAACGATGTCGGTCACCAGCTTTATCGCCTGTTCGTACTGTGATGTGTCTATCCCCAACTGCGAGGTCTTAGTTTTGACAGCCTCCGTAAGCCGTGCACCAAATTCATTGGGCGTGACATTGGCCGACACTGCTTTGAACGCCTCCTGGCGTTGTTTTCTATCGTCCTCTACAGCGGCCTCTCTTTTCCCTTCTGTTGCGTTGATCGCGTTACAGATGTTCGGCTGGGATCTTGTCGGGCTGTTTGGCTGAACGAGCTGAAGCCCCAAAGGCTTTAATCTGTCATCTATTTTCTGCACGTTGTCCTGCATTACCTTGAGTTCGGAACTGGTGACAGCTGCGCACGCAGTACCATCCTTCGTTGGAACGAACAGCGCTTTGCCGAGCGACACATCCATCTCCTTCAACCCCGGAAAATCTGAGGGCACGACGGCCTTGACCATTTCTCCACATGTTTCCTGCTTTGTGCCGATTTGACAGGGACGCTGCTTTTGCGCGACACGGCCATCGGCATTGGGTTCGTATACGACGAAGCGAGCGGTTCCCAGGCTATCTTTGCAGCGGTCACACTGTGGTGCAATCAGCAGGAATTCCAGCACTTTCATGCTGTCCGGGTTCGGCTTTTGCGCAACAAGAGCAATGGCTTTGGTTTGGAGAGTTTCTAAACTGTCAGTCTTGTAGAAGGTGATCTTGGCCCGTCTCAGGAGATCCACGTCCTTGAACCGATCGAGCTCGGGCTTGTATTCTGGATCTTTCCCAACCCGCGCAACCAACCCGCTCTTCTCGGAGCGAATGGTCGCGAAATCGGCACGGACTATCTCCTTCTCATTCCTGTAAGCGTCTCCTGCGCATCCTCCGCTTCCGCCAATTGCTGTGACCGGACTGCAGAAGAGAGATCCCGAGACAAAAACCTTGTCACGCGGCTTCAGCTTAGCCAGCTCTTTGGCCTCCGGCGAGTCGATCTCAAACGATGTCCCGCTCATCAAATAGAGGTTGTTGCTCTCTTCGCGGTTATCCCAGGTAGCGGTCCATTTGCAGGGAAACTCAACCTTTAGATAGGCTCGCTGGAAACCATCCACGGCCGGGATCGCGTAGCCAACCCAGTTTTCAAACGCGCCTCTTCCCATGACGGCGAATTGCTGGGCCCGAAGAATTCTCTCGAAATCGGGCTTGTCGTGCTCTACCTGAGCCGCGCCGATGGGATTTGTGGCCTCGGCCTTTTTCTCCTCTAAGGCGTCTTGCCGCGCGACATCCTGTTGAAAGACGTCGCAGAACCGCCGCTGCTGGACGGGCATTGCCAAAGGTGGTGCTACAGGAGCAGCCGCTTTCTTCGGTGCTGCTGCTTTGGAGCCGCTCGCAGTTTTAGGTTGTTGAGCATATCCGATTGAGGCGACTGCGAGGATAAGACCCGCAAGAGAAGATGGCCAAGCTACTCGTCTCGTGTGCATTGGTTCCCCCCACCCGGGCTCATCATCCAGCGGGTGAATCCATGATGTTAGCAGTTCATTCAGCTATCGGGGAACCATCTGGCGGAACGAGGCGAACGATTTGGTATCATCTGAAAAACCCTCTAGACCCAAGGTTCACCTGAATGAAACGAATCTCGCGACAGGCGCTTTTGGATCGCCTCGCCACCGCCAGAGAGGCCTACCTCAAGGAAATGGAAGCCGCGGGCGACGACGACAAAAAGGTGTCTTTAGCCGAGAAGAAGCTGCGCTGGGCCGAAGAAGCCGCGGGCGAAGCTTTTAACCATCACGGCACCCTCTACACGTTCGCGGAAAGAATTCCGGTAATCGGACATCCGATCACACTGATGTTGGGCCTCATCGAAAAAGGCGGGCTGGCAAGAGGGATTCCGCTCGGCATCCTTCTATGCGTGATGCTGATTGTCGCTACGGAAGTATTCCAGCTTGTCCACAAGGTCGTCGGCAGCGGCACTGATATTAGCGTTCTCTACCCGGCACAGGCAGAACAAAGAACTAATGCTATCAATTGGTCAGTCAAGGCCGAATTCGAAAGGGAAACCGTATATCGCGACGAAGTTCGGACTCTTACGAAAGCCATCCCCTATTATTTGATTTGGGGTCTTGATGCCGACAGCATTAAACACTCCGGGGGCGAGCTTAAGCGCATATTAGAAGGGGATCGTAATCACATGTGGCCGCCCGGCGACCGCGAGCTCTTTGAACGCGGTGCAAGAATGCTGCCCGCTGGGGCGAAGGTATTTTCGTTCTTTCATCACTACGATGCTTCGCTAAGCCACGTTTTGTATCTCAATATCGAAATTCCCTTCACCTCCAAACCCGCGCATCGCGATCTGGCCATTTTGACGGATGAGAACACCAAAGCGGAATTTGTGCTCGTCGCGCTCGGTCGGGCGCGCAGCGCACAGGTTGCTTTGATCCCTCTCTCGGATTACCAGTCTGCTGGCCTTCCGATGCATACGCCGTTAGACAGATCTCCAGCCGTAGAGAGCGACGAGGAGGACGCACCGTTCCGGGAGACTGCTCCAGTTTTAGCCCCGGCCGCCCCGCCACCCGACCCACCCGGAGTGCCCTTCTTTCCGATCGCGCAGGACCTCTACCAGCACATGGAGGATGACCCCGACGTTCCGGGAAAACTGGAAGAGGTGGTCACTTCATCTGAGGTCGAAAAGTTGCCCGAGGGAACTTCGTTTGTTCCCTATCTAAAAACCGCAGGCGATCCTAACAGCGCATTGACGATCAAGGGTCCGAATAAGAAGGTCTACATCCTCGTGACAACCCGAGATCAGGATGGTCGGGAAATACATGGAATGATTTTGAGGAGCGATTACCTGAAGAGCGCAAACCTGGCCCATTAGCTCTGGTCGCGCCGGCTGTTCCGATACTTTTCTGATGACTACAAATGGTGCCCGGAGGCGGCTCGTGAAGCGAACGGCCTTCCTCGTCTTTTTCGCGATCTCGACAGTTCTTACGCTGGCCTGGTTGATCGCTTTTCTCCGATACGATGATTCGATGCGTCGTGACACGACGGCGATGTTTTTTGGATACCGGGCGTTGCTGCCGATTGACATCCCGTTGGAACAGTTCGTTCACTACGGCTGGATGTTACTTTTCCCCTGTCTCGTTTTCTGCGTCATCCGGGAAAGCGACCGAGTTCATCGAGGTTACCGGAAGGGACAAATCCTGGCGGCATCGGTGGCGAGCGGTGCGCTCGGTGATGCTGGCATCGCCACCAGCGACGATCTACGCAACGCCGGCCTGATCGGTACTCGCTTCGGCCAGGGTATTAGGCTCGGCTTCGACAAGGAAACCAACGAGGTGATCAGGTATAGAGGCGAAGCCCACGGGATCTTGGTCGCGCCCGCCCGCTCCGGCAAATTCAGAGACATCATCTGCGGCATGGTGCTGGAGTGGAAGCACTCCATGGTGATCGTTGACCCCAAGGGCCAGATCGCGGCCGTGACGAAGAAGCAACGCGAAAAACTTGGCCGGGTGTTCGTGCTGAATCCCTTCAACCTCTGGCCCGATTACCTCGGCCCCTCGGCTTGCTACAACCCGATGTCGGCGCTGAATCCTGATTCAAACGAATTTGACGCTGAGTGCGACGCGCTCGCCGATGCAATTGTGGTCCACGAAGGCGGCGGAGATTCTCATTGGAGCGACAGCGCACGCCTCCTCGTAGGAGGGGGGATGATGCACCTCGCCTCCAAATGGGAGCCGCCGGAAGAACGCACCTTGGGGAATCTGCGTGACATCATCTGCACATCGAAGCTGATCAATTTTTGCAAGTCTGCGATTGCGATCGGTGACGACTTCGCCAAGCAGAAACTGGCCGATTTCGCCGAAGTCACCGCTGACAACAAAGGCGAGCTACGCTCGATCGTCAATAACGCCAAGACGCAAACCGGGTTCATCACCAAAGCGATCGCCGAGAACCTAGCGCGATCGGATTTTCAGTTCCGTGATCTCAAGAAGGAACCGATCACAGTCTACGTCGTGCTTCCTACCCGAATGTTCGCAACGGCGGGAAAGTGGTTCCGACTGATTGTGGCATCGGCTCTGAGCGAGCTGATGCGCGAGGAACGGGGATTGCCGGTGCTCGCCCTGCTGGATGAGTTCGCCCAGCTCGGCCACCTCAAGGCGATGCGCGATGCCATGGGACAATCCGCCGGCATGGGGCTGCAGGTTCTCCCGGTGCTGCAAGACCTAAACCAGCTCAAGACGCACTACAAAGACGGGTGGGAAACATTTCTCGCGAACACTGAGTTCCGGATGTTCTTCAAGTCGAACGATGTCTTCACGCAAGACTACGTTTCGAAGTTGAGCGGACTCCAAACCGTCAAGGTTCCCAACAGTTCATTCGGTGAGTCAAGCGGCGGGGGCACCAGGTCCTCCAACTCGAACCTAAGCCTCGGTGAACAGGCACAACCAGTCCTGCAACCCTACGAAGTCGGGCGGATCGGCCCGGATGAATTCGTGATGTTCGCGCACGGCGTCGCGAACACAATCCGCGGTGTTCGCTCACCGTACTTCAACAAGGAACGATGCCCGGAGTTGCAAGGCCTATACAGCCCGGACCCTTATCACCTACCGAAATAGCGACATGTTTCTCAGTGCTCGCGGTCGCGTTGCACTGTCGCCTTTCGTTGCTGCTGAGTTTGCTGTTGGCTCTTCTCCCGTCCATCGACTTGCGCGCGATACTCTTTATCCTGTGCGTAGCGTTGCCAGTCGGGTTCCTGCTCTTGGGACTGCTCCGGTTGTGCTTCACGCGTGGTGGTCCGGCTGTGCTCAGCGGGTTGGTCGGCCCCATGGCTCTGCGATTGTTCAACACGCTGTTCCAGAGCTTCGCGACTATCCTGACGCTCTTCACCAGCCTGGGCGGTACGCTCAAGATAAGAAGCGTTTATCCGCTTGTTGGTTAGAATGGCGGACGCTTGTTGGCGCGCCATGCCACCGCGGTTGTAGCCGTCGCGTTCTTGCCGAACTTGCGCGTAATTGTCTTCTCTCGGTCTGGATGGTTCCCTCTCTAGCTGGGATTGCGCCTCGCGCGCTGGGTCCAAATGATCTTCTGTAACGCGGTCTAGAAGTTCGTCGGCGGCAAGTTGAAACCGATCCGTTTCCATGCTGCACCTCGTGAGAATTATCCCACGAGGAAAAGCTTAACAATGACCTAGCTGGATTCTTGGTCGTCCGGCGAGATACCACCGTTCCGCTTGATGGCGGCAATCTGCTGCTGGGTCGCAAGGCTGCCGGGAAATACCTTGTGCACCAGCGGCCACAACTGTTCGTGAATGTCGCCCAGGAATCTATGAAAGTGCTTAAACTCAGCGGTGACATTGGTCACTTCGTGCTTGAAGGCTCTCCCAAGATCTGCCACTTCCGTCTTCAGAGCGCTCAGTTCGCTTCTTGTTTGACCAAGGTGCTTCTTCAGAAACGAGTTCTCGCGCTGGAGGCCGATGATCCTCTCATGCAGTTCAGTAAGCGAGAGGTTTTCAAGGGGCTCGGTCATCTGAGGACCCTACCTGAATCCGCGCTCTAAAGCCACGAAAATCATGGTTAACGATGAGGGGCGCCACCGCGACAGATCGGAAGGAGTGTGAGCCAGAGGACATCAGGGGGCGTCCTCTCCGGCGCCGGGGCGGGCGTGCGGCGCTTCCGGCTCCGGAGGCTTGATGCCGACCGGGCAAAGGTAGACATGACCCGTGAATCCGCCGATCGGCAACCGGTCCAGAAAGACGTGATGCTCGCTGCCCGAGCTTTCGATCCGAGCGTTGCCGATCTCCATCCAATGGCCTTTGACGCTACGCTCCCGTCTGAGAGGTTCGGCGGGATTCTCCCGCCGAAGGGCATAGGCGGTATGGGTCGCTGGCTTGTCGGTCATCCGGGCATACATAGCATGGCTAGAGGTCGAGCGAAAGATGCTCCCGCGTGGTCGGGCTGGCGTCGAACTCCTCGGACACCTGATGCGCGGCATTGCCTTCCCACAGATTCAACCACTCGAAGGCGTCCCAAAACGAGCGCCCGATTTGCGGAATCGTCCGCCGGGGAACAGGTCGCGTGATTTGATTCCTTGCCGGGCTGAATGCTCGTCCTGTTTCCCCACCGCGTCGCCTGGCGTGCAGGCTGGGAACGGGTAGCCGGCTTGCAATGTGATTGGCAAGCTGGCGAAATTGACCCCGGATTGCTTCCGCGAAGCGCGAGGTCTTACCATCGAGATCGCTGCGTGGTGGTTCTTGCTGGGGAGATCCGCAAACTCCCCAGCTCGTTATCGTTCCCGTCCGAACGTTCGCTCTCGCTCGATCATGTGTGGTTGCCTGCCTTGCTGCTTAATAACCCTGGCGCGATACTCACGGTCGGCGCTATAGCGCTGCCAGTCGACGCTCTGGACCGGCGCTTGGGGTTTGCGGTCGCGCGAGAGGTCGGCCTGTTGGAAATGAGTTGCTGCGCGGCGATCGTCGATCCGGGCCATCTGGCAGGCGAGCTCGTCCATATTGGCAGCCGTATCGCGAGAGACAAACAACTGCGTCTTGTTGCTGTGCCTCGTTAGTGCAACATAGCTGGCTGCGGCGCGCCAATGCTCGCTGTGAAACAGATAGGTTTGGTCAATCGTTCGGCCTTGCCCGCGATAGATCGTTCCGGCATATCCGTGCCGGAAATCCTGAAAGTTTCTGGCGTCGAAATCGACAACCTTTTGGCGCTTACCGTCGAGTACGACGGTTATCACGTCGCCCTCAACGGCTCGCACGGTCGCGGCCTGGCCGTTATAGATACCGCGCTGCTTATCCGTGCCAGTAAATTGAATGCGGTCGCCTTGAGCAAACTCTGCGCGCCCGTGTTTCGTCTCAAAGCTCGTCGCCGGACCTAACTCGCCGCGCTCTTGTCGCAAATGACGTATCGCCCCGTTCAGCTCGTTCACATCTTGGTTGGTGTAGGCGAAGACGAAGCGGGATTTGGACGGATCGAGAGCGCTATCCTGCGCCCATTGCTGAATGAGCGCGTCGGCCGCTTCGCTCTGCGTGTCGGCCCAACTGATCTCCCCCTTGTTCTGATAGCTGAGCAGTGCGTCGCGGTAATTTCCCTTCGCCATTAGCCGGGAGGCGACGCGATCTTCGTCCGCCTGCTGGCGTCGAACTTCTCGCAGTTCCGCGGCGCCGTGGCGCTCTTTAAGTACGCCGAACATTCCGCCGCGCTCGATGCTCGATAGCTGTCGTTCATCCCCGATCAGAACGAGCTTCGCGCCAGCGTCACGGGCGTGTGCCGCGAGCTTCGCCAAATTGCGCGTATCGATCATGGCGGCCTCGTCCAGCATTATGATGGTTCGGCTGTCCCACTGCGTATTGCCCTTGTCGAGAGCGAACAGCTCACTATGCAGTGTCCGCGCGCGAGCAAAGCCATTTTCCTTCATGTCCTGAGCGACTGCGTTGGTGGGGGCCAACCCAACCACTCTGCGTCCCTGTGCTTCATAAACTTCGCGGATCGCCGACATGGTGTAGCTCTTGCCGGTCCCGGCTTGTCCGTCGATCAGTGCGATCCCGGCGGCCCCGGTTGCATACCGAAGGGCGCGGACTTGTTCCCGCGAGATGTTCGCGTACTTTTCTTGTTTGAGGACAGCGGCACGGGCTGCGACAGGTATCTCGTGTTGGCCGTGGCAGGCAAGATCCCGCGCGGCATTCAACACCTCGTGCTCACTTTCGAGAACGGTCCTCGTCGTAAATCGCGGCTCAGAATTGTCAGGCGCCAGGCGCACGATCTGCGGATTGCTTAGTATCTCCGCTGCGAACTCGGCCAGTTCCCGTTCGGTCTCTATCTGTTTCCCTATCGCCCAAACAAGATCCCGCTCTGTGAAGGTGGCGCGTTGCCGTGTAATCGCTTCAAGCACGGCACCGGCATCACGCTGCTCGATCGCCTCGATCCGCGCAATCTCGTCTATCGTTGCAGCTCGTGTCCTGCATCCGAGCTGTTCCCGCGCCTGCTCGACCGTGAGTAGTTTCTGGCGGTCAATGTCGGACAAACGAGCGCGGACTTCCTCGGCACTATGCCCGAGAATGCGTTTCCCAAGAGCGTGCATTCCACCCGCAGGGTCAACGGCGATGAATCCGCGGCGTTCACCTCGGGCAAGAATCAAGCCTTTGTCGGCAAGAGCCGCAGCGAAACTACGACCGTTATCCGAGTGATCCCAGCATGCGCGGATCGAGGCGCGAATTTCGTGAATGTCGATGCCAAGCCGCCGCGCCTGCTCGTGTTCATAGCGAAGAGGGGCCATCACCGGCCCGCGCCGTTCATCAGTGACGCGCGTCAAGCCCAGCTCGATCTCCAATTCGCGGCAGACTTCTTTCAAGCGAAGTTTATAGAACGGAAGTCGCCGCGCGGTCAGACTGTCTTCGTCGATACGCGACCACGCCAGGTGCATATGGTCGTGGCCGGTTTCCGTGTTCTGATGAAAGGCAATCGCGCGTGGCTGGCCGGTCAGCCCAAGCTTCGCTTCTATCCGGTTCGCGACCCGCAGCCACTGTTCCCGCGTGAGCGTTTCGCCTTCGGGATTCCTTACCTGGACGTGAAAGAACGGCTGCTCAAGTTGAGGGATCGCTTCAGCCATCACGTGAACAGAACGGAAGGCCTCCCGAATGTCTTCCGAAGCGAAGCCGCGTAATTCCCACAGCGTCGCCTTCTCATTCTCCTTGCCGGTTATGAGATAGACGGCCAGTTTCGCGCCATTATTGTGTGGCGTTCCCTTGGCGATCATAGGCGGTCCTTACGTCCTACGATGTCGAGGATTTGCACGACGGCGGCGCGTGTGTCCGTGAGTGCCTCGACGGCCTCCCTGCTCCCGACCGCCTTCCCCGAGTTAAGAATTCGCGCGATCTGATTCAGATTGCTACCAGCCTTGTTTAGTTGCGCGACGGCGTGGGCTAGTAGCTCCGCGTTCAACGGCGGGCTCCGGCGTGCCCGCGGGCCGGGCGCGCCTAACAGCAAGGCACGGCCATAGCTGGACGCCGTGAGACCAGCCGCCGCCGCGCGCTCGCACGCAACGATGAACTCTTCGGGCGTCAGGGCGATCTGCAGCGACTTGATCCGTTGACGTTTTTGGCTTCCGCGGCGCGGCGTCAGAGTCGGCACGACAGCGGCGTCATGCATAACGACGAACCTCGTCCGCTCGATAGCGGGGGATGCAACGGGGGCTTGCCCCCTTGCAAGTTGAGCCATCGGCGACGGCTGCAAGCCGTCTGCCGGTGGCGTGGCGCGTCAATGACGCGCACAACTTGCTGCCTATTTTATTCGGTCGAATCATCCACGAACTGAATCGAAAAATGACGACCACCGCAAGCCTGATGTGCATTCCGTCCACGGAATGGTTCAACTTCGAAACGATGTGGGAAACGCGGAACGCACTACGTTCCGCGTTTCCTTCTATTTGGGCGGAAGGAAGAGAAGGAAGGCGGCCAATGGGATGCTCAGTTCTGGCGAAAACAAACGCCTGCCGAAACGCGAGCCTCGGCAGGCGGACCGACGCCTTATTTGCCAGATCGCTTCGTCTTTGGCTTGTTCGCAAGTAACTCGACAATCTCGGGGTAAGCGCATTCGGCAAGTTGCATGAGCATAAGCAACTCTTTGTGGCCGAGGCGAATTCCGTCTGTTTTGCTCGGAGTGAAGGTGCACCTGAACGTGACGTCAAAGAGCGTGACAGCGCCGTCAGGGCCGCTCCGCACATCTGCGGTGATTGGGGAGAGGCTGACTTTCCTCTTCGGTTTCGTTGCGTTGGCCATGATCTTTCCTCTCGTAGTTGAAGGGCTGCATGATCGCAGCCGATGCAATCCGCGCAGCGCGTTCTTGAAGGCGGGAATGTCGAAAGCGCGCAGCTGCATCGCAGGAATCTTATTGCGCGAGGAGCGTAGCGAGCACGCAATAAGATTCCGAGAAGCCACCTTTCGACATTTCCGCCGGACGCGCTACGGTTGGCATCGGCCAAGGCTGCGATTATGCGGATCTGATAACGCCGCGGCAACAGATCCAGCAGACAACAGGAAAAAAAGGGCAAGGCACTCGCAAGAGCGCCCTGCCCCGGTATGCTATGCGGCTTGATCTTCCGGCTGCTGAGCCTGACGATCATTGGCCCGGAGTTTGACGATCTCCGTATGGGCCAGGTCGAGAACCTTCGCTGCCAGGAGCAGATCACCCTCATTGAGGCTGTCTGAGCTTTTCCATTTGCCCTCCACGTCCTTGTAGCTACGCTGGAGGGTGACTGAGTAGAACGCTCCGTCGCCCTTGGCGTTTTCGTTCCGCCAGATTGCGGCGGATACGGGGTGGAGGCTGACTCTGGCTGCTGGTTTCTTACTGTCTGACATGGTCTTTCCTTTCTTCGTTGATAGGCTGCATGATCGCAGCCGATGCAATCCACGAAGCGCGTCTTCGAAGGCGGGAATGTCGAAAGCGCGCAGCGGTATCGTAGGAATTTTGTTGCGCGAGGAGCGCAGCGAGCACGCAACAAGATTCCGAGAAACCACCTTTCGACAGGCACGCCGAACGCGCTACGGTTTGCATCGGCCAAGGCGGCAATTATGCGGCCCTGAAAACACAAAGGCAAGGACATGGGACGGCAAGAGGTTCGGCTGTAAGAAGGAAGCCGGACAAGCGCGAGACGGCGCATAGACCACCGAACTAGCGCTGCCAAGAGTTCGGCGTCGTTGGCGTTTGGAACCCGGAGGCCTGACGGTCCGGCGCAAGCGCAGCACGGACTCGCGCAAGGTTGCGTTCGATGAGATGGGCGGCGGTATTCGGCGATCCTTGAGCTACACGAGCCATCACTTGATGAACGATATCGAACGGCTTCTGGCCGGCCAGGAGATCATCGAAATCGCATAGACGCTCTGCGTAAGGCGTCTTCCGAATTTGCTCCCGGCAGTGATCTAAGACATAGCCGTAAGGATGGAGGCTGGCGGCGAGCAGAGCATAACGCCGAGCCTGTCTGGAATCGCCGCTGTCCTGCACGATGATTTTGCTCAGAATGCAAAATGTCGGCCCGAGCGCGCGTGCGTCGGCGAAAAAGGTGAGCTTCTCTTTGGCATCCCACAGAAAATCGGCGGCCTTCGCGAGTCGATTTTTCTGCCATCGAATGACGCCTTGTTCCCGTATTAGACACGCCTCTCCCGGACTTCCAGAGGGCATACGCTCGCGACTCGCCGAGAGAAGACGCTCAACATCCTGGACTTGCGATCCATCCTCGGCGCTGAGTGCGACGGCCTTCCATCGCAGGTCATGGGCGAGCTCGGGTAGTTGCAGGCGCTCATCGAGCCGGAGACTCCGCGCGAAGGTTTGCTTCACTTCCCCAAGCCACCGGAACTCCAGATGATGAACGATTCTGACCGCGAGAACTTTGCTATAGACACGTAAGGCTCTGCTAAGCACCTGGGCCGCTTTCGCAGATGTCGCGCTCACGCATTGAGAAGAACTGACAGAGTCAATAATTTCATCTGCGCCCATCCCGAGATGGTTTTCTAGCAGACCGATGCTCACGCCGCTCCATCGGCGGGCGTCATGGAAGCGCTCCAATTCGCCGTGAAACCAAGCAAGCGATGCGGCCGCCTCGGCCTGGCACAGAGCGTCGCCGCCTGCGGCGGCTGTCTCGAAGACCGCGTTGAACTCGTGACATGCTTCCGCGAATTGAGCGCGGCTCATCAGCGCCTGCCCGCGCTGAAGCTGCGGGTGGGCGGAAATTCGTCCATCAAGCAAGATCCGATCATATTCCGAAGGCTCCGCGGCGTTAGGAAGGAAGCGAGCTCGCACGCTCGATTCGAAACCGAGCGCGTGCATGATCGCTGCACGGTCTTGCCTGCCGCACGGACGTCGCCCATGCAGGACGGCTGAAAGGGTACCTCGATTGACGCCCGACAGCACCTCAAGCACGCGCAAGCTGAGGCTGCGCTGTGCGAGCGTCCCGAGGACCGCGCCTCGAAACTCGCCGTGTGGATATTCGTCTCTCGGCCTTCCGCGCCTCATCTGAGCGTCTCCCCTCAAAACAATTGTAGGCTCAGTTTGGTTCCCAGGGCCGCGCGATGGTTGCAAAATTCGCGGAGTTGACGCTGCCGCGATTGGCTCCCCTTAGGATTGAATTGCGACGAAGCAGGCGGCGTGGTTCTAAGCGACGGCGGCTTTCGTGAAGGAGGCTCTTGAGAGGCAACAACGGTGGGGACAAGGTCGATGCGCTGCGTAAACGCGCGAGTGAGATTAAGGCAGCGTTGGAAGCGGTGCAGGCGAAGCAGCGTCAGCAGGAAAAAGTGGACGACCGTCGCGTCAAGGCGCTCATCGGCGCGGCGATGGTTGCAGATGTAGAGAACGCGGACGCAGCCGAGCAGGCGCGAATGAAGACTTATATCAGCGATGTCCTGGCGCGGAACACCGTTGCGGAGCCAGCGCGGGCATTTCTCAAAGTGAAAGGGTGGCTTTAGGCCGCTGCCCGGTGGGCCTCGCATCTCGCGCCGCTGCCCATGTTCTGAGGCTTTTCACAGTTGCCTCGATCGTCTAGGCTGACGCGGGGCGGTAGGAACAAAAAATGTTCGATCCTGAATTGGAATCTTTCAAAACCTCGATTGATCTGCGCGCTTACGCGGCCGGCCAGGGCTATGTCCTCGACCAGAAAGAGAGCTGGCGTGGATCGGCAGTGATGCGCCATGCGAACGGCGACAAGATCATCATTTCTCGCAAGCCTGGCGGACACTACACCTTCTTTTCAGTACGGTCGGATCAGGATTCAGGAACTATCATCGACTTCATCCAGAAGCGTAGGGGTCTAAGCCTCGGCGCAATCCGGAAGGAACTGCGGGTCTGGCAGGGAATGCCCGCGACGGCGCTACCGCATTTGCCCGAGCTTCCCAGGACATCGAAGGATCGCGACGCAGTACATGCGCGCTACGCGTCAATGACAGTTGCGCACTGGCATCAATACTTGGAGCGGGAACGCGCCATTCCGGCGTTGGCGCTCCAATACTGGCGGTTCGACGGCCGGATCAAGACAGACCGGCATTCAAACGTCGTCTTTCCCCACTTCGACAACGACGGACTCTGCGGCTATGAATTGCGGAACGCGGATTTTAAGGGTTTCGCCAGCGGTGGCACAAAGGGGTTGTGGCTGTCGAAGACCAGCTCGGCGGACCGGCGGCTGATCATATGTGAATCCGCCATCGACGCGATTTCGTTTGCGGTGCTTTTCCCGGATGGACACGCCCGCTACGCTTCGATCGGTGGAAAGCTGAACCCAACGCAACCGGGTTTGATCTGCGCGCAAATAAACCTGCTGCCTCACGGGGCAGAGGTTGTTGCAGCGATGGACGCTGACGATGCCGGCCGGCAGTTAGCGAATGCAATTGAGAACTCCCTGTCCGCCGCCGGCCGCCCTGATCTCACGTTCCGTCGCCAAGAGCCCGAGGGTTTCAAAGATTGGAACGACCAATTGCAGGCACGACCAAAGGCTCCCCTGCCCCGCTGCTACAAGGAGCCGTTTGTCGCCTAACGCCGACTGCGAGATTGGAATGCCTCCCCCAGAATTAGCTGCGATGGTGTTAAATGGACTCATCGGTAGGCGGCTCCTGAATGTCAGGGAGGCCGCCCAATTCCTGGGGCTCGAAGTGGACACCGTCTATAAGAAATCCAGGTTGCGGGAGCTTCCCTGCGTCAAGGTTGGTCGGGCGTTGCGGTTCGATGTGCAAGCGCTAGAGCGCTTCATTGAGCAGCACACGATCGAAACCATTGACTGAAAGGAGAAGCATGAGTGTCTATTCACAAGAAGTCCGATGGAAGTCTTGAGGTCCGTTGGAGGGAAGGAGGCAGGAACAAGAGCCTGCGGGTCCACGGCGCGTATGAGCTTGCCAAGAAAATCGAACGGAAGAAGATGTCGGTCCGCGATGAGAACCGGCATCTCGATATTAAGCGGGAGGTCAACTTTCGGATGTCAGCGTTGATTGACCGGTACTGGACGAGCTACGGAACGAAAAAGCGTTCGGCCAGCCGGGAGAAAAGCGTTTTGGACGGCATTCGATCACAGTTGGGCCGCTCTTTCGTTCGGGAGGTTGACGGCGACGCCGTGGGGCGTTGGTACGACAATCTCACTTCGGTTCGCGATCTCTCTCCAGGGACCGCTGTGCGGCACTTCAACGTCATGCACCACATGATGGAGAAGGCGTCGTCGATTTGGTCCAAGGAAACCGGTATCGACCGGAACCCCGCGGATCAGGTCGAGGTTAGACGGCCGGACGACCAAAGAGACCGTTACCTTTCCGAAGACGAGCTTCGGAATCTTAAGCAGGCTCTCGACGAACGAACGTACCGCAAGGGTACGAAAGCAATCAATAAGACGTTTTACCGTTTGAGGCTGATTGTTCTGATCGCCGTCACGACTGGTATGCGCGTGTCGGAGATCTTCGGACTCGGATGGTCGGACGTGATGTACAACGAAGGGCTGTTGGCGGTAAGGACGAAGCTAAAGGGCGGGAAAATGCGTTACGTCCCGATGCTTCCAGAAGTTGCCAGCGAGCTGCGGCGGTTTCCCGCCGTGATCGGTGAGGATCGAATTTTTCCGCCTAAGCCAGGAGCGTCAAGCGGACGACAGCGCGTGGAAGGAAGTTTCGAAGACCTGCTCGAACGAGCGGGGATCACAAACTTCCGATTTCATGATCTGCGTCACACGTTTGCTTCCTGGTTCATGATGAACGGCGGCGATCTTTACGAGCTCGCCAAAATCCTCGGCCACTCGAACATAAAGATGACCGAACGCTATGCGAAGCTGGCGCGGAAGCACATTGCGCGGACCTGCAGCTCGGCGCGGGAAATCTGGAAACTGATGGAGCAAGTGAACTGCGACACGGCGAACATCGGTTAACGATGTTCGCGTATTGTTCGCGCGACTGAAACCTTATGTTTTTGGCTGCTGCTAAGTACTTTAGAATGTGGTGGCCAGGGACGGAATCGAACCGCCGACGCCAGCCTTTTCAGGGCTGCGCTCTACCAACTGAGCTACCTGGCCGCGACTAAAAGCTATTCTACCAAACCGCTCAGGCCCGCTGCAGTTCGGCGAGCGCGGCACCGGTGGATTGCTCGATATCGGCGTGCAGGCTGTTGCCATGGGCGTCCATGGTGACGATGGCGGCGAAGTTGTTTACGTGGAGATGCCACATGGCTTCGGGGATGCCGAATTCCAGCAGGTGGACACCCAGCACCTTGTCGACGGTACGGGCGTAGAACTGGGCCGCGCCTCCGATGCCGTTGAGGTATACGGCGCCGCACTGCTTCAACGCCGCCAGCGTTTTGGCGCCCATGCCGCCCTTGCCGATCACCGCGCGCACGCCGTATTTCTCCAGGATGGAGGCTTGATACGGCTCTTCGCGGCTGCTGGTGGTGGGGCCGGCTGCTTTCACTTCCCAGGAATCGCCGTTCTTTAACATCACCGGTCCGCAGTGATACAGCGCCGCGCCATGCAGATCCACGGGAGGCGGATTCTTCATCAAATGCGCGTGCACGGCGTCGCGGCCGGTGTACAACTCGCCGGAGATCAGCACCACGTCGCCCACACGCAGCGCGCGCACCTGCTCTTCCGATAGCGGAGTCCGCAGCAGCACTTCACGGCCGGTGAGCGGGAAGCCTTCGGCTTTGGCCATGCGCTCCACGGGACGGTTCGGATCGCGGTAAAGCCACTGGGTGATCGCGCCGCTGGATGCATCCAGGCGCACGCCGAGACGTCGGAACGCCCAGCAGTCATACGCCACGGATACGAAGAAGCTGGCGGGCAGGCGATTCGCCGCCGTCACCTTGCATCCGATCAACGACGCCTTGCCACCGAATCCCATCGCGCCGACGCCGATGCGGTTGGCTTGGTCCATGATTTCGGCTTCGAGTGCGGCGAGGGTTGGATTCGGGTTCACGTCGTCAAGAGTGCGGAACAGCTGATTCTTAGCGAGCACGTAGCCATGCGCGCGATCGCTGCCGATGCAGACTCCCACGGCACCCGGCGCGCAGCCTTGTCCTTGCGCTTGCCACACGGCATGCAATATGCACTTGCGCACGCCGTCGAGATTGCGGCCGGCGCTGCCCAGGTGGTCAATCTCGCAGGGCAGGGAATACTGGATGTTCTTGTTCTCGCAGCCGCCCCCTTTGAGGATCAGCTTCACTTCAATCTGATCTTCTTCCCATTGATCGAAGTGAATGACCGGGGTTTCCTCGCCCAGATTGTCGCCGCTGTTCTTGCCGGTGAGTGAATCCACCGAATTGGGCCGCAGCTTTCCTCGTCGCGTGGCTTCAGCCACGGCTTCGCGGATGGCCTGCTTGATCTTCAATTGATTCACGCCGACGGGCGTGTGGACGGCGAAAGTGGGCATGCCGGTGTCCTGGCAGATGGGCGCTTCATCCTGCTGGGCCATGTCGATATTGCCGGCGATGATGCCCAGCGCCTGCGCGGACTGGGTGGCGGGCGTCTCGCCGGAGATCGCCACGCCCATCGCGGCTCGCACGTCGGGCGGAAGGTTCGTGGAGGTCTGAGTGATCAGCTCAATCAGACTTTCTTTCAGGAATTGCATCTACACCGATTGTCCCGCAACCGGGGCGCTACGCCATAACTTTGAGCAGGGCGGTCTGGAACTTCTTCATCTCGTCGCGGGTACCGATGGAGATGCGCGAATACGTGGGCCAGCACGGCCAGATGCGGCCGACGTAGACTTTCTCGCGGGCCATGGCTTCCATGAAATCGGCGCCCGGGCGTTTAGTGTCCAGCATGAACTTGTTGCTGACCGATGCGATGTAGCTGAAGTTGTGCTTGTCGAGGAATTCGAAGGTGTCCTCGCGAATGTCCTTGATGATCTTGCGGCGCTCGGGGACCAGGCTCTTCGATTGGAGGCTGGCGACGGCGCCCACCATCCCGGTAACCGGGAGTGCGCCGGCGCTGTAGTCCCTGAATTTCGCGAGCAGATCGGGGCGTCCGAATGCGGCGCCGGCTCGCAGCCCCGCCATTCCGTAGAGCTTTGAGAAG
Source organism: Acidobacteriota bacterium (assembly GCA_030776455.1). Classification (GTDB taxonomy): domain Bacteria; phylum Acidobacteriota; class Terriglobia; order Bryobacterales; family Bryobacteraceae; genus JALYHQ01. The sequence goes on along the minus strand of JALYHQ010000191.1, from coordinate 29,834 downwards.
GTGCGGAGTACGATGATCTCCTTGTCGGCGGCGGCCAAGTCCGATGTGGGCGTGGAGCCGGCGATGTGCATGTAGGCTTCATCCACCATCAGGATGCTTCCGGCGGGCTTGTTGGCCAGCAGCCAATCGATGTCCTCGCGGGAGGTCAGGGTGCCCGAGGGATTGTTGGGATTGCAGAGATAGATAAGGCCGGCTTTGGGATCCGCCGCGGCCATGGCTTTCACGTCGTGGGCATAAGTCTTGGTAAGCGGAACCTTGATAGTCCGGGCGCCGATGAAGGTGGCGGCTCTCTCGCCGGCTTCATAGCCAGGATCGGCGACAACGAAGCTGCGCTGCGCAGACGTAAAGGCCAGGACGGCCTGGTGCAGCGGCGCGCTGGATCCGGCGAAGGGCAACACGTAATCCGGCTTCAGACCTTCCTGCTCGGCTAGAAGTTTTTGGAACGCGCCCGTTTCTTCGTACAGGTAGCGGCCGCCCTTCTTGACCACGTTGTAGATGGCGTCGGCGGCCTCGGGGCAGGGACCCATGGGATTCTCGTTGGCGTTGATCTTGACGGCGTCCGGTGGGATGGGACCCTTGAGCATGGATAGCTGGGCCAAGGCGGATTCGGTGTAGAACGGCAAAGCCGCGCCGGCGGTGAGCATGGCCGAGATACGGCCGAAGTGGCGGCGGGAAAAACCTGGCTGGGGATTCGAAGTGAGCATGACGCCTCCTGACTGCTTCCTATGAGGATACAGGAATTGCGGGGAGCGGGGCCGGGGGGCCCCGCGCGGACCTGGGGGTCCGCCCTACAAAATCAAAATGAGGAGAGGGGGGTGCGGCGCCAAGTGTTGGTGGCTACGCATATGTAGTAGAAGGAGGGATCGAGGGACCAACTGCCAGTGGTGCAGGCGGCGGCGGAGGTGGCGGGGACTGCTACGCGCAGGCCCACCAGGTTGACGTCCACGCTCACGGCGGTGGTGCCCGATGTTTCGGCGGTGATCAGGCCGGCGCCCGCCGTTACCACCTTCGCGCTTTGGAACGCGCGGCGGTCCAGGCCGCCGGTGGCATCCCAGGATCCATTCGTCGCGGTTCGCGAGGCCAGGGGGATGGAGTCGGAAGGAAACTGCGTGACGCCAGGCTGGGCAGCGCACGCGCTGGAGCAATTCACGGTGAGATTGTGCCCCACGGTGAGCACGCCGCCTCTGGCGACGTAAATGAACGCCGTGCCGGTGCCGGAGGACAGAGTTACCGTGGCGCTGTTGACGAATGAATAGCCTGTATCGCCAAAGCGAACATTGCAGGGCGTGGAAAGGGAGCAGTTGGCGCCGATGGTAAGGGTGGTGGCATTGGTGAACGCGGTAGCCAGATCGCCAAGCTGGCTGCTCAGCGTGACGCCTCCACCGCCTCCGCCGCCCGCGAGCGTTTGCGGCTCCCAGCGGCTGGTGGCTGTGTTCCATACCAGCGCCTGTCCGGAGCCGGGCGCGGAGGAGGAGACGGCGCGGCCTTGGATCTGCGTAACGGTGAGTGTGGAAGGCGCGCCCGAGACGTCGCCTGCAAGCGCTCCCCAGCTCACGCTGCTGCCGTCGGTTGAAAGAACCTTTCCCGCGTTTCCGGAGAGGCTGGGGAGGCTGCCCGCGCCGCTGCTCTGGAGCGTCCAGTTGTTGAGTGAGGTACAGCCGTAGAGGTTTGCGCCCGGAGGCGCGTCGCTTTTGTAGAACATCTCGCCCACCGCGCAGGTGGCCGGCAGGGGCGTACCGGTCTTGAAAGGCCTGGTGGTGTTGGCTCCCGAGAAGTCGACGCTCTTGGTTTGGGTCCGGAGATCCACCAGCGTTTGATTCTGGGCCCATGTAGAACTGGCGAGGACTACTGACAGCAGCCCCGCCGTGATGAGAAATCTGTGAAGCATGCTTCCAATCTAGCGGGCGTTGTTTGGGCGCAATGCGTAATTCGCTGAAAACGCTAGGCAAATTTCATGTGACCCAAGCGCGTTATAGTGGCATCCATGCTGCTGCGGTACGCCATTCGCGCACTGGCCTCTCTGGGACTGCTGTTTGTGATGGTCACCGTAACGCCGGTACTAGAATGGTGGAGCAGCGCGCTGGCGGGGCCCTGGACCGAGGCTCGCGGAGACGTGCTGATTGTGCTGGGAAGCGAGGGGCAGCCGGACGGAATTATCGGAGAATCGTCGTACTGGCGAGCCGTGTACGCGATTCGCGCGTGGCGGCTGGGAGGCTTTCGGGAAATCGTGGTGAGTGGCGCCGGGGTAGCGGACGCGATGGGCGATTTTATGGTCAACTCGGGTGTTCCGGCGGCCGCGATTCGAGTGGAAACGCAAGCCGGCAGCACGCGGGAAAATGCGTTGTTCGTGACGCGGATGCTGGCGGGTTCGCAGGGGCGCAAGGTGCTACTGACCAGCGACTATCATATGTTCCGCGCGTATCGGGTGTTTCGGAAGGCCGGCATGAACGTGGAGCCGCGGCCGTTTCCGGATGCGGGGAAGCGCGTGCAGCGGTGGGAACGGCGCTGGGGCGTATTTTTAGGGCTGCTGCAGGAAACGGCGAAGATCGGGTATTACTGGGCGCGGCGGTGGATTTAGTGATGGCCGTAGTTGAGTTCGCCGGCTTCGATGCGGACGTTCAAACGATTTTGCGGCGGCGGAAGCGGGCAGGTGGCATAGGGAGTGAAGGCGCAAGGCGGGTTGTAGGCTTTGTTGAAATCCAGAATGGCGGTTCCATCTTTCGGGAGATCGGCTTTGAGGAACCGGCCGGACGCGTAGGTCTGCTTGCCGGCGGTGAGATCGCGGAAGATAAAGAACAATTCGTTGTCTTCCACCACGGCGTCCAGGCGGCAGGCGACACCGTTTACTTTGAAGACGGCGTAGCCCGGGCTGGGCTGCTTTTCAATGGTGTCCAGGATGGTGGGAATAGAAACCGTGCGCGGCGGATCATAGGGGATAAATTTCGCGATCACGCGAGAAGGTTCGGAAACGGGAAACCAGTGGAGCCCGGTGAAACCGGTGCGATAGACGCTGCGGGTATCCTTGACGCGGATGCCGAGGCGGTCGCCGCGGCGGATTGCGAACATGGTCAGGCCATCGAACTGGAGCAAGTCGGGCTTGCCGCCGGCGTCGGATTTCAAATCGGATTTTGAAACAAGGCCGTCCGCCAAGGCGCGAAATGCAACGTGATCCCCGTGGCGCTCGAAGACGCCGGCATGCGCGGGGCCGCTGGGAAGAAGAACGGAGCTGGAAGGGTCGCTGCCCGCTGTATTCGGTCCTTCGGCTAGCCAGAAAAGTCCGACGACGGTGAGCCACCCGTCGTCAGCTTTGAGCCTGGCTTCGCGCTGCGCGCGCCACTCCTCAATCTGACCGGCGTAGTCCGAGGCATGCAGCGAGGGGGCCGCCAGAAGAGCCAGACCGGCAACCCCGCGCGCGAAAAGAGACAACGTACTCAGAAGTAAAACTTCCCGCCCAGCTGGATGATGCGCGGGTCGCGGTAACTGGTGATGGTGTTGAACAGTCCGCTGCCCAGCCCCAGGGATCCAAATCCGTTCGGATTTGCGTGATTGAATGCGTTGGTGGCTTCGCCGCGGATTTGGAAGCGGTAACGCTCCTTGAACGTGAGGTTCTTGAACAGCCCGAGATCCACCCGTTCAAAGCCGGGACCTCGAACGACGCCCCGGCCGGCATTTCCGGGGAGATGCACGCCGCTGGCGACATCCACGTTCTGGAAGCATTTGCCATTGAACCATTGGAATCGGGTATGCGGCGCGCCGGCGTTCGGATCGCACACCATGTCGGGCCGGGGGCTCGCGGCACTTGGTCCCAGGATGCCCAGAGCCGCGGGATCGGTGCCCGCCAGGGTGGTGACGGTGTTGGGCGCGCCCGTGTTGAAATACGTCACGCCAGAAATCTCCCAGCCGCCGAGAGCCTTGCCCACGAAACCTTTCTGCGCCCGGAAGAAGGGCAGGTTGTAGACGAAATTCGCCGTGAAGATATGGCGGCGGTCCAACGTAGCCAACCCGTACTCGCCACCCTTGCGGTTGTAGAAGTTCTGAGCGGCGCTGGACCGGTCGGTCTGGTTGTCGGTGAGGTTCTTCGACCAGGTGTAGGAGAACGCAACGATAGAATCGTCATGGAAACGCTTCTGCCCGGATATCTGCAGCGAATTGTAATTCGAGTTAAACCAGGGCTCGATCACGTTGATCGAGTTGTATCCCTGGTAAGGGCGAAGAAGATTCAGCAGCGTTGTGTTCGCGGATGTCACCACGGTGGTCGGCGAGAGCAACCCGCTGGTGTAGGCCAGGTTGGCGGGAACCGTATTGATATCCGCGATTCCGAGCAAGTGCGTGCCCTTGGTGCCAACGTACGCCACGGTCAGCAATGTGGAGGGGGTGAACTGGCGCTCGATATCGAAACTCCATTGCTGCGTGTAGGGAGTTTTCCAGTCAGCCGCGCTGCCGCGTAACGCTTTCGGCGAGTTTTGAACGCTCGCCGTGCCCCCGCCGGGATTGCTCAGCAGGGTATTCGGAATGCTCACGGCGTTTACGAACGGAGGATTCGCAAAAATGTTCTGCTCGTAAATGCCAAAGAGCGTGGCATCGTAGGAGACCCCATAGCCCGCGCGGATGGAAGTCTTTCCAGTGCTAAACGGATCCCAAGCCAAGCCGACTCGCGGGGCGGCGTTTCCCTTGTTCTCCCGTGCCACTTTACTCCCGTACGGGGAGTTCTTGCCGTTAATGCTGATGCCGTTCAAGTAGGAAAGCCCGTCGGTATTCGCCAGCAGGCCGCCCGCGGTCAGCTTGGCCGCTTGGGCGGGATTATAGAGCGCGGGATCAAAAGTAGTCAACTGGTTGTTGGCGTCAAAAGGCTGGCGGAACATCGAGTATCGGACGCCGAGATTCAAGGTAAGGTTAGGCCTCACGCGCCAGTCGTCTTGGCCGTAGATTTCCCATTGCTGTGCGCGCATGTCCGGGGTGACGTCGATGGATGTCTGGCTGAAGCCAGCGGCGTTACCCACCAGGAAATTGGCGAAAGCCTGCTCGAAAAGCGTGGCGCCGCCCGCTGGCAGCGAGGAAGTCGCCGCCGTGAAAGCGAAGGCACCCGCGTTGCCACCGCCTGCGTTCTCCGTCTTCTGATAGTGGTTGTAGGAAAAACCAAACTTCAGGGTGTGGCGGCCCATAATCTTGGTCAGGTTATCGAAGACGTTGTAGTTGCGGTTGTAATCGCGGTACTGACCGAATGTTGCGAGGCTGCTGCCGCCAGTGAAGGAAAGGTTGGGGACCTGGTTCAGCGTGACCGGGAACGGCAGCGGCACTTTGATGTCTGAAGAAACGGTCGCGGCCAGCAACCCAACCGGGTCGCTGATAATCGCCCCGTAGGAATAGTTGAAACCGACTTCGTTAAGCAAGGTGGGGGAAAAGGTAGACGTCTCATGAACGGCCCAGTTGTGCGCCGGAGCGTCGGTGGCGGTTGTCCCCACGCCAGGAATGGCCGCGCCGGTAAACAATCCGCCCGGCTCGATAGTCGGAATGTCATCGCGCAGATACCGCAAGTACACGCGGTGATTCTGACTGAAGGAATGATCGATCTTTACCAGCTCCTGCTCGAAGTTGTAGACGTTGCGAAAGAGCGAAGGCAGGGTATTGGTCCCCGTGGGCAGGGCTACCTTGGAGAAGATGTCCTTGACGTACTGCGCAGCTACTGGATCGAATTTGGTGATTTGCTGCGTGACCTGATTGCAGACGCTGCCGGTGTAGGAGGCGCAAATCGGGTGCGGAAAATTACCGGTGATTTCCGCCGCGGTGGGCACTGTGGCCGTCGGCGAGGAATATGTGATCACGCGCCGGAACTCGGTGGAGAAAAAGAAAAAGGTTTGGTTCTTGTTTCGATTCTTGCCGTAGATGCCCGGAATCCAAACGGGGCCGCCGAGGGTACCGCCGAAATCGTTGTAATGCAGCGCCGGCACTCGGGCCTTCCCGTCGCTGCCGAGGTTCAGCTTGTTGGCATTATTCAAGAAGTTGTTAGCGGCAAAGGCGTTGTTGCGGGCGAACTCAAATATGTCGCCATGGAACTCGCTGGTGCCGGATTTGGTGACCACGCTCACCATCCCGCCGCCTGCGCGTCCGAACTCCGCCGAGTAGCCGCTGCGCTGCACTTTGAATTCGGCGATGGAGTCCACACTCGGAGTGTTGAGTAACGTGAGGTTCGACCCACGGTCGACGTTATCAGCCCCATCCACCGTCCAGGAGCTGGCGGCAGTGCGCGCGCCATTGATGGCGTATGGAATGGTGGCAGCCGTTCCCGCCGGGGCCGAGACTCCGACATACAATTGATCGACGGCGGCCGAACTTACGCCGGGCATCAAAGCCACCAGTTGCTCGTAGTTGCGCGTGACCAGGGCAAGTTCACGGATTTGCGTCCCATTGATTACCGTGCTCTGCGCCGCGGACTGCAACTCCACGGCAATCGGCGCCGCCTGAACGGTGACTTCCTGCTGCACGTCGCCTACTTCCAGTTTGACGTTGACCGTGAGCTGGTCATTAACGTTCAAATTGATGTCTGTCTGCGTGCTCTTCTTGAAGCCCGGTGCTTCCACGCTCACCGAATACTTCCCCACCGCCAGCAAAGGGGCGGAGTAATTCCCGGAAGCGTCGGATGTCGCGGTGCGGACTACCTGGTTTTGCTCAGTGGCTGTTACGGTGACTTTTGCCCCAGGAACGCCCGCGCCAGAGGCGTCTCGGACGGTGCCGGCGATACTTCCGGTGATGTCCTGCGCTACCAGCGCGCCGGCGCAAATGATCGCCATCAGAAAAAGCTTGCTCATGTTCCCCCCAAAGTCAAAAACGTACCTGCCCCGCCGGATTACAACGGCGTTACAGGATCGCACTGTTGGGCATTGTACACCAACTTCAACTTCCCGGACACCGCGGGCTTAAGCGCGTTAGGCTATGAGAGTGAATCGAGCGCTGTTTCTTCTGGCCACACTCCTCTCGGCACAGGACGGGCCTGAGATACGCATCGAGAAGGTTTCCTCGGGGCATGGATTCACGGAAGGACCCGTTTGGGCCCAGGATGGAGCTCTCCTGTTCAGCGATATACCGAATGACCGCATTCTGAAGCTGGTGCCGGGCGAGCGCCCTTTCGTTTTTCGCAAAGACTCGAACGGGGCCAACGGCAACACTTTCGACGCACAGGGGCGGCTCTATACGTGCGAAAGCCGGACGCGGCGCGTCACGCGTACGGATCGCAAGGGGCACATCGAGGTGCTGGCGGAAAAGTATCAGGGCAAACGTCTGAACGCACCCAACGATATCGTGGTGCGCAAGGACGGGCACGTATGGTTCACCGATCCGGCGTTCGGCAACCAGCAGGATACGCGGGAGCTGGATTTTTATGGCGTCTTCCACGTGGCGCTGAAAGGGGAGATGGAAGTGATCGCGCGGACGCCGGGGCGTCCCAACGGTGTGGCGCTCTCGCCCGACGGGCATATCCTGTATGTCGCCGGATCAGACGAGCACAACGTGCGCGCGTTCGATCTGGACAAGCATGGAGCGGCGTCTAATGAACGCGTGCTGATCTCGGGAATTCCCGGCGTGCCGGACGGTCTCCGGACCGACGAACACGGGAACCTGTACCTCGCCGCCCGCAGCCTCTTCGTGTATTCGCCGGCCGGCAAGCAGCTCAACGAAATTCCCATCGCCGAGACGCCCTCCAACTGCGCATTCGGAGATGCGGATCTGCAGGGCCTGTATATCACGGCGCGATCGTCGGTGTACCGGATCAGGCTGAACGTGAAGGGGAGCGTGCAATATTAGCGTTGCGTTATTCCATGCGGCCGGCGCGCTGCCCTGAAAGTGACAATTGGCGCAGGGCAGGGTAGCATGAAAGCGGTAGGTGAGTCATGAGAGTATTGAACCATCGCGGACCACTTCCAGGTCCTGGGCCACGTCCCAAGCTCTAGTTAAAGGTCCTGGCATTGTAACGCTCCAGCCACTCCTGTAACGTACTCATATCGCCCTTTGCTTTGCCAGCTTCGGCAAGTTGGCTGAAGCCGTCGAGCGCTTCGTTTTGAGTTGGGCTGAACGCAATCTTGACGCACCCTTCTGTTTCCAACAAGTCTACGTTCAGCGGCATTTGCCTTCGGGCGTCTTGAATGTACTGGAAGGCCTTCTCTGCCTTTCGGTTCGATTTCCCTCCGCATAGAAATAAGCCAAGTTGTTCTCAAGTCTCGGGGTGACGAAGTCCATATCAACATTCGATCTTGAGAGTTCCAATCCGACCTCGGCGATTTTTATGGCCTCGTCGAACCGGTGGATGGTCCAGAACTTGTATGAGAGCCGCATGTGATAGCTGGGATCGAGAACGTCTCCGCGCAGGAGTCGGGCTCCGCCTCTTCCCAATCGGTGGTTCGATGGGAGAGCAGAAGAAGGACTAATTCCTTCTCCGCCTTCGCTGCCGGATAGGCGTCTGCGGATTTGCTTTCAATCTCCGATTTGGCTTCATCGATTTTGCCTTCGCGCGCAAGAGATGCCGCCGACTGGGGAACGGTTTCGGCCAGCTCCTCGTCCTCCTGTTCCGCGGACCAGTCGCGCTTGAGCTCAATCACCTTCAATTGGAGTATGGTCCGCCCCAAGGTATCGCTGAGCTGAAGGAAGCCGGTCTCCACCACTTTGCCCGTCGTGTAGAAGTGGCCCTCGATTGACTTAAAGCTGCCCTCGATGGTCTTGAAGCCCCCCTCAATACTCTTGAAGCTGGCGTTCATCGTGGTTGCCGTCTCCCCGAAAGTCTCCCGCACTGCCTCCTTGAGTCCGGCCTTGCTTCGATCGAGCACGGTGTCAACCAGCCGCTCCAGTACCAGCACCGGACGATCAGGAGTACAAGCGCGTATTTGCCGACTTCTCCAAGCTCGTGCAGCGGAAATTTTGCGCCGGCTGGAATGCCGAGATGCTCTGAATTGTCGCAGGCCCAGCCTATCATGATCGCCACGAGCGAAAATTGCGATAGCCAGCAGGTATCGGCCTAACATGGGAGTATTGTACTCATGTCGGATACGCCCGTGAAGGGGAGCGTGCAATATTAACGCGGAGCAGAGCCGGCGCTATCCGTCGCGCCCGTACCTGGGTGTCGGCGCCCTGATCTTCGAGAAAGGACGCATTCTGCTGGCGGAGCGCGGCAAGGAACCGCTGAAGGGCTGGTGGTCATTGCCGGGCGGGGTCGTCGAAACGGGGGAGAAGCTGGAGGATGCGATGCGGCGGGAAGTGCGGGAGGAGACCGGGCTCGAAGTGGAAGTATTGTCAATGTTCGAGATCTTCGAACGAATGATTCCCGACGACGCTGGGCGCACTGAATACCACTACGTGCTGATCGATTATGTGTGCAAGGTTGTGGGCGGTACGCTCGAAGCGGCCAGCGACGTGAGCCGTGCGGCCTGGGTCTCCCGATCGGAACTGGGAAATTATCGTCTGACAGAAGGCACGACGGCGGTTGTGGAGCGCGCTTTTGCACAACTCCAGCGCTGACATCCTGGAATTCGAGGCGCTGCGCGCGCTGCTGGGGCGCTATGTCGCGAGTCCGCTGGGACGCGCGGAGTTGGAACGGGCCGCGCCGGGCTTCGATCGGGACGCGCTGGAAACAGCCCTGGCGGACGCATCCGAAGCGCTCCGGTATTTACAGGCCGCCACGCAGCCGCAACCAGCTTCGCGCGGGTCCGCGATTCGGATTCGCTTTGACTCCATTCCCGATATAGCCGAGTCAGTGGCATTGCTGCGCATCGAAGGCGCGGGGCTGGAGGCAGGGCAGATCGTCAAGCTGACCAGTTTTCTGGGGCAGGCCGCGGAGATGCGCGGGCTGCTGGTGGCGGCGAGCGAAAAATATCCGCGTCTGGCGGCCACGGCTTCGCGCATCGCCGATCTGCGGCCGTTGCTGCGCGAATTGAGCGGCAAGATTCTGCCGGACGGCTCATTGTCGGACGATGCCAGCGTCGCGCTGCACCGGCTGCGCCGGGACATCGAGAAACAGCAGAAGCAGATCCAGATTTCGCTGGAGCGCTTTCTGCGCGCGCACCGTGACAATGGCACATTGCAGGAAGAGTTCATCACCATTCGGAATGACCGGTTCGTGGTGCCGGTGGTCGCCGGGCACCAGCGCAAGATGCAGGGAGTGATCCATGGCGCCAGCGGGACCGGGCACACGCTCTTTGTCGAGCCGCTCGAGACCATCGATCTGAATAACGATCTGGTTCGGCTGCGCGAAGAGGAGCAACGCGAGGTGCTGCGCATTCTGCGTGAAATGACGGATTCGCTGCGGGCGCACGCCGGGGCGATCGCCGATGCGGCGGCGGCGGCGGGCGAGCTCGAGTTCGTGTTCGCGAAGGCGGCATTCGCCATCGATTTCAACTGTACAATTCCGCGCTTCAGTCCGGACGGGAGCCGGCGCCTGCTGCTGAGGGAAGCGCGGCATCCGTTACTCGAAGACGTTTTGCGCAAGCAGCGCAAACCCATTGTGCCCATATCCCTGTCGCTGGAGGAATCCTGCCGGACGCTGCTGATCAGCGGCCCGAACACGGGCGGCAAATCGGTGTCCATGAAGACCGTGGGATTACTCGCGCTGATGGCGCAGGCCGGCCTGCCGGTGCCGGCGGTCGAAGCCGAGTTTCCGTTGTTCGACCAGGTGCTGGCGGACGTGGGTGATAACCAGTCGATTCTGGAAAGCCTGAGCACGTTTTCTGCGCACATTGCGCATGTCCGGGAGATGCTGGAGAACGTGACTCGCGATTCGCTGGTGCTGCTGGATGAGCTGGGACGCGCCACCGATCCGGAAGAGGGCGGGGCGCTGGGCGTGGCGGTGCTGGATACGTTTCGCAGCAGCGGCGCGTTCACGCTGGCATCCACGCATCTGCTCGCGCTGAAGGTATTCGGCGCGAATACCGCGGGCGTGGTGAATGCGTCCATGGGATTTGACGAGCTGACGCTGGAGCCTACGTATATCCTGCGGCTGGGCGCGCCGGGAAAGTCGGCTGGACTGGATATCGCGAGCCGGCTGGGCATGCCGCCGGCCATGATTGAGCGGGCGCGCGGCGCGATGTCCACGGCCGAGCGCGACATTTCGCGCTTCCTGGGCGAATTGCATGCCCGCCTGGAAAGCGTGGCCGAAGCTGAGCGCCTATTGGAAGAAGCGCGAGAGGCGCTGGCCGCACGCGAGGGGGCGCTGGCGCGCGAGTGGGAGCAGCGCGAGACCGCCAAACTCCGCGAGGTGGAGCGGCGGTGCGAATCGGCCATCGCGGAATTTGAAGCGCAGGCGCGCGAGACCATCAACCGGGTGCTGGAAGGCGCGGACCAACGCAAAGCCGCCGAACAAGCCACCCGGCGAGTGGCCAAGACCCGGCGCGAGTTTCAGGACCGAGTGCAATCGTCCGTGCTGGCGAAAACGCCCGCGGCCAAGCCGGCCTTAGCAATAGAAGAGGGTTCCCGAGTGCGGCTGAAGGGCATCCGAGAGCCCGCCCGCGTGCGGCGCAAGCTGTCCGAGGGACGATTGGAAGTGCAAGCGGGACTGATGAAGATGCAGGTTTCGATCGACGACGTGGAAGATGTGCTGCCCGACGCGCCCGACGCCGGACGGCTGCCGAGGAATGTGACGTTTCAGCCCGCCGGACCAGCCTGGGATGGCACGTATCGCGAGATCAACGTGGTGGGACAGCGCGCGGAAGAGGCCCGCGATATCGTCGACAAGTTCCTGGATAACGCGGCGGCCGCCTCAGTGGAACGGATACGCATCGTGCACGGGCACGGAATGGGTGTCCTGCGGCGCGTGGTGGCGGAACTGCTGGCGGACAATCCGCATGTGGCAAAATTCTATTCGGCGTCGCAATCCGAGGGCGGAACCGGCGCGACCATCGTGGAGTTGAAAGGATTCAGCTAGCGCTCCTGGTTCGATTTACAATCGGGTGTAATGCCTGCCATGATCCAGCGTCTTGTGGCTCGGAAGGAGTGGAAGTTTTTCGGGGCGCTCCCGAAGGCGGACAGTTTTCTTGCCATCGCGTGGTGGGTGGCGCTGCTGCTGCGCGGCTCGCTGCCGGCCCTGTTTACCATCGCGATGGGCGTATTGGTAGGCGCGGTGCAGCGTGGAGATTCGCTGGCCGGGCCGCTAAGCATGGCCGGGGCGATATTCGTGCTGCTCCAGATCTTGTCCCCGCTGCATCAGGCCATTGGCGCTAACCTGGGTAGCCGCACCGCCGCGTGGCTCTATGACGAGCTGACCAGCGCATGCGGCGGACCGCCGGGGATGGGGCACCTGGAGGATCCGCGCCTGACCACGGATCTCAGTATGGCGCGCGATTTCGACCTCGGCATCAGTGGCCCGCCCTTGTCCATCTCCATGGACTTCATTGCATCCGGACTGGTGGAACTGATCGGCGGACTGGCCGCGGCCTGCGTGCTGGCGGCGTACGCCTGGTGGGCGCCTCTGCTTCTGCTGGGCGCCTGGTTCGCCACCCACTGGCTGCTGCGCGAAAGCGCCATCTGGCGCGATCGCAATACGGATGAAGTACGCGAAGCGCAGCGCGATGCCGAGTACGCCTACCGCCTCGCCGTGGATCCGCCCTCCGCCAAGGAATTGCGGCTCTTCGGACTCGGCGCCTGGACCGTCGAGCGTTTCACGTCGCGCCGCCGCCGGTTGCTAGATCTGCAATGGCGCGCCACGCGCTTGCGTGAACGGCCCGTGTTGTGGAGCTTGCTGGTGGTGTTATCCGCCAATCTGCTAGTGTTCTGGTCCATCTCGACGGACGCCGCCGCGGGACGCTTGCCCCTGGGACTCGCGGTCACTTTTGCGATTGCCGCGGTGAGCACCAGCATGATCGCATTCGGCGGATTGTCATGGGCTCTGGACGGCGCCGCCGCCCCCGTGAACGCGGTGTTGCGACTGCGGGAAGCAATGGGTCCGGCGGGCGCGCTTTCACGCGGAACCCAGCCTGCCCTATCGATGCCGGCGCGCGAGATCCGTTTCCGCAATCTGACGTTTGCTTATCCGGGCGGAGGCGCGCCCGTGCTTCAAGGTTTCGACCTGACAATTCCGGCGGGCTCGTCGATCGCGATTGTTGGCCAGAACGGGGCGGGCAAGACCACGCTGGCGAAACTTTTGTGCCGCTTGTACGATCCGCAGGAGGGCGCAATCGAGATCGACGGTGTGGATTTGCGCCAGATCGATCTGGAGGGCTGGCGCGCGCGCCTGGCGGCCGTATTCCAGGATTTCATTCGCTTCGAACTGCCGTTGCGCGACAATGTATCTCCCGCCGGCGCTCCTGACAGCGTGATTGAAGGAGCGCTCGCGGAAGCCGGCGCGACGCGCCTCGCCAGTCTGGACACGATCCTCGCGCGCGGATATGAAGGCGGTACCGAGCTCTCCGGCGGGCAGTGGCAGCGTGTTGCACTCGCCCGTGCCCTGTGCTCCGTAAAGATGGGCGCAGGGCTGGTACTGCTGGATGAGCCCACCGCGCAACTGGATGTGCGCGGCGAGGCGGAAATCTTCGAGCGCATCCTGGCGGCCACTCGACATGCGACCACCATTCTAATTTCGCACCGGTTTTCCACTGTGCGCCAGGCGGATCGCATCTGCGTTCTCGAAAATGGCCGCGTAGTCGAACTCGGCTCGCACGATGAGCTGATGGCCGCGGGCGGCCGCTATCGCACGATGTTCGAAATGCAGGCGTCGCGCTTCGAATCCGAACCTGGCGAGGAAGGAGTGCCGCTGGATGCCCCCGCCTGAGGATCGCCGGCTCGCGGACATGCCGCCCGCGCTACCCGCGATGTGGCGTGCGCTCAAGCGCGCGTATCAGGCCGAGCCGCGCTTGCTTCCGGTGGCCTTCGGGCTTTCATTGCTGGCCGCGCTGCCGGATGCGCTGCTGGCGCTGTGGATGATGCTGCTGGCTAACGGCGTGCTCCGCCATGATCGCAATATGGCGCTGGGGGCGGGCGCGGGACTCGCAGTCTCGGCGGTGGCCACATGGTTCCTGAAAGTCACCAGTGACCGTACCCAGCGGCGCTTTCGTGATCGCGTGGCGGTGGCGCTGGAGTCGCACGTCGCGGGATTGCAGGCCTCGGTCGCCACCATCGCGCACCACGAACGGCCGGAGTACGTTGACCGGCTCGGCATGCTGCGTAATCAGGTGTTCGTGCTGGACCACATGTATATGTCGCTATTCTCCACCTGTGGATGGATACTGCGGCTGGGTGTAACCGTCGCACTGCTGGGTTCCATTCACCCGGCGCTGGTATTGCTGCTGCTTTTCGCGCTGCCGACGGTGTTCACGTCCACCTGGCGTCCGGGCGTGGAGCGCGCAGTGCAGCAGCGAGCCATGGCGGCCAGCCGTCTGGCGCGGCACTTGTTCACTACGGCCACCACTGCGCCGCCGGGAAAGGAAGTGCGCGTCACGGGCATCGGCGAACGGTTGAAAAAACAGCGGCATGACGCCGGGGAGCGCTGGTATGGGCCGGTGGCGGCCGCGCGCTGGGGCACTGCGGCATGGCATACGCTGGCCTGGGCCATCTTCGGCGCCGGTTACGTGGGAGCAGTGGTTTTCGTTTCGTCGGTGCTGAAAGCCTCGCCGGGCCAGGTGCTGCTGGTGCTGGCCGCCGGCGCGCGTTTGTCGGCTTACCTGGGCGCCACCGTGGGCGAAATCGGTTTCTTGCGCGGCTTCTGGCTCGACGGCTCGCGCCGCATGGCGTGGCTGGAGGATTACGCCGCATCGCTCATGGAGCACGCCGATGCGCCCGCGCCAGAGCGGCTGGCGGATGGGATTCGGTTTGAACATGTGTCCTTTACCTATCCGGGAACCTCGCGCTGCGTTCTCGACGATATCAACCTGGAACTGAAACCCGGCTCGGTGGTGGCCATCGTGGGCGAGAACGGCGCGGGCAAGAGCACGCTGGTAAAGCTGCTCTGCCGCATGTACCAGCCCGACGGCGGACGCATCCTGGTGGATGGCGTGGATCTAGCGCGGATTCGCGCCGATGACTGGCGCTCGCGTCTGGCCGGCGCGTTCCAGGATTTCTTCCGGTTCGAATTTCGAGCCGGCCATACTGTGGGCGTCGGCGACCTGCCCCGGCTGGACGATGAACCCGCGATAGTCGCGGCTGTCTCGCGCGCAGGTGCGGCGGATGTGGTGGAGGGTCTGGCATCCGGTCTGGGGACACAACTCGGCCCAACATGGCCCGGCGGTGTGGAGCTGAGCTTCGGCCAGTGGCAAAAGTTCGCGCTCGCCCGGGGCTTCATGCGCGAGCGGCCGCTGGTGATTGTACTGGACGAACCCACCGCCGCCCTGGATGCCGAAACCGAGCACGCGCTATTCGAGCGCTACGCGGCAATGGCGCGCGGCAGCCACATCACCATCCTGGTGTCGCACCGGTTCAGCACCGTGCGCATGGCCGATATGATCGTGGTGCTGGATGGATCGAAAGTAGTGGAAGTGGGCGCCCATGAAACGCTGATGGCGAAGGGCGGGCCGTATGCGGAGTTGTACGGCATTCAGGCCGCGGCGTACCGCTGAGCGCGTGGCGGAGGAAGAGGGATTCGAACCCCCGAGCGAGTTACCCCGCTAACGGTTTTCAAGACCGCCGCCTTCAACCACTCGGCCATTCCTCCAACTCAATTGTAAACCGGTTTGACGATTGCGCGAGTCGTCAAGCGAAACGGATAAAGCTTGTCGCAGGGTCTACGCTTGACTTGGAAGAGGAACGAGTCTACCTTGAAAAAGGTAGGACAGTTCAACTTTCCAACTACAACAATGTCTATCGTAACTGTCAAAAACAAATACCAGGTAGTTATTCCTCTGAGCGTTCGCGAGAAGATCGGACTCAATGTTGGAGATGTCCTGGAGGCCAAAATCGAGCGAGGCAAGATCACACTTACCCCCAAGGCGCTTGTGGATCGAGGCATCGCCCAGAGCCTGGAGGACTTCAAGGCCGGACGCTCCTACGGACCGTTCAAGACGCACGCTGAGTTTCTCGCGTCTCTCCACTCCCAGACTAAGAGGCTCCACGCGAACAAGTCGAAGCGTCTTGCTTCTCGATGACGATTCGCTATTCCCGGCAATTTATCAAACAGTAAGCCGCCGCGCCGGCCGTGGTACGCAGCGCGTTCGACAAGCAGAGCGCCTTGTTGGTGACGAACTTTCGGCATCCCTCGTTGAGAACCAAGAAGTATGATGAAACTCGCGATGTCTGGCAGGCTCGTGTGAATCGAGACTGGCGCTTCTATTTCACGATAGAGGGTAGTGAATTCCATATCCACGAGATCAAGTCACATCCGAAGTAGCCTTCCGGCGTTAACCAGTTCACTCCGAGAACGCGTCTTTCCAGCCGCCGCACTTCGCGCGGATTGACCGTGACCTACTTCAGCTCGGACACCGGCACATTAAACGCCGCGGTGTTCACCACGCCGTTGCGCTGGAACTGGACCCACACACGATATATTCGCGCTCGCGGGAAGATCATATTGAACTGCTCCTGCGGGCCGCCGTCGGCGATGAACGGATGATCGTGGATCATGTCGATTAGATCGTCGCTGGCGGCCAGCATATGTCCCCACGCGCCCAGGTATTGCTGCAATCCATACGCGGGCTTCAGCCGAAAGAACATCAGCGTCTTCATGCCGACAATCGGCCGCGGAGGATCCATCACCAGTTCCACGTCCATATTCGACGCATGGCTCACGCCGAGCTCCGTGGATAGCTTCGGCGTCGCCAGCTTCACATCTTCCCCGGCGCGCGCGGGCACAATTACGGTCCGTGCCACCAGCTGCGGGCTGCCGCCTTCCGGGTAAAAGTCCGCGAGCACGCGATACATCCCTGGCTTCGGAAAGTTCATCTCGTAACGAAACACGTGGTCGGCCCCTTCCACCGGATGCTGGTGAATGAAGAATCCGAGATCCTGGCTCACTACGAACATGTGCATGAACTTTTCGTGCACCACCTGAAAATGCCGCACTTGCTTCCCGGTCTTGGGATCCAGCACGTGGAATGCGAGCCGCACCTTGTCGCCCGCGTGGAATTTCGCGGGCTCCACGCGCAGGTCCAGCGGGAACTCGGTGGTATCCGGGATTCCCAACACCAGTTTCATGCCGCAGCGAGGGCAGGACCCCGGTTTATCCGACCGCACATCCGGATCCATGGGACACACGTAATCCTGCGAGACCGCCGCTGCGGCCGCGGGCTGCTTTGCGTCCGGCGAAGCGCCCTCTTGCGCCAAACCGCTCAGCAGAATCAGGGCCAGGATTACCTGCACATTTCCATTATCGCGCGCGGAAAGCTGTGCTAACATCACCACGTCGAATGAAACGATTTTCAATCGCCGTGATCGCCGGCGATGGCATTGGGCGTGAAGTGGTCCCGGCCGCGATCCAAGTGCTGGAATCCATCGCCCCGAGTTTTGACGCCGCGTTCGATTTCGAATACTTCGACTGGGGCGCCGAATACTATCTCCACAATGGCCGCATGATGCCCGCCGACGCGCTGGACCTGCTGCGTCCCAAAGCCGCGATCCTGCTTGGGGCTGTGGGCGATCCGAACATTCCCGACCACATCACGCTGAACGGCCTCTTGCTGCCCATCCGACGCACGTTCGATCAGTTCGCCAACGTCCGTCCCGCCATTCTCTATCCCGGCGTGGATTCGCCGCTGGCCGGCGCGAAAAAGATCGACATGGTGGTGGTGCGCGAAAATACGGAGGGCGAATACGCGCAGGTGGGCGGCTTCCTCTATCATCATCATCCGGATGAAGTGGCAATCCAGACGGCGGTATTCACGCGCCGCGGCATTGACCGCGTGGTGCGATTCGCGTTCGAGCTCGCGCGCCGGCGCAACGGCCAGCGCCGCGTCACTTCCATCACCAAATCCAACGCCCAGGGCTACGGGATGGTGCTATGGGATCGCGTGTTCCAGCAGGTCGCCTCCGAATACGAAGGCATTGACACCGAATCGCTGCTGGTGGATGCCGCCGCGATGAACTTCGTGCGCCGGCCCGAAAGCTTCGATGTGGTGGTGGCGTCCAACCTGTTCGGCGATATTCTCAGCGATCTGTCGGCTATCGTTACCGGCAGCATCGGCCTCGCGCCGAGCGCCAATCTCGATCCCACGCGCCGGTTCCCCTCCATGTTCGAGCCCGTGCACGGTTCCGCGCCGGATATCGCGGGCCGGGGCATCGCGAATCCGCTGGCTACTATCCTGGCCGCGGGTATGCTGCTGGATCACCTGGAGCTGCGCGAAGCGGCCTTGCGAGTGGAGCAAGGAGTGGCCGCGACTTTGGCGGAGGGCCGCGTGCGCACAGCCGATCTCGGCGGCTCCTCCAGCACTCAGGAAGTAACCGAAGCCGTACTCGCCCGCCTGTAATAAGTCGCTCCCTGACGGGTCGCGGCTCAGTGTGTTGGCGGCGCAGCCAACGCCGACTTCGTCCAATCGCACAGCGTCTGCTTATCCGTATCCGAAAGACGTGCCTCCGGATGCAGCGGGCGATAGAACCACAGCGGCATGCCGCCGCTCTGAACCTCGTCGCAGATACCCTTCAAGCGATCTTCTTGTTGCCCTTTGCTCAGGTCGGTCCACTGCGAAAAGTTCATCTTTTTCCGACCCGAGTTCACATCGGAGACCATCAGCCACGAAACCGGTGCAAAGTTTCCGTACCATTTCCAAACCGTCGCGTCGCTATGGCAGTCGCGGCAAGCGCGCTTGATAATGGCGTCGGCACCGGCGGACACGCGCATGTTCGCCTCGATGGTTTGCTCCGGATGTATGGCCGGATTGCTCTGCTCCGGACGCACCACCTGAATCAGAACGAACACTGCAATTGCCACCAGACCAATAATGCGAAGGCGCTTTTTCATAGGATCCTATATCCGCGCGATAGCGCCACACAGGACCGACGCAACTTGCTTCACCTGCGCCGGATCGAGATACGGATGCATGGGAAGGCACAGCACGGACTTCGCGCAGGCCTCGGAAACCGGCAGGTCGCCCTCGTGATAGCGTGGATCGGCATAGGCCGGAAGCAGGTGAATCGGCGCCGGATAGTGGATTGCGGTCTGAATTCCAGCCGCGTCCAACGTCGCGCGCAGGTGGTCCCGTTCATTGCTGCGGATGGCATACAGATGATACACGTGACCCACATCCGGGGCGACCAGCGGCCGGTCGACGCCCGCATCCTCAAGCAGACGATCATAGAGCGCGGCATGGGCCTGGCGGGCTTCATTCCAGCGCGGGAGGCGCTGCAGCTTCACGCGCAGAATCGCGGCCTGGATACCTTCCATACGATAGTTGTAGCCCTTCACCACCGGCCTGTATTTGGATTCCTGGCCCCAATCGCGCAGCAGCCTGATGCGCTTCGCAAACTCGGCATTGGCGGTAGTAACCATCCCGCCCTCGCCGGCGGCGCCCAGGTTCTTGGTGGGATAAAAACTGAAGCAGCCCATATCGCCGATCGATCCCACGCGCCGCCCGCGATACTCCGCGCCATGCGCCTGGGCCGCGTCCTCGATGACCAGGAGGCCATGCTTGCGCGCGATCGCCAGAATCGGATCCATATCCGCCGGCTGCCCGTACAGATGCACCGGCATGATCGCTCGCGTTCGCTTGGTGATGCGCGATTCAATCTGGCTTGCATCCAGGTTGAACGTGCGCGGGTCGATGTCCACCAGCACCGCGGTAGCGCCCACGTACCCGATGGCCGCGACCGTGGCGAAGAACGTATACGGGGTCGTGATCACTTCATCGCCCGGCCCGATCCCGGCCGCCAGCAGCGCCAGATGCAGCGCGCTGGTTCCCGAATTCACCCCAACGGCATGCGGCGCTTGGGAGTATGCGGCGAACTCTTCTTCAAACGCGGCTACCTCCCGGCCAAGTACGAATTGTCCGTGCTCCAGCACGCGCGCAACCGCTGTGTCAATCTCCGCCTTGAGCTCGCGGTACTGCCCGCCGATGTCCATCAGCGCGATCATTTTTCTATTGTAGGCGGTTGCTTGCGGGAGAGGAATTCGTCGTAAATCGCGCTCATGCGGCTGGCTGAAGCGGCTATCGAGAACTCATCCCGCATCCTGCGCGATGCCGAGTCCGCCAGGCGCCGGCGCAACGCCGGTTGTTCTATTAACATCTGCAGTTTTGCCGCGAGATCCTCAGGGTTCGCGCGCTCGAACAGCAAACCGGTTTCGCCATCCGTCACGAGTTCGGGATTGCCACCCACGTGGGACGCCACCACAGCGCATCCGCAGGCCATCGCTTCCATCAGCGAGTTCGACAGCGCTTCCGAGAGCGACGGAAGCACGAATATATCGATGGATTCGAGGCGCCCCGCGACATCCGTGAGGGATGGCTCGAAGGCAATTCGCTCGGAGATCCCAAGTTGCTGGGCCAGCGACGCCAAGGCGGGCAACTCCGGGCCGCTGCCGGCGATAACCAGCCGCACCGCCGGCACACGCGCGATGGCTCGGATCAGCGTATCGAGCCCCTTCTCCGGACGCAAAACCGAGACGGCGCCCACCGTAAGCGTGTCCGATGGCGGCTGCGGAACCGCACGAAAGACTTGGGTATCAACCCCGTTGGGACACAGCCGAATCAGCTTCTCCGGCACGCCTTCGTCATTTATCAGGTGCCGCCGGATCGCGTCGCAATTCACCACGATGCCATCCACCATGCGGTCCGTCATCCGCAGCACGCGGTTGTAGCGCGGCGGATTCAGCGCCCGGTCCGCGCGCTGGCTGGAGAGCACCACCGGAGTTCTGCAGAGCTTCGCCACCGGCACGCCGAAGCAGTTCAGAGGATAGTCGAACGTGTGTACCATTCGGATCCCATGCTGGTGGAGATAGCGGCCCATCTGGCGCGCGCCGCCCAGCGCGCCTGGCGACAAGAATGAGCTCACTGGAAGCCGGACCACCGGAATACCGGCTTCGCGCAATTCTCGCGAGCGGATGCCTTCGTGAAAGCAGCCCACGTGCGCCTCAAATCGCGAACGGTCCAGCGCTTTCGCGATCTCCGTAATCTGGCGCTCCGTGCCTCCCGGGCCCAACTCGCGGACCATCAACATCACCGGCACGGGCCGAGTCATCGGGAGCGGGGCACCGCGACGTCGTTAGTCACCTTCCATAAGCTGCGCGGAGGAACGAAGAACACCGACACCGCGCGCACGGCCGCGATCATCATGGTAACGAAAGTGTTCACCGGCGAGGTGAGCCGCTTGAGTGCGAAGCCTTGCGGCACCAGCGGATCGGCCGCCGCCAGCAGGTAGAACAACACTTGCGCGCAAACCGCGATGAGCGCCCACGGCGCGGGAAGGAAAAAACTCGCCAGCGCCAGCACCAGCAGCGCATACGGCATCAGAAGCCGGCCCACTTTATAGGACAGGTAATGGAAACACATCCGGTTGCGCGGCCCCAGCAGGCGCGGAAACAAGCGGATCATCTGATAATTACCCGCCAGCGTTCGCACCTTGCGGCGGAATTCCGTGTCGCGCGTGGTTGGATAATCGTACGCGCGGGCGCTGTCCTCCACCACCAGGCGATAACCGCGGAAGAACGCCGCCATGGGCAGATACATATCGTCCAGCAAAATGTCGGGAGGCATTTCCACCGCCAGCTCGCGCCGCATCGTGTAAAACGGCCCGGTGGATCCGAACATCGAATCGATCCGGCTGAGCCGGTTGCGAATCCAGCTCTCATAGCGCCAGTAAAGCCCCACGTCGGACGCGTCCTGGCTTTCACCCTTGCGGATGAGCAGCTCGCCGCTGGTTACACCGACTTCCGGATCGCCGAAACAGGCCACCAGCCGCCGCAGACTCGCCGGTTCCAGCGTCTGGCGCACGTCGGTGAGAAACAAAATCTCGCCGGTCACGCGCGGGATCGCCGCATTCAGCGCGGCCGGCTTGCCGCCCTTGGGCACGCGCATCAGTTGCACGCCGCGCGGCGCGTACTCCCGGACAATGTCGTCGGTCTGGTCGGTGGATTCGTCCGAGACGATGAGAATGTCCATTAACTCGGGGGGATAATCCAGCGCCAGAACCGAATCCAGCTTATCTCGAATAAAGCGCGCGCCATTATGCACCGCGATAATCACCGAGACAGTTTTCGGCTGGCCATCCTTCCGAATCGGGCGGGCATGAACCTTCGCCAGAGCGCCCAGCACCAGCGGATATCCGATGGCCACATACAGGATAAACGCCGCGCTCGCGAAAAAGAGGGCCAGCCAGATCATTGTTTACCGGTTGCTTACTTGATCGTAGCGAATCGGTCCATTGGTGAGCAGAACGCCGTCGATGCCGCCTCTTTCTTCGGCCGCGGCGCGCTCCGCCTCATCGGCATAAGAACGGAGCTGGATGCGCGGGAAGTAGTAATGAATGGCGGGCAGATCGGCCTGCGGCGCCAGCACGCGGCGCCCATCGAGCGGATGCGCACGCAGCCAGGAGAGCAGAGCGGTGGAGTGCTCATCTGGTCCGAAGCGATGCGCCAGAGTCTGGCGATCCGAATCGGCGAATATGAGCAGGCATGCGATCAAGACCACTGCGAAACCCAGGCGGGCCTGGCGTTCGGCCAGTACATTGGAGATCGACAATCCCGCGAACAGCAGCAGCGCCGGCAAGAAGGGAGCCTCATAGCGCGGTGAATCCGTGGTCACGCGCAGTGTGGCGCCCAGCATCAGTATCGCGAAAACCAGAAATGGAAGCGCGGGGCGCAGGGGCTTGCGGACAAAAGCAAGCACGCCCAGCGCAATCAGCGCCCACTCCACCGGCGCGCTTCCCATGCGGATCAGCCAGGTATCGAGCAGGCTCACATTGCCCCAGGGCGACTTGCGGAACAGCGCGAGGTACGCCATGAATGCGTACGCTTTCACAAAAGCCAGCTTCAACAGCGCGCCGGGCCACAGCGCGACGATCATGAGCGCCAGCAACAACGCCGAGACGCCCAGCCATTGCCAAATGCGCGATCGCGTCCAGCCCGCGAAGAAACGCTTTCGCTCCAGCCAGGCGAATAGAGCGTATGTCGCTACCAGCACCAGCGCAACTTCCAGCGTATCGAAGGCCAGCGCCAGCGGCGCCAGTCCCATGCGCCAGTACTTTGCCTGTCCCGTTTGCACCGCCTTGGCTAGCAGGATGAGGCTGATTACGAAGCACGTCACGAACACTCCGTGCGGCGCAATTTCCAGCGATGTGCGAACCAGCGCATAACTGAAAATGTAGAGTCCCGAGCACAGCACCGCGGCGAGCCGGCCTGCGAGGTCCGGAAGAATCCACAGGCAGCCGAAATAGATGGCCAGCAGCGTCACAATGTGGAACGCCAGCATCGACGCGCGCAAGCCTTGTTCACTTAGTCCTCCGGCTCGCGCTGCCATCCACCAATAGAACGCAACCGGTCCATGCCAGTGCCGGTAAAAGTTCAGGTCATTCGATGCGCGTACTGCTTCCGAGAGCGACGCGCGCTGGCTTGCATCGCGGCCCCGGCTGAGTCCCGTGTGGACAAAGTCGCTGAAGGATTGCGCCGGAGTGTCGGTGTAATTCGCCGCCAGGCCGAGCGACGCGGCGTACATATAATCCGCCTCGTCATACGCATATGGATCGCCGCTGATGCGCCCCCACACCAGCGCCGCGAGTCCCGCGAGAAACGCGGAAAGGATCAAGACGTGTTTCACGCCAGCAGCTCTTCAAAGCGGCGGGCAGCCACTTCCCAGGAGTAGCGTTCCTCGATCATGTAGAGCGCACTCCCCGCCATGCGCGCACGTTGATCGGGATCGTCCAGCAATTCAACGCAAGCATCGGCAAAAGTCCGCGGATCGTCTCCGATGCGGATGGTCTCGCCTTCGCGTATGTCCAGCCCCTCCGCGCCCACCGTCGTCGAGACCACCGGAATCCCCGCCGCCATGGCTTCATAGATCTTAAGCCGCGTGCCGCCGCCGATGCGCAGCGGCACAATGGATACCGCCGAGCCCCACAGATATGGACGCACGTCCGGCACCGTGCCGGTTACCTGGATTCCGGGATCGCGTTCGGCAAGCGCCAGGATCTCCGCTGCCGGTTTGCGCCCGGCGATCGCCAGCGAGCAATCCGGACGCCGTTTGCGGATCAACGGGAGGACCTCCGACACGAACCAGCGCATCCCGTCGATATTCGGCATCCAATCCATGGAGCCCAGAAAAACCAGATCCGCGACACGCGGCGGATTCTCGGGCCGCGCGAAAAACTCGAGGTCCACGCCCGTCGGCACCGCGGATACTCGCTTGACCCCATACTGCGCCCGCATGATTTCGGCGTCCGCGTCCGATACGGCGATCACGCTCTTCGCCGCGCGGCAAACCTGGCTCTCGTACGCCAGCATGCGCCGCGCCTGAAGCTGAAAGTACGTCCGACGCGCAAATCCCGCGGCGTGCTCCACGTGACGCTTCCATATCGTCGATTCCACGTTGTGCTGGAACAGCACGCACTGCGCAAGGTCGGGCATATTCGGCGCGGGAAACAGAAAATCGCACACGATCGCATCGAATTTCTGGACACGCAGGATCTGCTGGATCTGCCGCTTCATGGCCTTCGACCGGTAGCGGCTAACGGCGACCGGCAAACTTTGGAAGACGCCCGCCGCGAGTTGTCCCACGAAGGCCAGCGACGTCTTCTTGGGCACGCGATGCAGCACTGGGTACGCGCGGGTGCAATATTCAGATGCGTACGCCGGACCTTCAGGCTGATCCATTAAGTCGAATGCGACGTAGTGGATCTCATGCCGCTGGTGCAGCCGCTTCAAGGTCTCCAGGGTGCGGATCTGGCCGCCCCGCGTAGTCGGATGCAGAAAATCCGACTTCACCCACAGGATCTTCATACGACGGATTGCACGGCGTCGCGGTTCAGCATTCCGTTCCACCAGCGGTCGCGTTTGCCGGTGAGGAAAAGGTCGCCCCACAATTGGAGGTTCATGAGCCGCCAGATGCGGTCAGTGGCGTCTTCTACACCTGTACGGTGGCGCTCAATCAGTGCATCCAGCTCGCGCGGATCCACCAGCGAGGCCACTAACCCGTCGCGCTGCTGGAGCGCGGCGTAAAGCGGCGCTGCGCGGGGATCCAGCAGCCATTGCCGCAGAGGCGTGGGAAAGCCCATCTTCTTGCGATACGTAATATTCGCCGGCAGCAGATCCTCAACGGCTTTCTTGAGAACGTATTTCTGGGCCCCGCCGTGGATCTTCAGCCGGTCTGGGATACGCGTTGCAAATTCCACGAACGGATGATCCAGAAACGGCACGCGGCTCTCGATGGATGCCGCCATACTCATCTGGTCCTGCTTCATCAGCAATTCCACCAGATAAGTCTTCTGGTCGGCATAGAGCATACGCGCTAGCGGGCTGGCCTGCGGGCGCTCGCCCCAGTAGCGCAGATAGCTGCGATAAACCGCTTCCGGCGGCGAAGCCAGCAGACGGTTCTGTTCCGCGCTTGAGAAGGCGCAATAGAAATTGTCCAGGAACAGAGACTCGATGGATCCTTCCCGGCCCAGGAATGTGTGGCCCAGCTTGCGCCGCAAAGACGCCTTCAGCAGCGGGCTGGATCCGATCTCGAACCGCGTCCATTTGCGCACTCCGTCCGGCACAACGCCCCACAAGGATGCGGCGCGCCGGTTCCAAAGCTGCCAACGATAGCGCTCGTAGCCCCCGAACAGTTCATCGCTGCCTTCGCCCGTGAGCACCACTTTCACCTGTCCGGCCGCCAGTTTCGAGACGAAGTAGAGCGACACGCTGGATGGCCACGCGATAGGTTCATCCTCATGCCACACCAGCCGGGGCAGCGTGTTGAAGAACTCCTCCATCCCCACCGTTATCTCGTGATGATCCGTGCCGATGGCGCGCGCCACTTGCGCGGCATAGCTCAGTTCGCTGAACTGGGCTTCTTCATAACCCACCGCGAAGGTCTTCACCGGACTGCCGGTCATGCGCTTGATCAGCGCGGCGATGGCGCTGGAATCGACGCCGCCGCTGAGGAACATCCCTAGCGGCACGTCGCTCATCAGACGCGTGCGAACGGCTTCTTCCAGGCGCGCCCGCGTTTCCTCGATCCACTCGCGGTCATCCCGCCGCTGCTCTTCCGCCGCCTCGGGAACGTTCCAATAGCGGCGGATCCGCGGCTCGGGACGCTCGGCCCGCAGGTCCAGCGTCAGATGATGTCCCGGCGCGAGCTTGCGAATGCCGCGAAACAGCGTCCGCTCCTCGCTGGTGTATCCGAATGCGAGATATTCGGGCAGCAGTTCCGTTTCCAGCTCCGCCGAAATGGCCGGATGCTCCAGCAGCGCCTTGATCTCAGAAGCGAATGCGAACAGCCGGCCGTCCCAGAAATAGTACAGGGGTTTTATCCCGAGCCGGTCCCGGGCGCAGAAGAGCGTGCGCCGGTCGCGATCCCACAGCGCAAACGCGAACATCCCCCGAAACCGCTCGACACAGCGCGCGCCGTACTCTTCGAAAGCGTGCACAATGGCTTCGGTATCCGACCGGTTCTGGTACCTGTGGCCGGCCGCCTCCAGCTCCGGCCGGAGCGCCGCGTGATTAAAGATCTCGCCGTTGAAGACGATCCAGAGGCTGCCGTCTTCGTTGGCCATCGGCTGGTGACCGCCCGCAAGATCGATAATGCTCAGCCGCCGAAATCCCAGCCCCGCGCAAGCATCGTGATAGAACCCGGAATCATCCGGCCCGCGATGGCGTATGGAATCCGTCATCCGCCGCAGAATGCCTTCGGCGCCGGAGGGCAGTTCTTTCGCGACAAATCCCGCGATTCCACACATGCTCCTAGTGTATCGGCAAGGGCCTTCCGATCCATGCCATCGTTCCGAAAGAACAACCGTTATGCATGGCGAGCGGCTAGTGCTGTTTTCCCGGTGTCCTCCGTGGGGCCGCTTAGGGTCCGCGCTTTTCGCGTTCGGAGCGCACGATGCGGCACTGCAGGCACAAATCGATGGCGGCTGAGCCGTCGCTGGAAACGGTCTGCTGGGAAAGCTTAGAGCCGGGTGGCAGTTTTTGGCCGCAGCCGTCGCAGATGCGTTCGTCGCCGTGTTGCATCCCGCTAGTATGGATGAAATGGCATTACCGCTGCGGCGCTGGCTCGGCAAAGCGATCCGGTGGATAGCGCTGGGACTCGCGGTGGGATATGCGTTATGCGCTCTGTCGATCCTGAGTTTGCGCTGGATCAACCCGATCACCACCAGCGTTCAGGCACAGCGGCGCTTGGAAGCAATGATGGCTCGCCGGCCATACAGCAAGCGGTACCAGTTCGTTCCGTTGAGCCGTATTTCGACAGACCTGCAGCATGCCGTGATCGCCGCGGAGGATGGACGCTTCTGGCGGCATCACGGGTTTGACTGGCAGGAAGTCCACAAAGTGATGGAGCGCGATCTGGAGCGCGGCAGGCTGGGCCGCGGCGCTTCCACCATCACGCAGCAGCTGGTGAAGAATCTGTTTCTCAGCACGCAGCGGTCGGTATTGCGCAAGGGCATTGAGGCGTCGCTGGTGCCGGTGGCGGAGGTCCTGCTGGGGAAGAATCGCATTCTGGAGCTGTACCTCAACGTGATCGAGTGGGGTCCGGGTGTGTATGGGGCCGAGGCCGCATCGGAGTATTGGGATCATGCGCCGGCTGCGCAGGTTGGGAGACAGCAGGCGGCGCGATTGGCGGCCATTATTCCGAATCCGCGCAAGCGCCGACCGGACCGAATGGATGACTACAGCTCCGATATCTTGACGCGGATGTCGCAGCTGGGGTGGTGATGCGCCGGTATACGGTGAACTCCCCGCTTTGAAAAACCGGAGTGAATTCGTTCTCCAGCCGCCGCCG
The DNA here is from genome assembly GCA_030776455.1 of Acidobacteriota bacterium. Lineage (GTDB taxonomy): Bacteria > Acidobacteriota > Terriglobia > Bryobacterales > Bryobacteraceae > JALYHQ01. The sequence continues at coordinate 2,037 of JALYHQ010000191.1, read as the reverse complement.
GACGAATTGATAGAGCGACGGATCGCTCTTCTGGAAACCCGGGAACCAGGACTGGTAACGAGCGTTGACCACGATCCAAGCGGGCGTCTTGCCGGTGTAATATCCGAGCGTGACGTCGTCGAGCAGCTGCGTGTTCCAGCCCAGATCGAAGACCAGCTCGGCGCCCCCGATTATCAGGTCCCCGGGGGCCAGCCGGGCTCGAATAAAGCCCGTCACCGGAAGGTACTGGCGACGATAGGGATCTTTCAAAACGCAGTACGCCGATCCGGCAGCCTGCAAGATGACGAAGCCGAGGGCGAGGCTCGCCGCCAGCGCTCTCAGCAGTCCTCCGCGATCCCAGGCCCAAACTACGGCCGCTGCCGCGCAAATCAGGAACAGCGGGATCACGTGGACCAGGTAAGTTCCAAAGCGGTAAGTATCGAGGTATGCGAGTCCCACCGAAATGGCGCCGAGCAACAGTAGAACGCGCCGGATGCCCGCGTGCCGGCGCAAGGAAGGAACGGCGCAGACGGTGACGAGTCCAGCGAGGTAGCCGGCCGGGATCAGCAGTTTCCAGCGGGTGAGTGAACTGGCCGAATCGCGCCATCCAAAGGTTCCGAGATAGCGGTCGCGGACCTCGCGCCACGCAGCGAGCCAAGGCCACAAGCCGCCGTGAACGCGTCCGCTCACATTTCCCATGAACTGGGCGCGGAACAATTGCGGGTCTTGCAGAATGTAGACGCCCCAACCGGCGGCGCCGATCAGGTATGGGGCCACGGCGAGCAGCACGGTGCGGAGACGCACGCGCCGCCAGTCACCGTATGAAGCGAACAGGCAGCCAAATGCGATCAAGGCCAGCATTCCGCCCATGGGATGCGTAAGACCGCTCAAGGCAATGGCGGTGTGGCTCCAAAGAATGGCGGCGTTGAAGCGTGGCTCCCGCCATCGCAGATACGCCGCGACGCCGGCGGCCGCGAAGGCGGCGCTCAGCATGTCCATGCGGCCATTGGCGGCGCTATAGACGATGGTGTAGTCGGTGGCGAAGAAGATCGCGGCCAGCAGCAGCACGCGGCGGTCCAGCCCGAGTGACCGGCCTGTGGAACGCCACAGCAGCAGCGCGGCGATCGCGGCTACAACGGAGAGGCTGCGCCAGGCGAACAGATTCAGTCCAAGAATCTTCAGCCAGCCGGCCTGGAGCGCAAAATACACCGGCGGCTGCCAGTAGGTGCGAGTTTCGATGCCCTGCCAGAACATGCCGCGGCTTTCGAGCAGCGAGGTGCCGGTGACGCCGCTGGTGAGCAGGTTATGAACGGGATTGAAGAACCAGGCTTCGTCGGAGGTGGGCGCTTTCGTGAATACGCAGCCCAGCGCGAGAGTCGCCAGCAGCGCGGCGGCTCCGGCGTAGAACGTCCCGATTCGTAAGTTCACGTCTCATTCAAGATATCGTGGGCGCGAGACCGGCGAATGACTGGCGGGAGGTGGGCGTACGCTTGCTGACGCGCGCGGCTCGGTTGGGGGGCGACACGGCCGGATGCCGATTCGGAGCCGGGCCCGAAGGAAGCGGTCGGCGCGCATGAGCGTGTCCGACAACGGGAGAGGAATTCTTTTTTCTGCATCGTCCTGCGGCCGATTAGCAATGGGGCCTCTGGCAGGCGAAACCGCCTGCCCCACCGGTGGGCCGAGGTTGATCCGGATGGTGGTGGTCCGATATGGTTGTGCTGGAGGCGGCGGCTCTGGAAGTTCATCTGGTAGACGGCACATACGAGCTTTTCCGGCACTATTACGCGGTGCCATCCGTGCGGGATCGGGATGGCCGCGAGGTGGGGGCGGTAAAGGGTGTGGTTGCGTCGGTACTGGGCATGCTCAAGGCGGGCGCGACGCATATTGCGGTAGCCACGGATCACGTCATTGAGTCATTCCGCAATGGACTGTGGGCCGGTTACAAGACCGGGGAAGGCGTGGAACCTGAGCTGCTTGCGCAGTTTCCGCTGCTGGAAGAGGCCTTGTCGGCTGCTGGCGTGGTGGTCTGGCCGATGGTGGAGTTTGAGGCGGACGATG
>JALYHQ010000190.1 GCA_030776455.1 Acidobacteriota bacterium | reverse complement strand
ACCTCCTACCTCCCGCCAATGATCGCTTGCGCCTCCTCAACGATGCGGTCCAAATGCTCCTGGCTGCGGAAGCTTTCCGCATACAGCTTGAATATATTCTCGGTACCCGATGGACGGGCCGCGAACCAGCCGTTTCCGGTCACCACCTTCAGGCCGCCGATGGGCGCATCGTTGCCCGGGGCGCGCGTCAATTTCGCGACTATCCGGTCGCCCGCCAGCTCCGTAGCGCTCACCGCCTCCGGCGACAGCTTCTTCAAACGCTCCTTCTGCTCCAGTGTGGCGGGCGCATCGATCCGCGTATAGTACGACTCGCCAAACTTCCCCGCGAGCTCCCTGTAATGTTCCCCCGGGTCCTTCCCCGTGCGCGCCGTAATCTCGGCCGCCAGCAACCCCAGAATCAGCCCGTCCTTGTCCGTGGTCCACACCGATCCGTCCTGGCGCAGGAAGCTCGCACCCGCGCTCTCCTCGCCGCCGAAGCAGCAGGAGCCGTCGAACAACCCGGGGGCGAACCATTTGAACCCCACCGGCACTTCCCACAGTGTTCTCCCAAGATCCTGCACCACGCGATCGATAATTCCGCTGCTTACCAGCGTCTTGCCCACCACCGCGGACGCGGGCCATTGCGGGCGATGCGCCAGCAGATACCGAATCGCCACCGCGAGGTACTGGTTCGGATTCATCAGCCCCGCCGTGCGCGTAACAATGCCGTGGCGATCCGCGTCCGGATCATTACCCCACGCCACATCGAACCGATCCTTGAGATACACCAGACCGGCCATCGCGTACGGGCTCGAGCAGTCCATGCGGATCTTGCCGTCGTGATCCACCGGCATGAAGGCGAACGTTGGATCCACGGACGGGTTCACCACGCTGATATTTAATCCATAACGCCGGGCGATCGGCTCCCAATACGCCACCGACGCGCCGCCCAGCGGATCCACGCCGATCTTCAACCCGGCCGCTCGAATCGCTTCCATATCGATCACTCGCGCCAGATCTTCCACGTACGGTGTTACGAAATCTTCCTGGTGCGCGTTGGCGGCGCTGCGCTTTACCTCGCGATTGCCCGCGCGCAACAGTTCATTCGCGCGATCCTGAATCCAGTTCGTAATATCGGTGTCGGCCGGGCCGCCCTCGGGAGGGTTGTACTTGAATCCACCGTCCGCCGGTGGATTGTGTGACGGCGTGATAATAATTCCGTCCGCGAGCTCGTCCGTGCGGCCGCGATTGTAGTCCAGAATGGCCCGGGAAATTACGGGCGTCGGAGAAAACCCATCGTCGCGCTGGATCCGGGCAGCAACGCCGCCCGCCGCCAGCACTTCCAGAGCCGTCTGCTGCGCCACTCCCGACAGCGCGTGCGTATCTTTTCCCACGAACACTGGACCGCTGATATTGCGTCCGCGCCGATATTCGCAGATCGCTTGTGTGATGGCCAGAATGTGCCACTCGTTAAATGTCGAGTTGGACGATGTGCCGCGATGCCCGCTGGTGCCGAAACTGACCAGCTGGTTGGGATCGGCCGGATCGGGCCGGTTGTCGAAGTACTCGCGCTCCAGCTTCGCCGGGTCGATCAGCAGTTCTTTAGGCGCGGGCTTACCCGCCAGGGGATTGATCGCCATGTTCGTCACTACCAGCTTGCCTCTGAACCGCTCGCGTCAGCAAGCGGCTGGGAGTAGTAGTGAACAGTTTGTCCATGTGGGACCATGTTCGTTTAATCCGAATCCTGAATCGAGGCGGATCGGATTTCAAACGTCCCTCGTCGCTCGGCTTAAGCGTGGCCGTGGTTCTGGCTCTGGTGGGTCTGGCGCTCTCCCTCTACTTGATCCTGGGCAATGAGTTGAAAGAGGAACACCCCATGAAAGCGAATCCTGAGACCGGCATTATTACCCAACCATCCCGCCACTCGGTGGATGAGACCATTCAAAACCTGGAGGCGTTGCTGCAGGCAAGGGCGTAAAGCTATTTGCTCTGGTGGACCATAGCGCGAAGCGAAAAACGCAGATGCCGCCGGCCAGGTTTGGATTTCCTGCAACAGCCCCGCTTATCTTCAGGCCCGGCATGGTATCCCAGCCGAACTCCTTCCGAATATCGCGGTAGTCGAAGCTCTGGCCAAAACGGCAGCGGAGTGACGCTGTTAGAACGTCAGCCGCAAGCTTACCTGCAGCTGCCGCATCTGGTTGGCGCTGCGAATCTGTCCGAACAAAGGCGAATTGAAGGAAGCCGTGGGGTTGCTCAGATTCACCAGGTTAAACGCGTTCGTAGCTTCGCCGCGCGCTTGCAGGCTCACTCGCTCGCGTATCTTGAAAATACGGGCGATGGCCAGATCCACGTTCTTGCTCCCCGGCCCCGTCAGCAGATTGCGCTGCGTATTGCCGTCCGTGCCCGCCGGTGGAACCCCAAACGCCGCCGTATTGAACCATGCCGCGGTCACCGCTGCTCGTGAGCGATTCGGATCCAGAAACGGATTCCCTTGCAGATTCGGCCGGTCATTGTTTGTGCCATCCAGATTCACGTCCGTGCCCGTGGTTACGTTGAAGGGCAGCCCGCTTTGCAGCGTGATGATGCTGGATACCTGCCACCCGTTGGTCAACGCTTTCACTACGGGATGTGCGCCGCCGAAGTAGCTCAGGTCCCAGATGAAGGAAGTCACCGAAACGTGGCGCCGATCGAAATCCGACCGCCCCCGGTCCAGCGCGATATTACGGAAATCCTCAACCCCGCCTGCCACGGTGCTGTTTTCGAGCGTCGCGCCTTCAATGGCTTTTGAGAAAGTGTAAAATCCCTTCGCTCCGAAGTGCTGGCCCATGCGCTTTTCCACGGTAATCTGGAGCCCGTGGTAATTCGTGTTCATCACGGACTCCACCGATTGGATGGTGGACAGGATGTTGGTGTCAATTGGGCGCCGGCTGTTCACATTCGCCGCCGTAGCGGTGCTGTTGTAGATGGGATAGTTCAAGTCAATCGCCAGCGGCAGGCGATGGGCCAGCGAACCGACGTAAGCCGCGGTCACCACCAGATCCTTCCGGATCTGGCGTTCCACCGAAAAATTGAACTGGTAGGTATAGGGCCACCGGAAATCCGGCGCGACGCCATAAATGGAAGCCGGGAAAATGAAGCGCGGGCTTTGCGGGCTGTAAAAGAAGGGGAACGGGGACACGCCGCCGGGCAGCGCGCCGTACGGATTGGTGAGCGACGTTACGTTCGGAAACTGCTGCCGCACCGCGAAGGGCTGGAAGTTGGACGTGGAGTTCCACTCATTGCCGGAAACGCTTCCATAGAACAGACCGGCGGCCGCGCGAATCGAAGTCTTTCCGTTGCCGAACGGATCCCAGGCCAGCCCCAGCCGGGGCGAGAAATGCGTCAGCGGTGTGGATACAATTCCGCGCCCTACTCCCGGATCTCCCACCACCAGCAGCCCGGTTGGCGCGCCGGCGGGAAGTACCGTCGACTGCACGCCCAGCTTGAACGTCGCGGCTTTATTCTGGGGATCGGTTGGCGCTTGCTGCACATCCCAGCGCAGTCCCAGGTTAAATGTCAGCCGCGGTGTCACCTTCCAGTCGTCCTGCGCGAACAGGCCGCCCGTGAAGAAATTGGCCAGCGCCAGCACCGGCGCGTCCTGGTTCATCGTAATCGGCAAGCCCAGCAGAAAATCCGACAGCGCGTTGCTGGATTTTGCTTTCGTGCCCGTGAATGAGAACACGCCGTAGTTGTTGAGCAGCGTCTGCTGGATGTCTTTGTCCAGCGAAAACTCGCCGCCCAGCTTGAAAGTGTGGCTTCCCTTGTTCCAATTGAGCACGTTGCGGATCGAGTAGAAGTTCGTGCCCGCTTCCGGTCCCGAAATCGCCTGGCCCAGCGTGAAGTATCCGCTCACCGCAAGTTGCGGCAGCGAAGGCGTCCCCTGGATCTTGAATTGCGAGCCCAGGTCCCCCAGCGACATCTGCGGAGTGCTCAAGCGCGCCCCGAAATTGCGTGTATAAGACAGCCACACCTGATCCACCAGCGTCGGGCTGATGGCGATAGTGTCGCTGGCGTTCGCGTTGTGCTGCCGCCAGATGAAGTTCTGTGTTGACCAGATCAGGTTGCCGCCGCCCGGCGTCGACGTGTGCCCGCTGGTTTCGAAGTAGCTCAGCGAAATGCGCTGCCGGTCGCTGAAAGAGTGGTCCACCTTGGCCAGGAATTCATCGGTGACATAAGGGCTGGGACTGGTCCCTTGCCAGATGTTCCCCGCCGTGTTGGGCAGCGGAATGTAAGTATTCAAGATGTTCAAAGCAGTTGGATCGAAGCGCTTCATCGGGATAAACGCGTTTGCGAACGGCGCTCCGTTGTTCAAGGGATCGGTAGGTTTCACTTTGGACTGCGAGAAGTCGCCGGTTCGCTCGAGCGCGGTGGGAACAATGGCGCTGTTGAAGAAATTGCTCGTGATCTGCCGCAGCCCCGAATACGTGCCGAAGAAAAAAGTCTTGTTACGGATCACTGGCCCTCCCACGCTGCCGCCAAACTGGTTGCGATGCAGCGGCGGCGTAGCCAGAGCCGAGCCCCAGTTGTTCGCGTTCAGATCGTTATTGCGCAGGAACTCGAACAGGGACCCGTGAAACTGATTGGTTCCGGAGCGGGTGATGATATTGATCACGCCGCTGGCGAATCGCCCGAACTCGGCGCTGTAGCTGTTAGTGATCACGCGAAACTCCTCCACCGCATCCGGATTCGGCGCGATGTTGCCGGTATTGCGCAGGCCCGTCATATTGGTGCCGCCGTCCAGAAAGTAGTTCACCGATCCCGCGCCTCCGTCCACGCCGCCGTTGATCATGGTGCGCTGTTCCGGATAACCCAGCACAATGCTGTTGGCGTTGGAATCCACCCCCGGCGTCAATGAGAGCAGCGTGTAGACGTTGCGGCCTACAATCGGCAGGTTGTTGATCTCAGAGCCGCTGGTGGTGCGCCCGATCTGCGCATTGCTGGTGTTCACCATCACCGCATCGGCGGTAATGGTCACTTCCTCGCTGAGCGCGCCGATGGCCAGCACCGGATCCACGCGCGCGGTTCGGTTGATCTCGAGTACGATTCCGTTCTGGTGGAACTTCTTGAATCCCGGCGCGGATACTTCCACGTCATAGTTGCCGCTGGGCAGCAGATCGAAGCGAAAGCCGCCGCCTGCGTTGGTGATCGCGGTCCGGCTCTGGTTGGTTCCCGTGTTTACGGCGATCACCTGCGCGTTCGCCACCGTGGCCCCGCTCGCATCCGTGACCGTGCCCTCAATAGTCGCCGTGGTTACCTGCCCCTGCAGCGCCATCGCGGCGAGAAAACAAACCGCCAGAATTACCAGTGTTCTCTTCATGCTGATCTCCCTTGTCATTTCGTTCCTTCTCCCTTGGCATGCCGGTCAAGCCACAGCAGCGCTTCCAGCAGGTAATAATCTCCGTAAATCGTCATCCCGTCATGCGGCCGCGTACTGCACCCATGCCGCAGCACGCCCGCCGGCGTCAGATATGCATCTGTCAGCGACTGCACAATGCGCTCGCCTTCACGCCTGTATATGCGGCCGCGAGCGGGATCCCCCGTGAGTTCGGAAAGACGAAGCAACCCGCCCGCCAGGATGGCCGCCGCCGACGAATCGCGATTCCGGAAGTGCACCCCTTCATCCGCGAAGTCATACCAGGGCACACCATCGCTGGGCAGGCGGTCCAGCGCGTAGGCCGCGACTTTTTCAGACGCGGCCAGAAGCTTCACATCGCCGGTCTCCCGAAACGCCTCCGCGAAACCGTACACCGCCCAGGCGGTGCCGCGCGCCCAGGATGACTCGGCCGAGAATCCCTGGTGCGTATGCGTGAATACTCGAGCGCCGGGCGCCGCGTCATTCGCATACGTCAGAACCTGTTCGCTGGATGTGAATTTCTGGCGGCCGTCGCCGGGATTGTAGTGGACAGACTGAATCACGGACCCGTCATCGCGCACCAGCCACTGGGCCGACTTCAGTGCGTGCTTGCGGCCCAGCTCGCGCCATTGCTTATCGCCCGTCTCGCGCGACGCCCACCACCAGATCTGCAGATTCATCAGCGTGTCGATGATGGTGTCGTCGCCATTCTCGCCCCATGAAGCGATCAGTTCCGTCAGCGGATTGTAGAGCTGCTTGAGCCGCTCCGCTGCGCGCAATCCACCCGCTCGATATTTCGGATCCTTGGTGGCTTCGAAAGCAAGCACCGAGGAATACACGTTCAGGAAGCCCGTGTCGTGATTCTCTTTCCCCTCCACGCCCAGCAGGCGCTCATTCCAGAGCTCGGCAAGGCGGCGATAACGCTCGTTGTGCGTATATCCGAACAGCTTCCACAACTGACCGGTCCAGAATGCGCCGGTCCAGAAGAAGCCGTTCTGTGTTTTCCATTCGCCTGTGACCTGATCGCCTTCCGTGAAGAATCCGCGCCCATTATATTTGTCGATGCTGCCCGGCGCGGATGCCGCGATGATGGGTTCATATACGCGCGCGGCGCGCTCAATCGACTGCTCCAGCAGCGCGATCGCCTGCGCCCGGGTCTTGATCACCGGCGAAAGCGTGTCCGGAGGCGCCGATTGCACCTCGGCGGACTCGGACAGAATCTCGGCAGTCGCGGGGTGTGCCAGGCGTCCGCTCATCGCACTCAGGTAGGCGGCGAACGAATCCTTCATGGGTTTAGCGGCTGCGGGCGAAAGCGATCCGCCCTGGTTCCGATGCAGTGCGTCCGGCCCATTGACGATCAGGTTCTCGCTGCCTTCCTGGTCCCAGATCGCCGCAACATACCAATGCGCCGAGCCATTCTTCAGCGCGATACCCACCAGATGATTCGCCGGTTCCGCGCCCGCGTCAAGCGCCGCGGCGGCCGGGACGAACAGCGCGACACCCAGGTCCTGATCCGGCTCGTCCGTGTGCATCGCCTTCGCGCCCGGCATCACCACTTGATGCCCCCAGGTCGCCAGGACGCGCATGCTCGCATCCGCGCCGGCCGCATTCATCACCGCGACGCCTTCCTTACGTGGCAATCCCGTCACCAGAGTTAAGCCCGCGGCGTTTGCCACCGTAATTCGATGTTCGAATCCATGCTCGCCGGCCCACTGCGTGAACCGGCTCACCAGATCGACGCTCCCAGCCCCGGTCTTCCAGCCTTTGTATGTGATTTCGACGATGGATCGCACCGGTCCCACGCAAACTATGCGCCAGCTGCGCTCGCCCACATCCGAGACGCGAATGATCTTCCCGTCCGCCATTGCCGCCACTGAGCCCGCGCCGATCGCCGATCCGATATCGTAAATGTCCCGCCCCAGCGGCGATTCCAGGTGGTACACATATTCGGGCGATCCGAACATCTCCAGATACAGCCCGGGCCGCCGCTTTCCAAACAGATCAATAGCGTTCCGCTTGTCGAAGTAGATTCGCCACGCAGTGAATTCCGATTCCCACCCGGGCCCTTCGTATCGGCTCGCGAAGCGCGCGTCCGTGCGCCTGGGATATGCGCCGCGCAGCCGCGCGACGGTCGCCGCGTCGCCATACGCCAGCGTCACAATGCGCGTCTGCCTGGGTTTCAAATCAATCTGAAAAGCGATCTCGTCATACTTGCCGTCGCCGCCCAGATCGTCGGCCTGGGACGCCAGTTCCCTGGTCTGAAGCGTGCGCGCGTCCTGCTCCAGTGTCACCGCGTCGCTGGTTGTTACCACCACCGCCCCCGCCTTGAAATCCGGTGCGATCCGCACCAACTCGGGGACGCTCACCGTAATGTCTTCCGCCAGCCGGCTCTCGCTCGACGGATTCGTAATCGCCAGCTTGATGGTCTTGATGCGCGGCGTCGCACTCAAGGCCTCGAGTAACGCCAGACACAGCAGCGTCCTCATCGCCCCAGCCAGCCTCCATCCACGGAGAGCACATGCCCGTGCACGTAATCGCTGGCCGCGGAGCACAAAAACAGGGCCGCTCCACTAAGGTCCGCGGGTTCTCCCCAGCGGCCGGCTGGAATGCGTTCCAGAATCTGCCGGTTCCGAGTCTCGTCTTTTTGCAGCGCGGCCGTAACGTCGGTACGCATGTACCCCGGTGCGAGAGCGTTTACGTTCAAGCCCTTCGCCGCCCACTCGTTCGCCAGCACCTTCGTTAGCTGCGCCACCGCCCCTTTGGAGGCCGCGTAAGCCGGCACCGTGATCCCGCCTTGGAACGAGAGCAGAGACGCGATGTTGAGAATCTTCCCCCGGCCCTGCGCGATCATCGGCTTCCCCGCCAGCTGGCACAAACGGAATACGCTGGTCAGATTTACTTCCAGCACCGCCGTCCAGTCTTCCATCGAATAATCCACCGCCGGCGCGCGCCGGATCATTCCCGCGTTGTTGACCAGAATGTCGATGGCGCCAAACCTCTGCAGCGTCTGATCCACGATTCGCGATGGCGTGGCGGCGTCGCCCAGGTCGCCCGTTACGGCCAGAGCCTCGCGCCCAGCGCTCGCCACAGCCTTGCACGTGGTTTCCGGGCTGCGCGTATTTCCGTGGCACGCGACGTTAGCGCCCGCCTGGCCCAGCGCTACGGCGATGGCCGCGCCCAGTCCCGCCGATGCTCCGGTCACCAGCGCCACCTTCCCGTCCAGGCGAAATGAATCCAAAATCATCGCACTGGCTCCAGCTCGGGCGCCGCCAGGTGCATCAGCAGCAAGGCCAGCGGATAAGCCGATGCAGCGATGATGAACAGCGAAACGTAGCTGTGCGTCGCTTCGAGAATCCAGCCTGCCGTCACCGCGATCAGCATTCCGCCCACCGCGCCGGCCATGCCGCCGATTCCGGCAACCGATGCAATCGCCTGTCGCGGAAACATGTCGGAAGCCGTGGCGAACAGGTTCGCCGACCATCCCTGATGCCCCGCGGCTGCCATTCCGATCAGCGCCACCACGGACCAGAGACTTTCCACCGCCGGCACGAAGAGAATCGGCAGCACGCAGCACGCGCACGCCAGCATCGCCGTCTTGCGCGCCTTGTTGACCGTCCAGCCGCTCTTGATCAGCGCCGACGACAGCCATCCGCCCCCGATACTCCCGGCGTCCGCTGCCAGGTAAATCGCCACCAGCGGCAGTCCAATCTTGTCCAGCGCCAGACCGCGCGATTGGTTCAGGAATTTCGGCAGCCAGAACAGGTAGAACCACCAGATGGGATCCGTCAGCAGCTTGGCCACCGCGAATGCCCAGGTCTGCCGCAGCGGCAGCAGCCGCGCCCACGGAATCGCCGCCTCGGGCGCTGGTGCGTCGCTGCGGATATATTCCATCTCGCGGCTCGAGAGGCGCGGATGTTCTTCTGGACGCCGGTAAAACGCCAGCCAGAATGCGAGCCAGATGAACCCCGTCGCGCCCGTCGCCATAAAGGCCCATTGCCATCCGAATCGCAGCGCGATCCACGGGACCGTCAGCGGAGCGATGATAGCGCCCAGATTCGATCCGGAATTGAAAATGCCGATGGATAGCGCGCGTTCCTTGTTCGGGAACCACTCCGCCACGGTCTTGATGGCTCCCGGAAAATTTCCCGCTTCGCCTAGTCCCAGTCCGAAGCGCGCGAGGCCGAATCCGAATGCCGTGCGCGCGAAGCTGTGCGCTACCGCCGCCACGCTCCACAGAAACACGGCGACGCTGTACCCCCGTCGCGTTCCCCAGCGGTCCATCAAGCCGCCCGCCGCCAGCAGCCCCAGCGCATAGGCGGTTTGGAATGCCAGTACGATGTAGCCGTACTCCGCTTCATTCCAGCCGATGGATTTCTGCAGTTCGGGCGCGAGAATCCCGATTACCTGGCGATCGATATAGTTGATGGTGGTCGCCGCGAAGAGCAGCGCGCAGATCGTCCAGCGTGTTCGGCCAATGCTGCCGGCGCCGGTCACCGCGTTACGGGGCGGTATGTCTTGCGCCGCTATACTCATTCACTTTTGGCCGGCCTCCAAGCCAGATTTTGTGGCTGCATATTCGGGTTGCACGTTCACCACGCCAAACTGGCGATCCGCCACTTCGCGGTGGGCCGCCATGATCCACAGAAATCCGATGGAGCCGCCCGGCGCCGCCACGTTCGGGTGATAGCCCTGCGGCATCACCACGCAATCGCCTTCCCGCACCACCACCGCCAGCTCCGGCGATTTCGGATCGGTATACACGAACTGCACACCCCATGCCGGCGCCGGCATATCGACATAGATGTAGGCTTCTTCCAGCATCTCGGCGTGCTCGTGCGGTGGCCACGAAGTCCAGTTGCCCGGAGTGCTGAAGGTTATCCCCGCCAGTATCCGGCCGGCTTCCACGTTCTTCCCGATCAGGATGCTCACGTGACGCTGCGATGCCGGTCCGCCGGTGTTGAATGACAAGCCGGCATCGCTCTTCACCGCCGAGTACGGCACAAACTGCAGCGGATAATCGTGATCCACCGCCGCCGATACCTCGGCCAGATCGCAGCCATCTGGTCCCGGTGACACGGCGATCTCGCGGCCCCGCGGAATGTACAGCGAATCGTACTGCGTCAGAGGATACGTAGCCCCCGCAACCTGCACGCTGGCGTGGCCCTTCAGGGAAATCAGGCCTGTTTCATGTCCGCCATTGGAAAACTGCAGTGGGGGGGCGCCCGCGTCTAAAATGATGCGGCCATAGTGCAAATGCTGCACCGCGGCCGTGCCCGGCGCCAGCCAGGGGGTCCGGCCTTTCTTTGTTCCAGTGCCTCGAATCACGCAGCTGGCTTCACTGATGGGAAGGGTAGCGATACTCATCGACAAATGACCTCGGTTCACATTGTGGAACACAGTTTCTCGCATACCGTTACCGAGTCTAGGCGAATTCGGATGGCATGTCAACGAAAAACATTGCGTATCCCGGACGCTAGTGTACTACAATGTGAAACGATGAGCGGCTTGGCGCAAGAAACTTCCGGAGTCCGGGTGCTTCACAAGACGCTCGACATCCTGGAGGTCATCAAGGGCGCGCCCGCCGGTTTGCGGCTCGCCGATCTCTCGCGCAATGTCGAGCTGCCCAAGGCCACGGTGTATCGCATTCTCAACACACTCGAGGGCCGCGGATATCTGGAGCGTGGCGAAGACGGCAACTACCGGGTGTCCAGGAAACTGTTCGACATGCAGCGCTCGGTGCCGATTGAGCAGTTGCTGCATCGGGTGGCGCAGCCGCTGATCGTCAAGCTGGTTGCGTCCTGCAAGGAGACCGTGAACCTCGGTATTCTCGACGCCGGTGAAGTGGTGGTGATCAATACCGCGGAAAGCCCTCAGGCCGTCCGCATGTCTTCGAAGATCGGCAACCGCCGCCACTTGCACGCCACCGCGCTCGGCAAGGTGATGCTGGCCGGAATGACCGACAAGGAAGTGCTGCGCCTGATTCGCTTGAAGGGCATGCCGCGCCTCACCGCGAACACAATTGTCACGCGGCCCGCGCTGCTGGCCGAGCTGCAGCGCATCCGCCGCCAGCAATACGCGCTCGATAACCAGGAGAATGAGATCGAAGGCCGCTGCATCGGCGCTCCCATCACCGGTCCCGATGGACGCCCAGTCGCGGCCTTGAGCATCTCGGGGCCCGTGTTTCGCATGGATGTGAAGCGGGCGCACTCACTGGTTCCCCTTTTGCACGAGACTTGCGCTGAGATCTCCCGCGCGTTAAGTAAGTGAAGTAGCTGGCAGTAGCCGCGTAGCCAGGTTAGAATAGGATCACGCGATGAAGTTTGGTGTCGTAGTGTTTCCCGGCAGCAATTGCGACCACGACGCGTGGTACGCAACCTCTCGCGTCCTCAACCAGCAAGCCGAGTTCATCTGGCATGACGCCAACCGCCTTGGCGACGTCGACGCGGTAATCTTGCCCGGGGGATTCGCCTATGGCGATTACCTCCGCTGCGGGGCCATCGCCAGATTTTCGCCCGTCATGCAATGCATCAAACGCTTCGCGCAGGATGGCGGCCTGGTCCTGGGCATCTGCAACGGCTTCCAGATTCTTACCGAAGCAGGCTTGCTCCCCGGAGCGCTCATCCGCAATCGCGGCCTCAAGTTTGTCTGCAAGCCCGTTCCGGTGCGTGTGGAAACGCTGAACTCGCCCTTCACTTCCGAAGCGGCCATGGGACAAGTTCTCTGGCTCCCCATCGCTCATGGTGAGGGCTGTTATGTCGCCGATGAGCCCACTCTCGATGCGCTCGAAGCCGAGGACCGCGTCGCGTTGCGCTATGTCCGCAACCCCAACGGTTCCCAGCGCGACATCGCAGGAATTCTGAACCAAGGCCGCAATGTTATGGGACTGATGCCACACCCGGAACGCGCCGCCGAGCCACTCATGGGATCGAGCGACGGCCTCGTGATTCTGCAATCCGTGGCGCATGCGGTGGCGGCTCTCGCCCGATGAGCGCCATCACTCCGGACCTGATCGCAACTCATCAGCTCACCACGTCCGAATACGACAAGATCGTCCGCCTGCTCGGCCGCGAGCCTTCTTATACGGAGCTCGGAATCTTCAGCGTCATGTGGAGCGAGCATTGCTCTTACAAGAGCTCGCGTCTGCACCTCAAGAAGCTTCCCACCGGCGGCCCGCAGGTCCTGCAGGGACCTGGTGAAAATGCCGGCATCATCGATATCGGCGACGGCTGGGCTATCGCTTTCAAAATTGAGTCCCACAACCATCCCAGTTTCATCGAGCCGTTTCAGGGCGCGGCCACCGGCGTCGGCGGCATCCTGCGCGATATTTTCACGATGGGCGCTCGCCCTATCGCCGTGATGGACGCGATTCGTTTCGCCCCTCTCGATCACCCCGAGACAGGACCGCGCAATCGCCGCATTCTCGAAGGTGTCGTTTCCGGTATCGCTCATTACGGCAACTGCTTCGGCGTTCCCACCATCGGCGGCGAGTGTGTTTTCGAATCCTCTTACTCCGGCAACCCGCTGGTGAATGTTTTCGCTCTCGGCATTTTCCGGCATGACGAAATCTTTTATGGCAAGGCCACCGGTATCGGCAACCCGGTGATCTACGTGGGCGCGAAAACCGGCCGCGATGGTATTCACGGCGCCTCCATGGCGTCCGCCGAATTTACCGAGGAGTCCAAACAGAAACGCCCGAATGTCCAGGTGGGCGATCCCTTTCTCGAAAAGCTGCTACTGGAAGCCTGTCTCGAAGCCATGCAAACCGGCGCGATTGTCGGCATTCAAGACATGGGTGCGGCCGGCCTGACCTGCTCCACGTGTGAAATGGGCAGTCGCGCGGAGACCGGTATCGAGATCGATTTGAAGTACGTCCCGCAGCGCGAGCCCGGCATGACGCCGTATGAGATCATGCTCTCCGAATCCCAGGAGCGCATGCTGATCGTGGCCGACAAAGGGCGCGAAGACGAGGTCTTTCAAGTTTTCCGCAAGTGGGGGCTGGACGCCGTCACCATTGGCCGCGTAACCGATGACGGTATGTTGCGCGTCCTCAATCACGGCCAGATCGTAGCCGAAATTTCGAATCGCGCGCTCGCCGATGAAGCGCCGCTGTATGATCGTCCGCACACCACGCCCTATCGTCCCGCGCCGCTCCAGCCCCCCTGGACCGAACTGCCCGCGCACGATCCCGGCATAGCTCTGATCCAGTTGCTCGCTTCCGGCGACCTCTGCTCCAAGCGCTGGATCTGGGAGCAATACGATTACACCGTCCGCACCAACACCGTGGAAGGCCCTGGCGCCGACGCGGCCATCGTCCGCATCAAGGAAACTGGGACATCCATTGCAATGTCGCTGGACGGCAACGGCCGCTATTGCGCTCTCGATCCGCGCGAAGGCGTGAAGCTGATGGTGGCTGAGTGCTGCCGCAATCTCTCCACCGTCGGCGCGCTGCCCGTGGCCGCCACGAATAACTTGAACTTTGGCAATCCCGAGCGCCCCGAGATCATGGCGCAGCTGGTCGAAGCCATTGAGGGCCTCGCCGACGCCTGCACATTCTTCGGGACTCCGATCACGGGCGGCAACGTCAGCCTCTACAACGAAACTTTGGGCGAAGCCATTTTCCCCAGTCCCGTCGTTGGCATCGTCGGTCTCATGAACACCGGCCTTCCCACCCCGATGCACTTCCAGCACGCCGAACGCGCAGTGATCCTGCTCGGCGGACTCGGCAACGCCGATCTGCTCCACTTCGGCGGTACTC
>JALYHQ010000189.1 GCA_030776455.1 Acidobacteriota bacterium | reverse complement strand
CGGCGGCCACGGCGCTGCTCCCTCGAACGGAGGCGCGGGTCAGCTGCCGCCGGGGCATCCTCAGGTACCATCGGGAAAATGAAGAGCGTCGCCGTACTTGGGGGAGGACCCGCGGGAGCATCCGCAGCCGAGCGGCTGGCTCAGGCGGGGCTGAAGACTATCGTCATCGACGAGAAGCTGGCGTGGGAGAAGCCATGCGGCGGGGGACTCACGTATAAGGCGTACAGCCAGTATCCGTTCCTGTTGAATAACGACACTCCGAAGAAGCTGGTGACGGACACGTATCTGGCAGCGCCGCGAGCCGGCGCCGCGTGCATGCGGCTGAGCCAGCCGCTCCTGGTTTATTCGCGCTACGATCTGAATCGCATGCTGCTGGACCGGGCTGAGCGCGCTGGAGCGCAGCTGGAAAAGACGCGCGTGCTGGATATCGCACGAACGGGCAGCGGCTGGTCACTCAAGACGCGCGGCGGGACCATCGACACGGACTTCTGCATTGTGGCGACGGGCGCGCGTAATCCGTTGCGCAGCGTGGGAACGCAGTGGACGGCGTCGGACACAATGTACGCGCTCGGCTATTATGTGCCATCCGAGCAGGACCACATCGATATTCAATTTCTGCCCAACCTCGAAGGCTACATCTGGGTGTTTCCGCGCTGTGGGCATTTGTCGGTGGGGATCTGCGGCAAGGGCGAGCCAGCGCAGTCTTTGAGGCTGCGGCTGGAGCGCTATATGGAAGAGAAAGGCATCTCCTACAAGGATGCGTCGTTTTACGGGCACATGCTGCCGTCGCTGGAGACGACCGGCTGGAAGAAGAATCGCGTAGCCGGCGACGGGTGGCTGGCAGTGGGCGACGCGGGCGGGTTGGTGGATCCCATCACAGGCGAGGGATTGTATTACGCGATCCGCTCGGGCGATCTCGCGAGCCAGGTGGTGCTGAATGAAGGGCACACGGCGTCAGAGAAGGCCGAAGCCTACTGCGCGCTATTGCGGCGGGACTTCGCGGCGGATCTGGAGTTCGGGGCGAGCCTTGCGAAGCGTGTTTTCCTGGGTCGCTTTTTGTTCAATGCAGTGCCGGCGAGGATGGTACAGTTCATCCGCAAGAGCCCGCGGTTCCGGGCGCTGATGGAAGATCTGTTCGCGGGCACACAGCCATATCTGGAACTGAAGAGCCGTCTGCTGCGCAATTTGAACGGCACCTTTGGCGAAGTCCTGATGAACTTCTTCCTGCATAAAGTGATTCCCGAGAAAACCTGAAGCGGGGATCCGGCCGATGGACCATTCCAAATCCGAAGCACTGTTTGAGCGCGCGCAGGCGTTGATTCCGGGGGGCGTGAATTCACCGGTGCGGGCGTTTCGCAGCGTGGGCGGCACGCCGCCATTCATCGCGAGGGGCGAAGGTGCGCATCTGTTCGATGTTGACGGCAACGAGTACATCGACTATGTGTGCTCGTGGGGTCCATTGATATTGGGTCACCGGCCAGCGGTGGTGATTGAAGCGCTGAGGGAAGTGCTGGAGACCGGGACGAGTTTTGGGGCACCGACGGAGCGCGAGATTGAACTGGCGGAGTTGATCTGTGCGTCGGTTCCGTCCATGGAGATGGTGCGGCTGGTGAATTCGGGGACCGAAGCCACCATGAGCGCGCTGCGCGTGGCGCGCGGATTTACGGGGCGCGATCTCACGATCAAGTTCGAGGGCTGCTATCACGGGCACGTGGATTCGCTGCTGGTGAAGGCGGGATCGGGCATGGCGACGCTGGGGATCGCGGACACGCAGGGAGTGCCGCGGGGCTTCGCCGAGACGACCATCGCGCTGCCGTTTAATTCTATTGAGGCGGTGGAAGCGGCGTTTCGCGAAAGGGGCAGCGAGATCGCGGCGGTGATCGTGGAGCCGGTGGTGGGAAACATGGGCTGCGTGCCGCCAGCCGCGGGGTTTCTGGAGGCGCTGCGCGACCTCACCACGAAATATGGATCGCTGCTGATTTTCGATGAGGTGATGACGGGGTTTCGACTGGCGCCGGGCGGGGCGCAGCAATTGTTCGGAATTCGTCCGGATCTGACTACGCTGGGAAAAATTATTGGCGGCGGGCTGCCGCTGGCAGCGTACGGGGGGCGGGCGGACATCATGAAGAAAGTCGCGCCGGTGGGGCCGATCTATCAAGCGGGGACGCTATCGGGGAATCCAATGGCGGTGGCGGCGGGGATCGCGGTGGTTAAGTATCTGCGGGCGAATCCGGGAATTTACGAAACGCTGGAACGGCGGACGGCGCAACTGGTAGCGGGGGCACCGGCGGAGGTGACGGTGAATCGTGTGGGATCGATGTTCACGTTCTTCTTCACGCGCGAGCCGGTGACGGATTGGGAATCGGCGAAGCGGTCGGACACGGGGCGATTCCGGGAGTTTTTCCATTGGATGCTGGATCATGGCGTGTACCTGGCGCCGTCGCAGTTTGAGGCGGGGTTCGTGTCGGGGGCGCATAGTGATGGGGATATTGGGAGGACGGTGGAGGTGGGGAAGGAGTTTTTTGAGTGATTACCCGGCGAGGGACTCAAGCTGCTCTAACCACGCATCAAAATGCGGGCATTGGGCACGAATCTGGGCCAAGCCGATCTCCAATACGGCGAGGGTGCCGAGAAGAGGCTTCTGATAACCGGGTACTAGAGCCTCGACGCGTTTTGAGGGCGCTGAAACGGGTGAGTCATTGATGTCTTCCGGCGTTGCGAACTGGTCGCGAATACGTCTGAAGTCGGGCTCTAGGTGTGGCCGGTTGATGCCACGACTGAACGCGGCGCAGTCGCTGAAGAGCAAGGCCTCGAACTCGTGCATTATGACGAACGGAACGAAGCGCTGAGGGTTGAAGGCACCCATCTCTGCGGTCAAATCGTCTCGAAGGGCCGCTTCCACGCACTGAGCCTTTGCGACACTGCCTGCGAAGCGTCCGGCCGTCGCGCGTCCCGGCCACGCTCTGTCACCCTCTTGCGGCAAGGCGTAAAAATCGAACATGGTGGTCGCAATACACGCTGGGTCCTCCTTCAAGTGGCCGGCAATATCTCTTCTTACAGATGGCCAGGGACGAATCCCGCCGCGCTGCCGCCGTAGACGAGCGCTTCCCACTATCCGTGCAGCGACGGAATGGTACCCTCTTGACACCAAGTGATCTCGAAGCACATGGTTCACAACATCTTCCTCGGTCTGGCCTTCAACGTGGATGAAGAGGCGAGCCACCGTTAGTTCGGAACGGGCCGCCCCCCCAACTCATTTTTCTCCCATAGCTGTCCGAGGCTGTACTCATCGAGCC
>JALYHQ010000188.1 GCA_030776455.1 Acidobacteriota bacterium | reverse complement strand
AAAATGTCGGGAATTGGGGAGGGCCGGTTGCTAATCGGCCCGCAGGTTATTAACCTGCCCCACATTCCAGCGGGAGAAGGCGATTATTGTTTTGGCGTCCTCGATTTTGCCCGATTTGATTCGTCGCTCAAGTTCGGACGGGGTGAACCAGCGAGTCTCGATGCGCTCGTCTTCCATGGGCGTAGCTTCGCCGGCGGTTAGATCGGTGGCGAGGAAGATGGTCATCTTCTCGGCGACGTAACCGGGGCTGGGCCAGAACGAGATCAGCTTTTTCCATTTTTTCGCTCGATAGCCGGTTTCCTCGATCAATTCGCGCTTGGCGGCCTGAAGCGGAGTTTCGCCTTTATCCAGCTTGCCGGCGGGCAGCTCCCATAAGTACGCGCGCGCCGGCAAGCGGTACTGCTTTACCAGCAGCACGCGTTTGCGATCATCCACGGCCATCATCACGGCCGAACCGTTATGCTGCACGATGGCGCGCTTGATTTCGAAACCGCTGGGGTCCACCGCGTGATCCTCGGTCACCGAGAACAGAGAATTCTGGTATTTCTTCCGGGACGAAATGAGTTTCATTGTTTTCCAATCGCCGCCGTAAATTTCTCCAGCGACAGGGTATTCAGGACATCGGCAGGCTCCAGCCAGCCGCGGCGCGCGGTGATTACTCCGTAAGGCATGTTGGCCCCGAGGACGCGCGGATGATGCGAATCGGTGGAGATGGCGAACCTGGCCCCCAGGCCCTTGGCGGTTCGCACCATGGAAGCCGAGAGGTCCATACGCTCCGGACTCCCGTTGATCTCCAGATACACGTTGCGGCGAACCGCGGTGTTCACGATCTTCTCGAAATCGAATGGATAGGCATCGCGATGGAGGAGCAGCCGGCCGGTGGGATGTCCCAGCACCCTCAGATTCGGCGACTCCAAGGCGCGCAGCAGGCGATCGGTCATCTCGGATGCTTCGAGGCTCATAAAGCTGTGGACGCTGCCCACTACGATGTCGAGCTCCGCCAGCGCATCCTCGGACAAATCCATCTCGCCGTCGCGCCGGATGTCGCACTCGATGCCGGATAGAATGCGCAGCGGCATACCGCTCCGGTTCAGCTCGCGGACATGTTTTGCGAAAGCCACTGCGCGGTCCTCATCCAGCCCGTTGGCCATGGCCAGAGCTTTTGAGTGATCGGTGATGGCGATGTATTCGTACCCCAGGGCGCGTGCCGCTTCGGCCATTTCCTCGAGAGTTCCGCGGCCATCGGTCTCCACGGTGTGCATGTGGAGATCGCCGCGAATGTCCTGCAAGCCGATTAAATTGGGCAGCCGCCCTTCCAGCGCAGCGTCAATCTCTCCGCAGTTCTCGCGCAACTCGGGCGGAATCCAGGGCAGACCGAGGGTCTGGTAGATCTCTTCCTCAGTGGCGCCGGCGACACGCGTGTTGTCCTCCATGCGCACCAGCCCGTATTCGTTCAGCGTGAGACCTTGTTTCAGGGCGCGCTGGCGCAGCAGGATATTGTGCTCCTTGCTGCCGGTGAAATACTGCATGGCGGCGCCGTAGCTTTCGTCCGGCAGCGCGCGCAAGTCCACCTGCAGGCCTTCCAGTCCAAACCGAACGCTGCATTTGTTGGCGCCCTTGCCAAGCACCTCATGAACCCGCGGCAGCGTGGCGAATTTCTCCATCGCAAGGAGCGCGCCTGGGCCGGTGGCCAGCAGATCCAGATCGCCGATGGTGTCCTTGCCGCGTCGCAGACTTCCCGCGGGCGTGATCTTCTCCACTCCAACCACGCCCCCGAGTTCACCGATGATCTCATCCGCTACCTTCTTGCCGAAACTCAGCAAAAAGCGGCCCGCGCTTTGGCGATACTGCGCGATGGATCGCAGCACCTTCTCCTCCAGCTTCGCGCCCATGCGGGGCAGCTCGCGCAGCTTTTGTTCGCGGCAGATGCGCTCGAGATCGTCGATGGTCGCCACCTGATAGTGCTGGTAAATAATCGCGATGCCCTTGGGCCCCAGCCCTTGAATCTTGAGCAGCTCCAGCGCGCTGGCGGGGAATCGCTTCAGCAGCTCATCGCGCTTGCCGAAGGTTTCTCGATCGCAGATTTCCTTGAGCACCGACGCGATTCCCTTGCCCACGCCGGGAATGTCGGTGACCTTCTTCTCGGGATCGCACACGAGGTCGGCCACTCGTTCGGGAAAACTCTCGATGGCCGAGGCGGCATTACGATAGCTGCGGATGCGAAAGCCGTCTTCGGCGGCGATCTCCATCAGGTCCGCCGTCTCGCTCAGCAGCCGCGCGATTTCACGATTCTCCATGCCTGCTAGAAATTGTACCGGCCAGGAACGGTTCCACGTGCACCAGCACGTCCGCCACCCAATCCAATTGCTCCTTGATGCGAACGCGCACCTGCGTGGCGATGTCGTGCGAGGCCTGGACGCTCAGGAGCGGGTCGACTTCAAGGTGGAGGTCTACGTGATACTGCAATCCGGTTTTGCGCGCGAAGCATTTCTCGATCCCGAGCGCACCGGGCACGCTGAGGGCGGTCTCGCGTATTTCATGCATGGCATCGTCGGCGGGCATGGTATCCATCAGGTGGAGCGCGGTATCGCGGACCACCTTGAAGCCCAGAAAGACGACGATCAAGCCAACCGCCACGCCGGCCAAATGATCGGCGGCGACGAAGCGGGCGGGATCGAAGAGGGTTAGCCCGAGACCAATCAGCGCTGTCGCGCCGGAGAGGATGTCCATGGCGTCATTCCAGGCATCCGCCGCGAGGGCGTCACTGCGCGATTTTCGACCGTAATGCCATTTTGCCGACCACGAGATTGATTTCACGCCGATGGAAGCCAGCAGCGGCCACACCGCGAAGGCCTGAGGCGTGTGCTGCACTTCGTATGCGCGCTCGATGGACCGGAAACAGATCAGCGACCCGGTGGCGGCCAGCAGCACACCCACGCCCAGCGCCGATAGCGTCTCCAGCCGGCCGTGTCCGTAAGGATGCTCATCATCCGGCGGCTTCGCGGCGAGAATCAAGCCGAAGAGAACCAGGCCCGATCCCAACACGTCGCCCGCCGATTCCATCCCATCCGAGACCAGGGCGGTGGAGTTCGCCTTCAATCCAACCGTAATCTTCACGGCGGCCAGGAGGAAGCTGACGACAATACTGGCCAGGGCTACGCGCCTCGCCAAGGCGTCGGCTTTCAACGCTGCATCCTCGTCACTGATCCATTATCGGACGCCGGAGCATGCCGGCTTGCACGGTACAATTCCTCTTGAACTTCCATCCGCTGGACTCACCTGACGGGCGGTACGTTCTCCTGGCGACGGCGGCCCTGGTAGCCGGAATATTGAATGCGGTCGCGGGCGGGGGATCGTTTTTCTCGTTCCCTGCCCTGCTCGGCTTGAACCTGCCGCCGGTGAACGCGAATGCGACCAACGCCGTGGCGTTATGGCCGGGTCAAGTGCTCTCGATGGTAGCGTTCCGGCAGGAATTGCACGCGAACCGAAAGCTGGTTGTTCCGGCCACGTTCGCTTCCGTGCTGGGCGGAATCGCGGGGGCGGTAACGCTGCTGTTCACCAGGCAAGAGACGTTCATGCGGCTGGTGCCCTGGCTGCTATTGTTCGGGACCGTTCTGTTCGCGTTGAGCGAACCTTCGCGGCAATGGTTTGAGCGTTTGCGCCCGCGCCCGGAGAAACCTTTGAAGCCGGTTTCGTTTTCGGCCGCGCTGTTCTTCTGGGTAGCCGTGGTGTCCTTTTATATCGGATATTTTGGCGCGGGCGCTGGCTTTCTAGCCATTACGTTATTTTCGCTGTTCGGAATCCGCAGTTTTCACGAAGTGAACGCGCTCAAAGTGCTGTGCACCACGGCCGCGAATGGCGTAGCGGTACTTACGTTTGTGGCTGCCAACGCCGTATATTGGAGGGAAGGCCTGATCATGATGATGCTGGCGGGGGCGGGCGGATATTTCGGAGCGGCGGTGTCCCGCAAGCTCAATCCCCGGCCATTGCGAGCGTTCATTGTAGCGGCCGGAATGGCGCTGTCCATATACTTTTTCTGGAAGACCACATGACAAAACTTGCATCGCTGTTTCCGCTGGGCGTCTGCATTTGCCTCGCCACCACCGGAGTTCGCGAGCGGAACTTCGAGTTTGAATACAAGGCGGTAGTGAAAGACATTCCCGCCGGCGCGCAAAAGGTAGAGCTTTGGATTCCCGTGCCGCACGATGACGACTGGCAGCAGATTCGCTCACTGCGAATCGAGACGCCCGCGCATTATGAGATTACGACCAGCCCGCAAGGCAATCGCATGCTGCATCTGACTGTCGCGCAGCCGAAAGAGACCACGCTTCCGGTGACCATGCATTTCGAGGCCACGCGACGCGAGCATATCCAGACTCGCCTCAACGAACCGCATGGCAACTATTCTCCGAAGGAAGATCTGGGCCAATATCTGAAGCCCGACCGCCTGGTGCCGCTGGACGATAAGATCCGAGGCTGGGCACGTGAGGTGGTGGACCAGGCAGGCGCGAAGACCGATCTTGAGATGGCGCGCGCCATCTACAACCATATTGTGGCCACGGTGAAGTATGACAAGACCGGCAAGGGCTGGGGCAACGGCGACATCTACTATGCGTGCGACGCCCGCCGCGGGAACTGCACCGACTTCCACGCCATCTTCATCGGATACAGCCGCGCGCTGGGCATTCCGGCGCGATTCGCCATCGGATTCCCGCTCCCCGCCGATCGCGGCGAAGGCAAGATCGGCGGCTACCATTGCTGGGCCGAGTTTTATGCGAAAGGGATCGGCTGGGTGCCGGTAGATGCATCGGAAGCAGCCAAGAATCCAGCCAAGCGCGAATATTTCTTCGGCGCGCATGATGAAAATCGCGTCGAGTTTTCTAGAGGGCGCGATGTGGTGTTGAGTCCGAGGCAGCACGGGGATCCGCTGAACTATTTTATTTACCCCTATGCCGAGGTGGATGGGCAGAAGCACACGGCGTTCGACACGACGTACTCGTATCGGGACAAGTAGAATTTGACAAGAAGAAAGCTGCTCCTGAGTCTCCCGATCGCCGCGGCTGCGCCAGCCTATGTAATGGGCGTGGAACCGCAGTGGCTGGAGCGAACGCTCACCAAAGTCAAGCTGCCGGGCTCGGCGGGCGGGGCGTTTCGTATACTGCATCTCTCGGATCTGCACGTGTCGAATTTCGTGCCATTGTCTCTGGTGGAGAAGGCGGTGGAACTGGGCCTGGCCGCGAAGCCGGACGTGATTTGCCTGACTGGCGATTTCATTACTAATCGCTATGCGTTCGATCTGGAGCGATACAGCCGGACGCTGCGGCGCCTGTCGGCGGCAGCGCCAACGTTTGCCAGCCTGGGCAATCACGATGGCGGGACCTGGGTTGCGGAGCACTATGGATTTTCCGATACATCGGTCGTACGAGGGCTCCTGACGGCCTCGAATGTTCGCCTGCTCCATAACGATTCCGAAGTGATCCTCGCAGGAGGCCGAGAGGTGCGGTTCGCCGGTGTGGGCGATCTATGGGCGAACGAGATTGATGGCACCCGCGCATTTGCGACGGCGCTGCCATTACCTGTCATACTGCTCTCGCATAATCCGGACAGCAAGGATGTGCTCGGCCAATATCCCTGGGATCTGATGTTGTGCGGGCATACGCACGGCGGCCAAGTGCTGGTCCCGGGAATGGGGCCTCGATTCGCTCCCGTTTACGACAAACGCTTCGTGGCGGGTTTGAAAGGCTGGCAAGGCAGGCAAATCTTTGTGACTAGGGGCGTCGGGAATTTGGGAGGCGTGCGGTTGAACTGCCGGCCGGAGGTAACGCTGCTTGACGTGCAGTGTTGATGGTTGCACCAAGGCGAGTATCTTGAGCCGATGAGTCATGAACTCAGAGGTGGCGTGAGACGTTTGCTAATCTTAGTCTCTTTCTGTACCTGCTCAACCGTCCTGGCGGAAATACCAACTGTTACCGTTTGCCAAGCCCTTCGCGAGTATAAGACGTATGTTGGCGGAAGCATTATCATGGTGGGCAGACTTACCTCGACAGACGAGGGCATCTGGTTGTCCGAAGACTGTAAAGACCTTTTCATTGATGGCAAATCAGAGCAAGGCATAATTTCGCTGCTTTCTTATTCGAGAACCCCTAAGCCCCCTCCTTTGCCGACAAGACCGCTGTGGAAGCAGGTTCTGTTGGCGAACAAGCTTCAACAGGTGAAGATGACCACCAGATTAAGAACAAAGGAGCAGGACAGTTGGTATGCAGCATACGGCCGTTTCGAGAAACATCTCGTAAGGGAAACCGGTGACGATAGCGCCGAAGGCCCGCGGTTGGTGGTTGCTGCGGCGTGCAGATTTGGGCCTAAGGGATGTGTGGTGGACCATTGATCGTCCGGTGTTGGGTAGGCACCTCGTATCTCCTACTGATGAGCGATGTAGGGGAGCAGGCTCATTCGGAACGCCAATAGTTGCAGGATCGTCGATAACATGGTTACAGCGACCGTGGGCAGCGGGCGCAACTTTGTGCGCCAGCGGAGGCTAGTGACAATTCCGAACAGACAGGCAGCGCCGATGATCAGGGTCATGAGTATTTCGGTGGGAGAAAAGTGGCCCGTCACGATTCGGGCCCACCCGAGCAGGAAAAGCCAGATGCCGATGACGATGCCGAGCCAAAAGATCAGGCAAGGCAGGGCGAACCACTTCGCGAGGGGGCGATTGCGAAAGCCGAGGACGATTGGGATCCAGAGCGGCAGGGTTTGGACTTCGTGGCGAAGGGACCCGTGGCTGACGGCGCCGACGACGTAGAGGGCGACCAAGACGGTGAGGCAGCTATAGGCGATAGAGCGGGGCGGCATTTGGTGCGGATTACGCATGAGGGGCGAGCTGGGTTGCGAGCGAAGGACAGGGCAAAGTGCACAAAGGACGGTACATATAGTGTCTTGAGAGCAGACACCCCAAAATGTTGTACCCTACCCGCTTTACTTTCTTCCCAAACCCGTTTAGGATAGACACAACCCCCCCGAGACGGACAATAGGAAGGGGAGCGTATTTTGCTGAAGCTCAAACGCGTCGAAATCCAGGGATTCAAGTCGTTCTTCGACCGGACGGAGATGCGGTTCAACGGCTCGGGCATCGCTGCCATCGTGGGACCCAACGGCTGTGGAAAATCGAACCTAAGTGATGCTATTAGCTGGGTTTTAGGCGAGCAGTCGGCCAAGACGCTGCGCGGCAGCCGCATGGAAGACGTGATCTTCGCCGGCACGCGGGACCGCAAGCCGCTGAGCATGGCCGCAGTCACCATGACGCTCACCGAACCGCCCGCGCACACGGACACCCACCTCAATGGGACTAACGGGACGAATGGGACTAATGGGAATGGACATCATCCCAGCGGCGACATCACCATCACCAGGCGACTGTACCGGTCCGGTGAGAGCGAATACCTGATCAACGGCCACACGGCGCGCCTGCGCGACATTCAGGACCTGTTCATGGGAACTGGCCTGGGGCCGGAAAGCTACGCCATCATCGAGCAGGGGCGCATCGGACAGATCCTGAGCAATCGCCCGCAGGATCGACGGGCGGTGATCGAAGAAGCGGCCGGGATCACAAAGTTCAGAACGAAGAAGCGGCTGGCGGAAGCGAAACTGGAAGGCGCGCGGCAGAACCTGACGCGGGTGTTCGACATCCTGGAAGAAGTAGGCCGCCAGGCGAATTCGCTGAAGCGCCAGGCCAGCAAAGCCCGGCGCTATGACGAATTGCGCGGCGAGATGATCGCCCAGTTGCGCAAGGCGCTCAGCGGACGCTTCCGCATGCTGGAGCGCGAGGCCGCCAAGACGGCCCTCGATCTGAATGCCGCCAGCGCCGACTATCAAAGCCTCTCGGCCCAGGTATTAGAGAAGGAAGCCGAACACGGGGGCTTGCAGGAACAGTGCTATCGAACCGATGCCGAGCTAACCGAAGCGCGTAAACAGCTGGCCGATTTGCGCCTGGAAGACGAGCGCACGCGGGGAAAGCTGGATTATCAAGCCAAGCAGATCGGCGAGATCGAGCAGCGGCTGGGACAAGGGGAGACCGAAGTCCAGGAACTGGACCAGCGCCACCAGCAGCAGACAACCGAGCTGGAGCGTCATATCGCGGCGCTGGCCGAGCTGGAACAAGCCGGACAATCCTCCGCCGCACGGCTCGCCGCGAAAACCGCCGAGCGTGAACTGATCCAGCAAGCCGTGCAAGAGCGTTCGCGGGCGCTGGAGACTGGGCGGCTGCAGGTGCTCCGGTTGCTGGGCGAGGCGTCGGCGCTGAAGAACCAACTGGCGCAGATCGGGGAGTATCTTTCCGCCATTGAGCGCGACACAACTCGATCCCAGCGCGAAGAACAGACCGCCCTGTCGGATCTAGAACGGCTGGCCGCGGTAAAGAACGATCTCTCGCAGGCGCTGTCGGCGCGCCAGCTCGAGCTGGAATCGACGGCGGGCTTGAAGCAGGGCGTGGAACAGGAACTGGCCGGACGCAAGAGCCGGGCCTCGGATGCACGCCGGTCGCTGGATCAGCAGCGGACGGAATTTTCGCGGCTGAAGGCGCGCCGCGAATCGCTGGAAGAGATCCTTTCACACCGCGCCTACACCACCGAAAGCGTGAAGCGGCTGTTTACCGCTATCGAGCGCGGCGAAGCTCAGGATTTCCGGCCCACGGGCGTGCTGGCCGACTTTGTGGAAGTGGAGCCGTCTTATGAGCGCGCCACGGAAGAGTTCCTGCATGAGGAACTCGAGTATGTAGTGGTGAACCAGTGGAACGACGCCGAACGCGGCATCGAACTCTTGCGCGCCGATCTGGACGGCCGCGCAACGTTCCTGGTTCACCCCGAGCAATCCGAGGATGTTCCGCCGCCCATCGAAGCGATCCGAGAAGAAGGCGTGCTGGGCCGGCTGGGCGATCATCTCCGCTTCACCAACGGGCTGACCCATGCGCCGTCGGATCTGTTGCCGAGGCTGGCGCATTGCTATCTGGCGGCGGATCGCGACAGCGCGCAGCGGCTGTCCGTGCGCTATCCCGGTGCATATTTCCTGCTGCCGGACGGCGTTCACTACCACGGCCATGCTGTCAGCGGCGGGAAGAAGAGCGGCAGCGGTCCGCTGGCGCTGAAGCGGGAGCTGCGGGAACTGACCGGCATTCTGGCTGATAAGCACCGTGCCGTGGAGGAAACCGCCGGCCTGCTGGAAACGCTGGAGCGCGAGATCGCCACGTTCACCGAGGATCTGGAACGTCTGCGGAGCCTGCAGCAGAATCAGGAAAAGGAAGCTCTGGCGCTAGACCACGAGCAGCGCAAGCTGGCCGAGGAGTTCAACCGTTCTTCCTCGCGCCTGTCGGTGGCTCGCCTGGAGCTGGACCGGTTGAACCGGGAAGCCGAGCGTGCGCGCACGCAGCGCGAATCGAATCTGCTGTCGGTGGAAGAGAAGGAAGCCGCGCGGTCTGTGGAAGAGCAGGTGCTGGAGCAGTCCCGTACGGACCTGGACGAAATGCAGAGCGAGTCTGCTCGGCTGGGCGAGGAGCATGCGGGGTTGCGGGCTGAGCTGGCGGGGCTGGAGGAGCGGCTGCGGTCTGAACGGGCGGCGCAGGCGCGCTTTGAGGGACAGCTTCGCGAAATCGCGCGGCGGCGCGAAGACATCGCGCGGGAACTCGAGCGCCTGGGCGTGGATCGCGCGCGGCTGCTGGCCGATAACATCGAGCTGGACCGGCGTGCCGGCGAACTCGCGGAACAGATTGTCGTGCTAGAGACGCTGGTGGCGCAACTGGCGGAGCGGGAAGCCTCCGAGCGGACGGCGCTAGCCGCGCTCGAAGAAAATCTCAAGGCGCTGCGGCTGGAAGTGCAGGCCGCGCAAGAAAAGCGCTCCCAGATCGAGCTAGAGCTGGTGAAGCGTCAGGCCGAGCTGAAATATCTGGACGAGACCAGCCGCAAGGAATTGAATGCCGCGGTGGAAGAGATCGCCGCGTCCGAGGAAACAGTGCTGGACGATGCCGGCCTGGAGGACGCCGAACAGAAATACCAGGAGCTGCGGGCCAAGATTGAGGCGCTGGGTCCGGTGAACCCGGACGCGCTGCAGGAATTTCAGGAAGCCCAGCAGCGCTACGATTTTCTCAATGCGCAGCGCCAGGACCTGTTGGATTCCATCCGCGACACAGAGAAAGCCATCCACGAGATCGACGTCGAATCCCGCAAGCGCTTTGCCGACGCGTTCGAGGCGGTGAACGCCAACTTCCGCCGCATGTTCCAGACCTTGTTCGGCGGCGGCACCGGAGAGATGCGGCTGACGGATGAAGTGAACATCGCCGAGTCGGGGATCGACATCGTGGCTTCGCCTCCGGGCAAGAAGCTGCAGAACGTGCTGCTGCTCTCGGGCGGAGAAAAGTCGCTGACCGCGATGGCGCTGCTGATGGCGATTTTCCAATACCAGCCCAGTCCCTTCTGCATCCTGGACGAAGTGGACGCGCCGCTCGACGAACCCAACATCGAGCGCCTGACGCGACTGCTGCGCGACATGGCGGACCAGACGCAGTTCATCGTGATCACGCACGCCAAGCGGACAATGGAAGCCGCGCAGTCGCTGTATGGGGTGACCATGCAGGAACCCGGAATATCCAAGCTGGTGTCAGTGAAATTCACCGGACACACTTCGGCGCCGGCGCCGCCCCCGCAAGCGCGCCTAGAGCTTGAAGAAGCTCCGGTATAACCCGAGTTTACAAACTGTTTACGCAAGCGCGGGACTATTTGCATCCGTGCCTGGTTTATAGAGTGAGTACGCCCACGCATGAAGCGTTCATCCCTATAGATCAGGAGCACTGTAGTGACCAAGAAAAACATTTTGTACGAAGATTCCTCCGACCGGGGGACGGAATCACCGGCCGAAGACGATGTCCAGGCGAACTGGCAGCGCCTGGTGCGCCGTCGATCATTCCTGCAGGGGGCCGGCATGACCGGGGCTGCACTGTTGCCGGCGGGCAAGTTGTTCGCTCAGGAAGACACTCGGCTTTCCAAGAGCGATGCCGCATTGCTGCGGTTTGCGGCAGCCATCGAATTTGTGGAAGCCGATCTGTGGCAGCAATACAATGAGCTCGGCGGCCAAGTGGACCACAACGATAATCCGAACCCGGGAAATCCGGACTACATCGCCGCGCTCCAGAATCTGGACGGGGACATGCCGCAGTACATATCCGACAACACCGATGACGAGATTAGCCATCGAGATTTCCTCAACGCTTACCTGAAGTCCAAAGGCGCGCAGCCTGTGGACTTCAAACAGTTTGAAACTCTTCCACCGACGAAGGCCGCCGGAGCCCTGGGTAACGGGCGCTTGACCAACCTGCAGACGCTCACCGTGGACACCAGCTGGTATTTCCGCTACCGCAGCACAGGGAATCCCGATTTGGGCGCCAAATTCCCGCAGCTCCTCGATATCGTCAAACAACCCGCTATACCGCTGCACGACAACAATGCGCCATCCACCATTCAGGCGATCGCCAACATTGCCGCCATCCACTTCGCGTTCATCGAACAAGGCGGAGCGAGTCTATATCCGGTGCTGGCGCTCAAAGCCAGTAAGCTGGAGGTTCTGCGAATCCTGTTGAGCATTGGCGGAGTGGAGATCGATCATTTTTCACTCTGGCACGATAAAATGGGCAATGCGGTTGCTCCTCCGGTGGCGCCTCTTTCCGACCCCGTCACCGGTCTAACGTTTCCGAATTTCAACGCTGCGGCCAGCCAGCAAAACGCCAGGCTCTCCGCCGTCGATCAAAAGGCTGGCGGCCAGATCTTCCAGACGAACCTGATCCAACCCGAGCCCTGCGAGTTTCTGAGTGCGGCCTTGCCTGCGTGTTCCATTATCCGGCCGACGCAATCGGCGAACGGTGGCCCTATCGCCACCGTCCAGTCCTTCATTGCCGGCCGTCTTTTCGCCGGTCAAAGCCCGCATTTCCTCGAGCAACTGATGGACTTGGCTTCCGAAGCCGAGGCTGCTCAGCGCCAACTCCAGGACTAAACCGGGGGATAAACTAGTATTCGCCCTCAAATGCGAATACTAGCTGCTAGCCTGCTGGCAATTCTGTTCCTTCCCTCCGCGCACTCGCAGTTCAAGGCAGGCGTCTCGACGCGGCGATTCATCCTGGCCCGGCCTTACAACTGGCGCGGAGCGGAGACTCACGCGCTGGTTACCACTATTTGGTATCCGGCGGAAGCGGCTGCGGCGGAGCAGCCACAGTGGATCGGCGCTCCGGACGCGCCGCTGTTCAGTGCTGCGAAGGCCGCGCCGGATGCGCCGCTCGCAAGCGCGCCTGGCAAGTTCCCGCTGGTCCTGATCTCGCATGGCACCGGGGGCACCGCCCTGATGATGGGCTGGCTGGGCGCGCATCTCGCGGCGCGTGGGTATATCGCGGCCGCCGTAAATCATCCCGGCAACAATGGGACTGAGACGTATACGGCGGCCGGATTCACTCTGTGGTGGGAGCGCGCCACGGATTTGAGTGTGGTGATCGATCAGCTGCTCGCCGATTCAACCTTTGGAAGACGCATCGATCCACAGCGCATCGGGGCCGCTGGATTTTCGCTGGGCGGCTATACGGTAATCGAAATTGCCGGAGGCATCACGCGTCGGTCCAGCTACCGGGATTTCTGCAGGTCGCCGCGCGCGGATGGCATCTGCAAGCCGCCTCCTGAATTCCCCGAGTTCATGACCCGGTTTGAGCAATTGGACGATCTGGCAAAGACGGATGCAGAAATTCGCGAATCGCTTCGTCATGAGAGCGAATCTCATCGCGATCCGCGTATCCACGCCGTTTTTGCTATGGCGCCGGCACTGGGGCCCGCATTCCCGGCCGACGGACTGGCCGGGATTTCTATTCCGGTTGCAATCGTAGCCGGGGCCGCCGACGAAAACGTCCCCATCGCTTCCAGCGCGAAATATTTTGCCGATCACATCCCAAACGCCGAATTGACGCTCTTCGAGCGAGCCCCGCATTATGTGTTCCTGGGCGCCTGCACCGATCAGGGGCGCAAGATCAGGCCGGTTTTGTGTAGCGATCCGCCGGGTATAAATCGAGAGTCGCTGCACCGCGAAACGGCCGCCATGGCGACGCACTTTTTCGACGATCACCTTGGTGTTACGCTTCCCGCTGAGCTCGCCCGGGTACTTGAAGACTACCAGACCGCGTGGCGCGCGAAGGATGCGACGGCGCTGGCGGGACTGTTCGCCGAGGACGGGTTTGTGTTGTCGCCGGGACATTCGATGGTGCGGGGAAGAAAGGCGATTGAGAGCTTCTATCGCGGACACGGCGGGCCGCTGGCGCTGCGCGGCGTCGCTTACGCAGGAGACGGAAATGCAGGGTATATTATCGGCGCGTATTCCAGCTGGACCGGAGCTCAGGATGACGGCAAATTCACGCTGACGCTTCGGAAGGACGCTTCGGGCCGCTGGCTGATTATGTCCGACATGGACAATGGCAACCGGCACCAATGATCTAAGTCTTCCGGCCTCCGGGCCGGATCATCAGAAGTGCCGCCAGACACAGGCCGAAGACCACATCAAAGACCCCGCAGAAACCGGGCCACCAAAGCGGCACGCCGGGATTTTCGATTAACCGATGCTGGACAAAGTCGAAGACTCCATGACCCACCAGGCCCGCCACTGCGAACCATGGACTTCCCTTGAAGCCAAACACGGCCAGCAGCGAGAACCCGATTGCCACAACAAGTTCAGCTGCGAGGGTCCCTCCAGTAGCTCCCATCACGGCGAACAATACGTAGTAGCAGGCGATGACTATAAGGACCGTGGGATAAAAAGATCGCTCGCGATCCAGGCCAACCACGGCAGCGAAGCCGGCCACCGCCAACGCGAGTATCAAGCCAATCAGAGATTCCATGCGGGCCGGCGTTCACTGTTTCGAAATATTCCGATCGGCGAGCCATTCTATCAGGCGGTCCGGCCAAGTCGCGGCGGGCTTGCCGCTGGGGCGCAACGCGAAACCGTGGCCGCCCGAGGCGTAGATGTGCATCTCCGCCTGGATATGATTCGCTTCCAGCTCCAGGTAGAACTTCACGGTAGGCTCCACATGGGACCGATCGTCATCGGCGCACACCATGAACACCGGCGGGGCATCCTTCGGCACGGGGAATAACGCCTGCGCGTCGGCTCGATTGGCGCCAGGGCGGTACCACGGATATATCAGCACCGTGAAGTCGGGCCGCGAGCTTTCGCGCTCCACGGGATCCTCCGCATCCGGCTTGCCGGCATCGAATTTCGTCTCGATCATGCCCGCTACTTCGCCACCAGCTGAAAATCCGGCGAAGCCGATGCGAGCCGGGTCGACGCCCCACTCCTTGGCATGGGTGCGCACCAGGCGGATGGCGCGCGCCGCGTCCGCATACACTTCCGCCGGCAGCGTGTATTTCGATCCCGGCGCTTTCGCCAGCCGGTACTTCAACACAAATGCCGCGATGCCTTTGGAATTCAGCCAGTCGGCCATTTCCCAGCCTTCCTTCTCGATGACCAGCTGGGTGTGGCCGCCGCCAGGCGCCACCACCATCGCCGCTCCGGTTGCTTTTCCGGGGGGCGGAAGGAAAACGTAAATCGAGGGATAGTGAGTAACGGTGAAATTACCTGGCCAAGCGCTGTATTTCGGATTGGCCGACGGTTTCGATACTTCGGCCACCGTGACGCCTTCCGATCCAGGCGCGCCGCCAGGCCACAGCTTGATCTCTTGTCCGCGGTCTGCGGCACAGACAAGGCCGGCAAACAGTAAAGCGATGCAAAGCAGTTTCATAACACGTTAATCCCCGACAACCGCAGCATCCAGACGATCAGCCAGAGTGCGATGATCGCGGTCACTACATAGCTTATCCACTGACGCGGAGTCCTGGGTTCGGTCCGTTGTGCCATCCCTTATGGTAGGCTCGAATCCAATTGGCGATGAAGCTGGTTTCTAGAATGACGCGGCGCTGCGGCAGGACGGCGTGCAGTATCCTGTTCCTGCTCTCCGCGCATGCAGGCTTCGCGCAATTACGACTGAACCAGATTCAAGTCATCGGCAGCCACAACAGCTACCATTCGGGACTCGCGCCCGGCGAGTTCGCAGTCTTGCAGAAGCGCAATCCGAAAGCCGCGGCGTCGCTCGAGTATCGCCATCCTCCGCTCGACGTTCAGCTATCCAGCGGCGTCCGCCAGCTGGAACTGGACATCTTCGCCGACGCAAAGGGCGGCCTGTACGCGAATCCGGCGAGTATCAAAATGGTGGCGGATGCAGGTCTTCCCGCCGATCCGCCCTTCGATCCTCAAGGCCTCTTCACGAAGCCCGGCTTCAAAGTAATGCATGCGCAGGATGTCGATTACCGCACCAACTGCGAGCCGTTCACGCAATGTCTGGGTGTGATTCTCAGCTGGTCAAACGCCCATCCCCGGCATCTGCCTATCTTCGTGTTGATTGAGAACAAGGATGGCGACCGTCCGGCGGCCTATCAGGTAACTCCCGAAAAATTCACGTCAAGCGTATTCGACGCGCTTGACCGGGAGATCCGCTCCGTGATCCCGCGCTCACACATGATTACCCCGGACGATGTGCGGGGCAAGCATAAGACCCTGGAAGAAGCCATTCTTACGGATGGCTGGCCGTCGCTTGAATCAGCGCGCGGCAAGATCGTGTTTCTGCTGGACCAGCGAAGATCCGGGCCCGCGTACCTGGAAGGGCATCCCGCGCTGCGCGGCCGCGTGATCTTCACGAATGCACAACCCGGAGAGCCCGACGCCGCGTTCGTCGAAGTGAACGATCCGGTCAGCGATCCCGCACTCATTCCCGGCATTGTACGCAAAGGCTACCTGGTCAGAACCAGAACCGACGCTGATTTAGCGCAAGCACGCTCGGGAGACGTGCGGCAAAGAGACGCCGCGCTGGCGAGTGGAGCGCAACTATTGAGCACGGACTTCCCGTTCGACGAGCGCTCCTCCTGGAGCGGCTACTCGGTCAACTTTCCCGAAGGCGGCATCGCGCGCTGCAACCCGGTGCTCAAGCCCAAATGTTCCGCACCGCCCACCGAATAAGGTGGCGGTCGGGTGAACGGCACGAGAGAGTATACTTTCGGGTTGATGAAAAATGCCTGCCTTGCAATTGCTTGCTGCGTTCTAGCACTCTCCGGTTGCCGGCGAACCGGCGGAAAAGTGGTTGCCGTCCCCGAAATTGTGATGGCAACCGATGCGAGCAGCAATCGCATCCTTCACGGCATCTATTCGGGCGAGGGAGCATGGCGCTGGGCCGCTCCTGTGTTCGCCTTTAAGCTGGACCCGCCGCCGGACGGCAAGCAGGCCTGGCTTGAAATGGACTTCACCGTCCCCAGTGAACTGCTCAAGAAACAGACCGACGTGACCGTCTTGGCCAGAGTGAACGGCGGTGAAACGGGGCGGATGACTTACCGGGAGGCAGGCCGGTATTTTTTCGACTGCAAAGTTCCCTCGCAACAGTTGCAGCAGCGTCCCGCCGAGGTCGAGTTCTCCATTAACCGTTCCTTCACCGATCCCGCCACCTCCCGCCAACAGGGACTGATCGTTGTTTCAGCGGGGCTCAAGGAGTATGAGCAAACCGCCGAGTTCCGCCAGGCTGAGGGAGCCAAATCCCGCGACGCGTACGCGGAGATCCTCAAACAGCGGGACCTGCAAATGCCGGTTGAAAAGCAGCGGGAAATCATGAAGGTGTTCCACGAACTGAAGATCTAGGAACACATGAAGTTCCAGAACGTGCCCATCATCAAGAATCCCCTGGACCTCTGGATGCTTCAGCAGATCGCGTACGAAGTGCAGCCGGACTTCGTGGTGGAGACCGGCACATGGTATGGCGGCTCGGCGCTCTATTGGGCGCATACGCTCAACGGAATGGGCCTCGAAAAGGCACGCGTACTCACGGTGGACATTCAAGACTTTACCAACCAGGGCGCCTCCGCCCACCCGCTGTGGAAGAAATAACGTCGAGTTCTTTCTTGGCAGCTCGACTGATCCCAAGATCGTGGCCAAGATAGCGCAAAGAGTGAAGGGCTCACGCGTGATCGTGAATTTGGATTCTGATCACTCGATGGCTCACGTCTTGCGGGAATTGCGGTTGTATGCTCCCATGGTGAGTCCCGGCAGCTACATTGCCGTGGAAGACACACACATCGACGCAGTTCCCACCAACCCTGCATTCGGCCCGGGCCCCATGGCCGCGGTCCGCGCATTTCTCGCCGAGGGCGGCAGCAAGGACTTCGAGCAGGATTTCACGCGTGAAGCCATGGTGATGACCTCTTACCCTGGCGGGTGGTTGCGGCGGCGAAAGTAGAAGTTCCGGTAGCCGCTCGCGGGGCTATGATACTGGGTATGAAACGAACCGCCCGAATCGTCGGAATCGCGCTGCTGCTTCTGGTGGCGGTGCTGTTCAGCCTGCCGTTTCTGATCAACGCCAACGAGTTCCGGCCCATGCTCGAGGCGCGATTGAGCCAAGGGCTGGCGCGGGAAGTAAAGCTCGGCGATCTGAAGTTCTCGCTCTGGTCCGGCGGCGTGACGGCCAGCGATCTCGCTATCGCGGACCATCCGGCGTTCAGCAAGGCGCCGTTCCTGCGAGCAAAATCGCTGACAGTAAGCGCCGCGCTGCTGCCATTCATTTTTTCGCGAAAGCTTCAAGTAACGGGCTTGATCATCGATCAGCCGGAGATCGCACTGCTTCGATCCGCACCGGGCCAGTGGAATTTCTCGAACATCGGGGTGAAATCTCCCACGGGCCAAGTCGAAAGCGCAGCTCCGAGCGGCAGCAGCCTGGATATTTCCGTCAAGGTGATCAAGATCACTGGCGGCCGCCTTTCGGTGGGCCGGATCGACAGCCGGGTGAAACCGCTGGTGCTGGATAACGTGAACTTCGAGCTGCGCGATTTCGCACCGGCGTCGGTGATGCCGTTTGACCTTACGGCGAAAGTGGCGGGCGGCGGTGACATAGCGCTTTCGGGCAAGGCGGGTCCCATTCATACCGAAGACGTGGTGATGACACCCGCGAACGCGACCCTGAAGGTGACGCATCTCGACGTGAACGCCTCGGGATTGATGGAAGCGTCCACCGGCATCGGCGGCCTCATTTCGGTGGATGGCGCGGGATCCTCGGACGGCCACAATCTCGAGCTGAAAGGGCGCGTTAAGGCCGATCAGTTGCGCCTGGTGCGAGGCGGATCTCCGTCGCGGCGTCCGGTTGAGCTCGATTTCACGATCAATCACAATTTGCAGCGCGGCACGGGTTCCCTGCCTCGGGGCGAAATCCACGTTGGATCGGCTGTCGCGGTTCTCACCGGAACCTACGTGACGCACGGCGAATCGGCGGTCTTGAACGCAAACCTTTCCGGATCGGGCATGCCGGTACCCGAACTGGAAGCCTTGCTGCCCGCTCTGAACATTGTGCTTCCGCAAGGATCCTCACTGCAGGGCGGAACCATGACCGTGAAAACGGCGATAGACGGCCCGCTCAGCCGCCTGAGCGCTCGCGGGTTTGTGAGCCTGGATCACACGCGGCTGGCCGGCTTCGATCTCGGCGGGAAAATGGCGGTTATCGAGATGCTGGCAGGCATTCGGCGCTCGCCCGATACGGAAATAGAAACGTTGCGCGCCAACTTCGCCTCCAGCCCGGAGAGCACCAATATCGCAGACCTGAAGCTGGTGGCGCCGGCCATCGGCGAAGTGACCGGAGCGGGCGTCGTAAGCGCCAGCCACGCGCTGGACTTCAAAATGCGGGTCACGCTGCATACTGGTGGCGTGGTGATGACGGCGCTGGGCCAGCGCGGCGACACCACCGTTCCCTTCATGATCCAGGGGACGGCTTCGAATCCAGTGTTCAAGGCCGACGTAGCCGGAACCATGAAAAGCCTCGCGGGCGAGGAGTTGAAGAAGCTGGGAGGCAACAATGCGGAGAAGGCGGTGGGGATTCTTGAGGGATTCTTGAAGGGGAAGAAGAAATAGGGGGTGGGAACTTTCCCGAAGCCGCCGGAGTCTAACGCTTCAACAGGACCCGTAAGGATCGGGCTAGAATCAGATAGGCCAGCACCGTGGCGGACCCTACCGTTCGGTTAAATCTCGACGCGGTCGTCGGGGGCGTCTCCCCTCCCGAGGAGGCCGGTCTGCTTACGTCCTTGCGCGCTGGGAACGAAGAAGCCTACGAAACGCTGATCCTGCTCTACCAGCATCCGGTTTACAATCTGGTCTGCCGGCTGCTGAACGATCCCGAGGATGCCTCGGACATCGTGCAAGAGGTTTTCCTCAAAGTATTTCGCAACGTTGGAT
>JALYHQ010000187.1 GCA_030776455.1 Acidobacteriota bacterium | reverse complement strand
GCGCGGGAATGGAAGAGACGTACCAGATCACTAGCGCTCTCAAGTACCTGGATTTCGGGAAGCATGTCGCGGTGCTCACGGATGCGCGCTTCAGCGGTGTCTCGACGGGTGCCTGTATCGGTCACGTTTCGCCGGAAGCGCTGGCCGGCGGACCGGTTGGCAAGCTACTCGACGGGGACCTGATCGAAATCATCGTCGACCGGACGGGCCTGGAAGCGACGGTGAATCTGATCACCGAGCAAGGGGGCGCCGAAGCCGGCAGTGCGATTCTGGCCTCGCGGAAACTGCGCACCGATCTCATCCCCGATCCTCATCTTCCGGCCGACACTCGCTTGTGGGCCGCCCTTCAGGACGTCAGTGGCGGAACCTGGGGCGGCAGCGTTTTTGACGTGGACGCGATTTTGCGCGTGCTTGCGGAGGGGAAGAAGACCGCGGGTTAGGGCACGATATACAAGATCCCTTGCCCGAAGTTCAAGCCGATGTTTACTCTATTTGACGGGTAAGCGATCACTGGCACCTGGACATTCACCTGAGTGATGCCCGCCACCAGACCCAAGGCAGCCCCTACGAATTGCGGTTGCAAGTTGCGGCCGCCGATGGATACCGTCACGCGCACCAGTGGAACCGGCAATGGCGTGGAGTTGATCATGCCATCCACGCTGGGAGGATTGGTCACTCCCAACCCGGAGGCGTATAGCACGATCACGTCGCCCGGATGCGCCGGATGATCCGGCGAATTCAACGTACCGTCCTGATTCGCGACGGCCAGAATCTGCGGCGCTGACCCCGGAACTCCCAGCCGCACCGTATTCGATCTCTGGCCGTTGAATTCCACGGCGAGTTGGGTGACCTGGCTGATTTCAAAAGGAGCGAAGCACAGAATCGTGGTGTCCTGCACGGAAAGCAGCGGCGCCGGAAGCTTGTCGAACAACACGCGAGTAGTTCCCAGCGAAAATGGAAGCCGGCCGGAAGCATCCAATTGAGCGCCAAGCTGCTTGGCCGGACCCAGGTTTCGCCCGGTGATGCGGATCAACTGGCCCGGCGCCGGGGGTTCCAGCACCGTCCCGGGCGGCACCAGCGGCGATGGATCCGCCGTCACGCGCTCGATGGAATTTATGATCACCGGAGGATCCGCCCCCGGATCCAGCCGGGCGAGAAAGGCCGAAGTGGCCAGGGCTCCCGAGGGGAGCATCCGTTTGGTAACCGGTGAAAATGGACTAGCGCCGGCGAGGTAAACCGAGCCCTTGGAATCCAGCACCATCGCGCTTCCATCGCTGTAGCTCGAAAACAAGAGCTTCGATCCGTCTCCGCTGAGTTCGCTGACGAAACCTCCGTTGGTACCCGCTTGAAAAGGAGCGTTCAAAGGGAAATCAGCGGAGCTGGTGAAGCCCGCAACCCAGGTGCTGCCGTCCGGCGCGAGCGCGACAGTGCTTCCCGAGTCGTCACAACCGCCGCCCAGATAAGTCAGATACGCAGCCATGGAAAGCGCCGGATCTAGTTTCAGCAGGAACGCATCTGAGCCCCCCGATGGTCCCACTGGGGGTCCGATGCCCAGCACCGGCGCGCAGCTGCGAGCTACCTTGGATTGAAAAGCCCCCGCAGTCGCGCCGGTCGCAAAGCCCCATGTGAGCCCGGTCACGATCACATTTCCGGAAGCATCCAATGTTGCCGCGTTTGCCGTAGTGAGATAACCACCTCCCAGAAAAGTGCTCGCCAGCAGTTTGTCCCCGGCCGCACTGAGGCGCGCGACAAACCCGGCATTGAAGATCAGTGTGGGATTGCCCTGGTCGAACGGCCCCGGGAACACCGGCTGATAGGCATTGACAGAGACCGGGAAATCGGGCGACGGGGTGGCGCCGGTCACAATCGCTTCGCCCGCGGCGTTCACCACGACGCCCTCGCTGTCGCTTCCGCACGAACCGGAAAGAAATGTGGAATAGGCCAGCGATCCGCCGTCCGGGTTCAGCTTGCTCACAAACGCGTGCGCTCCCAGATTGGGGCTGCGAAACGTTAAGACATCCGGAGGGCGGGTGCAGGGGGTGGAGGGAAGCTTCGGTTGAACCGCATTCGGCGTGGCCGGGAAATCCGGCGCCGACGTTTGGCCGGTGACATACACGGAACCCGAAGAATCGATCGCGAGTCCCTTGATAAATACTGGTTGGGAACCGCCCAAATGCGCCGCGTACATCAAACTGCCTCCATCGGCGCTCAATTTCACGACAAATCCACGGACTTGCCCCACCGGGGACGGATTCGAAAGTTCCGATGTGAACGGAAACTTTTGTGAATTTGTGAATCCGGCGAGAAAGGCATTGCCCTGAGCGTCCACCTTCAAGGCGCTGATGAAATCGGATGGCGATCCGCCAAAAAAAGTGGAGTAAAGCAATCGCGACCCGGTGGGATCCAGCTTCACCACGAACGGCGTCCGCGGAGTGTCCAGGCCCGCGTATACTCGCCCGCCGAGCGCCAGTAACTTGTGAACGCTTGAGCTGTTGATCAGACGCAGCAATGTCCAGGTGACGCCTTGATCCGCGCTGACATAGATGGAACTCGAGGAGGCGAGGTATAGAGTAGAGGCTGCTGCGTCGACAGCGAAGACCTTCACGTCCAAACCTTGCACGCCGGGCGGGGTGATGGTTACGAAGGTGAGCCCCCCATCCGTGCTCTTTTGTACGCCCAGATTATCGGTGACGTAGATGTTCGAAGCATTGTTGCGATCCAGCGTAATGGCTCTTGCTCCAAACAGGCGGCCGCCCAGCCGCTGCCACGTAGCGCCGCCATCCGTGCTCTTCAGGAGATTGGCATTGGCGTTGACCACATACAGGTCACTCCCGCCGGGAACCAGCGCAGCGACAATCTGGGAGCTGGGTGTAAAGCCCAGCGCGGGCTCACCTTCGCCCGGGTATAACGGTCTCAGGAACTGCCAGGAACCGCCGGCGTCGACGCTCTTGTAAAGATAATTCGGCGAACTCGTAGTCGCATAAAGCACCGTGTGATCCACCGCGCTCACCATCACGGATTGGACGAATACCAGGCCGCTTGAGCTGGCCGCCAGCCCGAAGTCATGCGCACCCCAGCTTTGACCCGCATCCATGGGGCGAAGAGCCCGCGGCTGGTCGCGACGGAAGCGCGCGCCGGATCGAATACGTCCACCGCGATGTCATTGACGGTCAAAGCGGAAAAAGAATTGTCGCCCAAGAAAGGCAGCGGCGCGGTTTGCCGCCAGGTGGCCCCGGCATTGGTGCTCACAAAGATTCCATCCGTGGTGGCGGCGTAAAGGATGTTGCCATCCGGTGTTCCGCCAATCGCCGTAACGCTGAGCTCGCTTGCGACCGGCAACGGGGTTACCGTCTGTCCGCCGTTCGAGAGAGCGATCAGCGGGGGTGTGGGCTTGATCGCGGAACCGTTCGTGACAGGAAAGTCGGTGGAGTTGCTGAAGCCTGCCACATACACATTGCCTTGCGCATCGGTGGCCACCTGGCTGGCGGAATCCGAACCGGTCCCGCCAAAGTATTTGACGTAGACCAGAATGGGATCGATGGTGAGCGGTGCGCTCGAGTCGTGCTTTCCGAGCCGGAATCCAACTTGGCCTTGCGACAGCAGAACATATTGCGCCGGCACTTCCTGGGGACGCCCGTTGCGGGTCTGGAAAACTCGAGGAACCAATTGGCCCAAGACGCCGGACGCGGTCTCAACAATCAAATTGCCATCCTGGTCAAGCCGCAAGCGGCGGGCTCCCTCGAATGACAGTCGCACGCGATCGGGTGAAGCGCCGGCCGCGAGTTGAAGATCGTATTCCAGGTGCTCGCCGTCGCCATGAAAAATTGCATCGACCCCGGGATACAAGCCGCGAATTGCAAGCTGGGGGAACTGTTCGAAGCTGCGCCGGAACCTCCCGTCCAGATAGGTGCTGGGAGCCGCGGGCCCCACGCCTTCGAGTCGCGATTCGCGAGCCGCATGAAGAAAGCGTAGCGTGACCCCGCCCACCACTACGCGATCCGGATGAATGTGAGCTGAGCCATTGCCGAACCGGGCAATAAAGAACGTCCGATCCCGCGCTTCAAAAGAAATTGGAAGCGCGGCAGCACCCAGCCAGCCAACGAAAAAAAGTGCGATTAGAGAAAACTGGAAAGCTCGCATAGTACTTGAAAACCTCGAGGCGGGACGCTGGCGGGTCGCCTTTTATTTTCCCACGAATCGCATGCGATAAATGGCGGCGTGCCCCCACTACTAGTCGATGCCCTGCCTGTGCGCTTTGGCGATGCTGTTCCTCGCCAGCGATGCCCCGTTCTACACTTCCGCCAGCATCGTCAACGCAGCCGATAGCCAGGGCGGCCTCGCGCCCAATACCATCGTGACCATTTACGGTACCGGACTCGCTTTCACCACCCGCGCCATCACTGCCGATGACATCAAGGAAGGCATGCTGCCCACCGTCTTGCCGAATACCGGCGTGCGCGTATCCGTTGGCGGGATCCTCGCCAATATCTATTACGTCTCGCCGGGCCAGATCAACCTGCTGGTCCCAGCTTTGCTGTCTCCCGGAACGTCCTACGTTCAAGTCTTCCTGGACGGCCGCGCCGGACCCCAGGTATCGCTTCCGCTCGGCGCCGTTTCACCGGCGCTGTTCCAGCTCGACTCGCAAAATGCCGTGGCGGCGCGCGTGGATGGCTCGGTCGTAACCCCCGATAATCCCGCCCATCCCGGCGACATCGCGATTCTCTACGCCACCGGATTAGGCGCAACGGTGCCGCCCG
Organism: Acidobacteriota bacterium; assembly: GCA_030776455.1. Taxonomy (GTDB): domain Bacteria; phylum Acidobacteriota; class Terriglobia; order Bryobacterales; family Bryobacteraceae; genus JALYHQ01. Next base: position 15,644 of record JALYHQ010000187.1, on the reverse strand, counting down.
CGGTCTACGGCACGGTCGCGCCGGCTGCCGCGGTACTGAAGGACATGGCCAGCTTTCAACTCGTGCTGGATGGGACTCCACTAGACCCGAGCCTGGTCCTCTACGCGGGCGCGGCTCCGGGATTCGCGGGACTCTATCAAATCAACTGCGTGCTCCCCACATCCACCGGAGCCAGCCCTGAAATCCGTATCGGCGTCGCCGCCCAGCTCAGCAAAACCGGAGTCACGCTTCCCGTGAAGCCCTGATCGCGCAACCAAAAGCCCGCCATACGATACACTAGACAGCTTGGCTCGACACATTCTCGCGGTTGCCATTCTGCTGTCCATCGCGGTGCTCTCGGTCGCCGGCCAGCTGTTGAATCTGGTGCAGCAATCGTCCATCCCGGGTGTATCCGAGCAGATTCCCGCCTTCCTCGCGCGCTTCAATGAGCTGCGCAAAGAGCTGCCCGCTCGCGACGAAATCGGGTATATCAATGACGCCGCGCCCGATGCCACTATCCGCCAGGAAGAATATTACCTGACCCAATACGCGCTGGCCCCGGCGATGATCGTAGACAGTCCGGATAAAGCATTAGTGGTGGCGAACTTCCACCAGCCAGCCGATCAGGCTTTGCTGAAGGCGCGCCGGCTCACCGTGGTCCGCGATTTCGGAACCGGCGTCCTGCTGTTGCGAAGGGCCCCGCAATGATCGTCCTGGCGTCGCTGCTGATGTGCGCGCTGGGCATCGCGATTGTCCTGTCGCTGTGGAAGACGCCGCTGCGATTCTCCCCGGGGGCTGTGCTGGCGGCCTCGCTTGGGATCGGTGCTGGAATCGGCCTCTCGTCTTGTGTCTATTTTCTGCTCTTGGCCGCCGGCGCCGGCCGCTGGACCGTAGTCGCCATCGAAACCGCGCTGGTAGCTGCCGCAGCCGCCGGCGCATGGTACATCAAGGCCTTTGATTTTCCCCCCGAGGATCGCACCGACAATCCCGGCATCCTCATCATCGGCCCTTTCCTGCTCGCTTTTGTGATCGCCGCCGGTGCACTGATAATTTCGTTCGGCATAAACCGGGAGGGCGTCTGGGACGCCTGGGCCATCTGGAATCTCCACGCGCGCTATCTCTTCCGCGGCGGTCCCGAATTCTGGCACAACGCCTTCAACTACACCAATCAATGGGCCCATCCGGATTACCCGTTGATGCTGCCGGCCGCGGTCGCGCTCTGCTGGACCATCGCGGGCGTCGAATCCGCGCTCGGCCCCCAGCTTGTCGCCATACTCTTTGCACTCGCGACCCTGGGCGTCCTCACCGGCGTCATCGCCGTCCTGCGCGGCCGCACGCAAGCCTTGCTGGCCGGAACGCTGCTCTTGGGCACCGCCTATTTCGTCCAGATGACTGCCTCCGAATACGCCGATGTGCCATTGGCATTCTATGTGTTGGCGACCCTCGCCTTGTTCGCACTCCAGGACCGCTCACCCGCCGATCTGCGATTCACCGCGCTCGCCGGCGTCATGGCCGCCTTGGCCGCCTGGACCAAGAACGAAGGGTTGTTATTCTTGGCCGTCTCGCTGATCGGCCGCGCGCTCGCGCTGTTCCGCTACCGGGGGAAGCGCGAAATGCTGCGTCAGATGCCCGCGGCCGTTGTGGGCGCGTTGCCCGTTCTGGCTGTGGTGGCCTTCTTTAAACTCCATTACGCCCCCGCCAATGATGTGATGGCGCATGTGTCGGCCGCCCAGTTCGGACGCAACGTGATAGACCCCAGCCGTTATCTGCTCACCCTGGAATCCCTGGCCGTTCAGCTGTTCCACCTGGGTCAATTCCTGATTCCCATCCTGCTGGTTCTCGCCGTTTACGCCTGGCTGGTCAGATTAAAAGTGGATGAGCCGGGGCGCGCGTCGCTGGGCACCCTGGTTACGATTCTCGGCCTGATGCTGTTGGGCGACCTCGCCGTTTACATTTTCCTTTCTCCATTCGACCTACACTTCCATCTGGACAATTCCATGGATCGCCTCCTGCTGCAGCTTTGGCCGGCGGCCATCTTAACGTTCTTTACATTGGTGGCTACTCCGGTCGTCAGCGCTCCCGCGGTTTCCAAAAAAGCAGCGCCGAAACCCCCGACGAAAACCGCCCCGGCCCACCAGCGCAAATCCAAGCGGTAAGTGGCAACCGCCCGCCCGCGGGCCACGTTTAACTAGAAGTAAGCTACAATCCTGGCATAGGAGCAAAAATTATGTTGTTTCGGGCGGCGAGTATTCCGTTAATTCTAGTCCTGTCTCTGGCGGCACAGGACCCTGCACCCCCCGATCAACCGCCGGCCGCTCCCCCGGCAGCGGCCGCCGCTCCCGCCGCAGCCGCCGCGCCCGCGCCTTACGTAGTGGAGACCGGCACGAAGATTCCACTCAGCATGATCAACAGCGTCAGCACCAAACACGCGGCTCCGGGAGATCGCATTTATCTGGAAACCGTGTTCCCCATCCTGGCGAACGGGAAAATCGTTATTCCCCCGGGCAGCTACGTGGCGGGAACCGTTACGGACAGCAAGCGTCCCGGCCGTGTGAAGGGCCGCGGCGAACTGTACGTTCGGTTTGATTCGCTCACCCTGCCGAATGGCGTGACCCGCGATTTCCGCGCCCGCATGGGCAGCCTGGACGGACGCGCCGCCGAGGAATTCGACAAGAAAGAAGGCAAGATCAAGGGCGAAGGCAACAAGTCGGGCGATGCCCGCACCATCGGCGAAGCCGCGGGCGCGGGAGCCGGTATCGGCGGGCTGGCCGGAGTCGCCGCCGGACATGGCGTGATGGGCGCGGGAGTCGGCGCCGCTGCCGGAGCCGCCGCTGGACTCATCGGCGTTCTGCTCACGCGCGGCCCCGATGCGGTACTGGCGAAAGGCACCACTCTCGAAATGGTTCTGGATCGGCCGCTTGAATTCGACACCAGCGAGCTGAATTTCAGCAATGCCGTGTACCGCACCGGCGTCAGCGACGGCAACGGCCCCATGCCCAGCCGCAGCGGGCAATCCGCAACCGGAACCGGCCGCCGACGCCTCGGTATTCCCTACTAGGTTTTTTTCAGGGCCAGCCAGCTACCCTGAAAAGATGCAAGCCGTCGCGGTCTTTCCCGCCCAACGCGAAGTCCGCGTCATCGACCATCCCGAGCCCCGCATCGAGTCTCCCACCCAGGCAAAACTCCGCATGCTCGAGGTTGGAGTCTGCGGCACTGACCGCGAAATCGTCACCTTCCAATACGGCATCCCTCCCGCGGGCAGCGACTATCTCATCATCGGCCACGAGTCTCTCGCTCAAGTGGTGGACACCGGTCCGCAGGTAACCACGCTTAAGTCCGGCGACCTGGTGGTGCTCACGGTGCGCCGCCCCTGCCATCATCCCGAGTGCCTTGCCTGCGCGCAGGGCCGCCAGGACTACTGTTACACAGGCGACTTCGAGGAGCGCGGCATCAAACAGCTCCACGGCTACATGACCGAATTCGTCGTCGAGGAAGAATGCTTCCTCAATCCCGTGCCGGCGGCGTTACGCGATGTCGCCGTCCTGGTGGAACCGCTCACCATCGCCGAAAAGTCTCTTGACCAGCTCTGGACCGTCCAGAAACGCCTTCCCTGGATCTCACCGGCGCACCGCCACAACGCCGTGGTCCTGGGCGCGGGACCCGTCGGACTACTGGGCGCCATGGCCCTCACCGTCGCCGGCTTCGATGTCACGGTGTACTCCCGCACTCATTCGCACCAGGAAAAAAACGACATCGTCAGCGCCATCGGCGCGCGCTTTATTCCCGCCGAAAAGTACTCGGTGGATGACATGGCCGCGCAGGTTGGTCCCATTGACGTTGTCTATGAAGCCGTTGGCGCATCCTCGGTGGCCTTCGACGTGATCCCGAAGCTCGGCCCCAACGCGGTCTTCATCTTCACGGGCGTGCCCGGCCGCAAAGGCCCGATTCAGGTAGACACCGATTTCATCATGCGGGACGTGGTGCTCAATAACCAGGTGATCCTGGGCAGCGTGAACGCCCCGCCCGCTGCTTTTCAAGCGGCCATTCGCGACCTCGGCGAATTCATGCAGCGCTGGCCCGATGCCGTCCGCTCTCTCATCACCGCCCGCTTCCCCCTCGATCAGGCGCTGCAGCCGCTGGGAGAAAGCGCCGGGGGCATCAAGAACGTCATCGCGATCGGCACATGAATTGGATCGATATCTCCGTCGCGCTCGAAAACGGTATGGTCCACTGGCCAGGCGATGCGCCCTATCAGCGCACTGAAACCCTGCATATCGGGAATGGCGATGTCTGCAACTTGTCGCAGCTTTCCACCAGCGTTCACACCGGCACTCACATGGACGCGCCGCGGCATTTCCTCGACGGCGCGCCCGGCATCGACGCGATGCCCATCGCCGCCACGGTGGGCGAATGCCGCGTAATTGCCATCGAAGATCCAGCCGTAAATCCCATCCGTGAGCTTGAGCCCCATCGGATCGAAGCCGGCGAGCGCATCCTTTTCCGCACCCGCAATTCAGATCGCCCCTGGTCCACGCGCCGCTTTCATGAGGCCTTCGTGCACATTCCGCCGGACACAGCCGCATACCTCGCCGGCCGCAAAATCCAGACCGTGGGCGTCGACTATCTCTCCGTCGGCGGATTCCCGGACAACAGCGGCGGCCCCGAGACCCACCGGACACTTCTCACGGCCGGCATCTGGATCATCGAAGGCCTCAATCTCGTCGATGTCGCTCCTGGCCGCTACGATCTGGTCTGTCTCCCGCTGAAGCTAGCCGGCGCTGACGGAGCCCCCGCCCGCGCCATCTTGCGCAAACTTTCTACGGCACCGCGTTAGCCGTCGCAATCGCCAGCTCCCCGCTAATCCTGCCGCTAAGCAAGTACACCCGATCCGACACACTCCACACCACTGTCACCCGCTCGCCCTTCTTATCCGAATCTTCAATCAGCGTTCCCGGCCCCCCACGCAAGCTCACTTCGCGAATCGTCTTCCCCCGCCCCATCTCGGAATCCACCGGCAGCAGCCAGACCGGTACGGTCGCCATGCGTTCAGCCAGTTCCTTGGCTTGGCTCGCCCGGACTCCCAATATCCGCAGCATCAAGGCGGACCAAGCCGGAAAGTCAACCCCTGGCGGCGCCGTCACAGTCAACGGCAGCGATTGGGCCAGCAGGATATCGGGCCATTCAGCGATTACAATCCGACTGCTGTGCAGAGCCAGCGTAGCTCCGTCCCACGCAGCGGGCAGGGACTGATCCCCGGCCCCGGCTCTTTCGAGCGCCTGTCTGAGATCCGCGTTCTTCACGACGGTCACCATCGACATGGGAAACACAACCGAGAGCTCTGGACTGCTGGAGAGCACGCCAGGCGCAGGCAATCGCGGATCGAAGCCGGCCCTCCAGCGCGCTTCTTCGAGATTGCGGACCCGCTGCGGCGGAATCGGAATCCCCACCAGGTTGATATGCGGAGCAGCCACTCCGGCCGGCCATGGATTTACTCGAATCACCGCCACGCGCCCCACCGTGAGAAACTGCCAGAATTGCTGAGCCAGAGCGCGCGCTTCGGGCAGCAGGAAAAGCGCGGCGCACCCGAGCGCCGTGGCGGCGGCCCAGAGCCACCCGTAGCGTCGGCTGCTCGCGGCTTCCACGCGTGCATGCTGCCGCGCCAGCGCCGCCCGTGTGTCCGGTTCCCAATCACCCGAAGGATCAAGAAGGGCGGTTTGCTCCCGCACCCAATCGCTAAGGTTCTCCATATCTGTCCACATACTCCTTTCGAAACGCGACCTCCGCGCGAGCCAGAAAAGTTCCCACCGAGCCCGGACTGAGCTTCAGAATCGCCGCCAGTTCGCTTAGAGTGAACCCCTCACTGCGCAACAGCAGCAGCGCCGCATGCTCGCGTTTCAGCGCCGCCAGCACCTGCCGGACCCGATGCCGCCGTTCATGCCGTTCCAGCGCTTCCTGGAGGTCCTGCCCCGTACGCGGAACAGCCGCCAGGGCTTCGTAATGCGCCCGCAGCTTTTGCTTCTTGAGACTATCGAGAGCTAGCCGCAAGCCGGTACGATAAAGCCACCCGAGCAGGTTATGATCTGAAGGCGGCGGTTTCCGGTGCAGCTTCCAAAACGCTTCGGCTGCAAGCTCCTCCGCCTGACCCGCGTCGCCGACCACGCGCCGGAAGAGTCGCGCCAGCCTTGAGTAGTTGGCCGTAAATAGTTCGTCGAACTCGCGTGCCGGGTCCTCCAGCACTTTCACCGCGCAACTTGAAAGCACACTCACTTAACGACGCCCAAAGGGATAATTTGACAGCTCGTCCAAGCCTCGGTATCTTCGGCTCCGCGACGATTCTCTCAGACTCCGACGAATTCCGTAGCCGTGGCCGCCTCTAGCTTAGACGCATTGACAGGTCGGGTACCCTCGGTACCCCGTTGTGCCCGTCCCTCTCATTCGCGAAGTGCTGGAAGAACGGTACAGTTCGGAATTACGGCTCTATATCGGCGTCCCCGAACGGACCGACCTGACTCTCCGCCTTTGGTTGGAGGCGTTTTACCCTGCCGAAGCTTAACCCCGCCTCTCCACCACCATCCGCATCCCGTAGCGCGTCCGCAGCGTGATCAGCGGCTTGGCTTCTACCTTATGCCCCTCCGCCAGCCGCAGCCGCCACTTCTGCGCCAGCGTCGCCAGCAGCAGGACGCCCTCCATCCACGCGAAGCGCTCCCCGATGCACACGCGCGCTCCGCCGCCGAACGGAAAATATGAAAATTTCGGACGCGCCTCTTTCGCTTCCGCCGTCCAGCGCTCCGGATCGAACCGGTCCGGCTCGGCAAACCACCTCGGGTCCCGCTGCGTCACGTATGGACTCAGAATACAGATGGACCCCGCCGGCAACTCCAGCCCGCCGATCTCGAAAGCTTCAATCGCCTTGCGCCCGATCGCCCAGGCGGGCGGATAGAGCCGCATGGCCTCCGCCACCACCATCTCCGTGTAGGTAAGTCCCGGCACATCGTAGAATCCCGGCGCGCGCCCCTCCAGGACGCGATCCAGCTCAGCATGCAACTTCGCCTCGCACTCCGGATTTTGTGATAGCAGATACCACGTCCACGTCAGCGCGTTGGCGGTGGTTTCGTGGCCGGCCAGGAACAGCGTCAGCGATTCATCCCGCACTTGCTGGTCCGTCATCCCGCCGCCGCCTTCTTCGTCCTGCGCCAGCAGCAGCATCGAGAGCAGATCCCCGCGATCCTCGCCTCCCGCCCGCCGCTCCCGGATCATCCCGTAAATGATTCCGTCCAGCGTCTCCCGCGCCCGTTCAAACCGCCGGTTCGAAGGCAGCGGTAGCTTCTCCAGATATTCGGAAAACGGGAGCAGCAGCATGTTGAACATTTCGAGCACAGCCGTCATCGCTTCGCCGATCTCGCGCGCGCCCGCTTCCACGTCCGCGCTGAACAGCGTCCGCCCTACCACCGCCATGGTGAGGCGCATCATTTCGTCCGATACCTCCAGCGTGGCGCCGTCCTGCCACCGGTCGCGCGTCTTCAGCGCGCACCGGGACATTACCGCCGCATAACCCGCCAGCCGCTCCCGATGAAACGCCGGCTGCGCCAGCCGACGCTGCCGCAGATGGAACTGGCCCTCGGCCGTCAGCAGTCCTTCGCCCAGCAGCAGCCGCGCCCGCTGCAGCGCCCGGCTTTTGGTGAAGTTCGATTGCCGCGTCACTAGAACCTCGCGGATGTGTTCGGGATGGCTCAGCAGAAACGCGTGCTGCGGGCCCAGCTTGAAATACGCGATGTCGCCATACTCCCGCGCCATCTTCTGCAGAAACGCGAGCGGACGGCGCCGGAACGCCGGCAGTTGTCCCACCAGCGGGAGATTCCTTGGCCCCGGCGCGCTTTGACTCAACAGCACTCACTTCACTCGATCGTTCAAATGCCGTGCGATCTTTCGTACTACCGACCTCGGCGACACCCGTACGGATTGCGCCATCAAGCTGTTCATCAACCCCGGGATCACAATCGCCTTCCCCGCCAGCATCCCGCGATATCCCGCTTCCGCCACCGCGCGCGCAGCCATGGGTTTCTTGGCCTTGAACAGACGCGCATCGTTCATATTCGCGCGCTCTACAAACCCGGTCTCGGTGGCGCCCGGACACAGCGCCGTCACCGTCACTCCGCTACCCGAAAGCTCTTCATGAATCGCCTCGGAGAAAGACAGCACGAAAGCCTTCGTCGCGTAATAGGTAGCCATCAGCGGACCCGGCTGGAACGCCGCCGTCGACGCCACGTTCATAATCCGCCCGCTCTTGGCTTTCACCATTGCCGGCAGAAACAGTCCTGTCAGCGCCACCAGCGCCGTCATGTTGAGCTGCATCATCCCGAGTTGTTCGTCCAGCGGCGCCTCCACGAACTTCCCCGACGATCCAAAGCCCGCATTGTTCACCAGCACGTCCACTTGGCGCACCTGTTCAAAAACTTCTTGCGCCGCGCCCGGCCTGGTCAGATCGTTGGCGATCACCACGGTCTCGGTCTTCAACTCGGCGGCCAGTTCCTGTAGCCGCTTCTCGCTCCGGGCCACCAGCACCAGCGCGTACCCCTCCCGCGCGAACACCCGAGCCAGTTCCAGCCCGATGCCGCCCGATGCGCCCGTGATCAATGCTTTCGGCATATGGTCACCACCGCCTGCGCTTCGGCGGACTTCCCTTCGCCCACCGGCCCCACCCGTTCAGCCGTCTTGAATTTCACCGAGACCCGTTCGGTCTCGAGCTCCAGTGTTTCGGCCAGCTTCTCCCGAATCGTCTGGCGGTAATCCTTCAGCTTGGGTCGCTCCAGAATCACTGTCGAATCCACGTTGATCAGCACGAAACCGCGCTCGCGCACCAGATCGCGCGCGTGCCGTAGAAATTTCAGGCTGTCGGCATCCTTCCAGCGCGGATCGGTATCCGGAAAATGCGTGCCGATGTCGCCCAGACCCGCCGCTCCCAGCAGCGCATCGGTAATTGCGTGCGAAAGTACGTCCGCGTCTGAATGTCCCTCGAGGCCAAACTCCGCGGCCACCAGGACTCCGCCCAGAATCAGCGGACGTCCCGTTGCGGTCCGGTGCACGTCCCAGCCCAGCCCGGTTCGGAACTCGCTCACGGATGCACCCGGCCCGTCATTTCCTCCGCCAGGAAATGCCGCGCCAGATCCATATCGGACGGCTTGGTGATCTTGATGTTGCGGTCGCTTCCCAGCACCACGCTCACTTCCACCTGCTCCAACCGCTCCACCAGGCTGGATTCGTCAGTGCCCGTGAATCCGTCTTCCCGCGCCTTGTCGAAAGCCTGTTTCAGCAGCTCGAACCGGAACACCTGCGGCGTCTGCGTAAGAATCAGCTTGTCCCGTGGGAGCGTGGCTCGTACTTTGTTGCGCTGCACTTCTTTTACCGTGTCCACCGGCACAATCCCGACAATCGCCGCGCCGCTCTCGGCCGCCTCCGCGAACACGCGTTCCAGCGTCTCATGCTCAATGAACGGCCGCACCGCGTCGTGTACCGCCACCAGTTCGGTGCCCTCGCCGAGCGTTGCCAGCGCGTGCTCTACCGACTGTTGCCGCGTCTCGCCGCCTTCCACCAGCCGTACCGGCTTCCCGAATGTCTCGCGCTTCAGCAAATCGCCGGCCCACTCCAGATCGTCCCCGCGCAGCGCCACCACGATCTCAATCACCGCGGACGACGACGCGAATTTCCGGATGGTATGCAGCAGAATGGGCGACCCCTCCAGCAGCATGAACTGCTTCCGGCTGGTTCCGGCGCCCTCCGGCGTCGGTCTTCCCATGCGGGTGCCCAGACCCGCCGCCGGTATGATCACCGATACGCGCATGCCCCTCTACCCCGCCGCGGTTCCGCGCGCTTCCGCGGGCTGCGCCGGCGATGGTGCATGCTCTCTGCGATCATGCCGCTCTCCATGCCCCCCGCCCGATTTTTCGTGCACCGTGTGCACCCGGTCGTCAAAGCGTCCGAAAATCATTTTCCCCGCCGTGGTCTGCAGCACACTGGTCACCGCGATGTCGATGGTTCGCGAGATCATCTTCTTGGCGTTGTCCACCACCACCATGGTTCCATCGTCCAGGTAGGCCACGCCCTGGTTGTACTCTTTGCCTTCCTTCAGAATGAAGACCCGCATGGTCTCGCCCGGTAGCACGATGGGCTTCAGCGCGTTCGCCAGCTCATTGATGTTCAGAACCTCCACGCCGTGCAATTGCGCAACTTTGTTCAAGTTGAAATCGTTGGTCACGATCTTGCATGTGTAGACCTTGGCCAGCTCGATCAGCTTCATGTCCACGTCTTGCACGTTCGGGAAATCGTCTTCGAGAATCTGCACGTTGAGCTGCGGCATCTTCTGGATCTTCTGGAGAATGTCCAGACCGCGCCGCCCCCGGTTGCGCTTCAGCGAATCGGCCGAATCGGCTACCAGCTGCAATTCGCGCAGAACGAACTGAGGAATCACGATGGTCCCGTCCAGGAAGCCCGTCTCCGAAATATCCGCGATGCGCCCGTCGATGATCACGCTGGTATCCAGAATCTTGAAACCCTGCCCGGCATTCTGCTCGCCTCCGAACAGCCCGCCCAGCGCACCCAGATTCAGCATCTCGCCCTTGCTCGCGCCTACCAGGAGTCCGACATACGCCATCCACGCCAGCAGCGCGACCTCCAGAAATTGGATCGCGGCCACGCTCCCCGGAATTGCCCGGCCCAGAACCAGGGACACCAGAAACGCCCCCAGAATTCCCAGCAGGCCCCCCAGTACAGCCCCGATCAGCCGTTTCAGCGTAACTTTGTGGATTTGTATTTCGAGAAAGACAACCAGGATCCCAGCCAGTGCTCCCGCGCCGCCATTCACCAGACCGTCCAGCGTTGGAATTGGCCGCAAATACCACGCAGCCCCGCCCAACAGAATTATGAAGGCCAGCCGTATCAGCAATAGATTGTTCAATCTAGCACCTCTAGCTCACGTGCCCATAGAGTATACCATGTGCAAGCAGCTTTATCGGCACATGATTCGCCGCCGGCTTTATCGGCACACACGCTTCCGCGCCGCCCCTTCTCTCTGTCGCCACCAAATTCACGCGCGCAGAGCCGCGAGCGTAAGCGACCGGAACGGAACGCCCCAACCCACCCTAAACTCAGTTTGAAAAGGTTAAATACCGACTACAGAGCCTTCGCCAGCTCTTCCGCAAACGCGCTCTGGGGACCCTGCTGGCCATTCCCATTAGTGCGCTTGTGCTTCTTCCCACCGCGCTCTCGTCGCCGTTCCGGTGGCGTACCCGCCGCCGCGACAGCCGTGCCTGCTGCCCCAGCCGGAACTGCCCCCGCACTCGGCCCCGCGCCCATCGGACGCGGACCATTCTGTGTCCTCGCCTTTGGCGGCTGCGCCTGGTTGGCTCGCAACATGCGATCCTCCAGCGGCGCGCGGTCAAAGCGGCGGATGATTGACTGCATCTCTTCGGTGTTCGGAGTATCGATGAACGCAAACCCTTTGGATTCCTGCGTCTCCGGGTTCCGGATCACCTTTACGTCGTCATACACCAGGTTTTCGGCGTTGAGCCAGGACTTGATATCGTCCTTCGTTACCCAGACCGGCAAATTTCCAAGGAAAACTGTGAAACTCATTCGTTTGTTGTTCTTAACTCCGTTGTTGGGTTGTACAGGAACTTGCCGCGAGGGTGCGATCCATGGGAAGCTCCTTTAATCGTATCACATCCAGGTAATCGCATCCAAGCAAAATCTCATGGTTCGCGGCCACACCGGTCCTACTCGCCAAATTTCACCGTTCGCGCCAGCGTAACGGCTGGATTCTCCAGCAACTGACTCAAAACCGGCTCCGGAATCGGCTGATCCGTATCGATCACCGACACCGCTGCTGCTCCCGCGTCCCTGCGGCCCAGCGAAAACGTCGCGATATTGATTCCATTCCGCCCCAGGACGGCGCCAATGTAGCCAATCACGCCCGGAACGTCGTCATTCTTCAAGAACGTCAAATGCCCGTCGAGGGGCGCCTCGCATTGGATGCCATCCACCTGCAGCAAGCGTGGCTGGTCCAGTACCACCGCGCCTTCCACCGTGGTCACGCCGGCGTCCGTTTCCAGCTCGACGCGCACGGAATCCATGTGCGATACCCGCTTTTCGTGCCGCTCATCCACCGTCAAGCCCCGGTCGCTGGCGATCTGCATCGCGTTCACGATATTGGGTTTTCTTGACATCGAGCGGCTCAAAACGCCCGCCAAGCCCGCGTTCCGGACCAGCTGCGTGTTGTATTCGGCGATCCTGCCGTAATAGATGAATCGAACCGCCCGCGGGTTTCCATTCGATATGTGCGACGAGAAACTTCCCAGCCGCTCCGCCAGCAGCCCGTAAGGCCCTAGCGTCCGGAACTGCTCGGCCGTTAGCGCCGGCATGTTTACCGCGTTGATCGCTACCCCGGTGGTAAGATACTCCACCATCTGTTCCGCGATGCGCACCCCCACAATCTCCTGGGCCTCTTCAGTGGACCCGCCGATATGCGGCGTCGCTACCAGCTTCTCCTGTTTCAAAATCGGATCGTTGGTCGGCGGCTCATTCTCGAACACATCCAGCGCCGCGCCGCCCGCCTTGCCCGATTCAAGCGCTTTCCCCAGCGCCGCTTCATCAATCAGCTCGCCGCGCGCGCAATTCACGATGCGCACCCCGCGCTTCATCTTCGCGAACGCTTCCGTGTTCAGCATCCGCTGCGATTCCGGAGTCAGTGCCGTGTGCAGGGTGATGTAGTCGCTCTCCGCGTACAGCCGGTCCAGCGGCACTAGTTCCACTCCCACGCCCATGGCCGTCTGCGCATTCACGAAAGGATCGGTAGCCACAATGCGCATTTCGAACGCTTTGGCCCGCCGCACTACTTCACGTCCAATGCTGCCCAGTCCCACCACGCCCAGGGTCTTGCCACGCAGCTCGTGGCCCAGGAACTTCTTCTTCTCCCACTTGCCGCTCTTGGTCGAAACGCTGGCCTGCGGAATCGATCGCGCCAGGGACAGCATGAGCGCCAGCGTGTGCTCCGCCACCGATACCGCGTTGCCGCCAGGCGTGTTCATCACCAGCACCCCGGCTGCGGTTGCGGCCGTCAGATCCACGTTGTCCACGCCCACGCCGGCCCGCCCGATCGCGCGCAGTTTAGGAGCTTTCGCCAGCACCGCCGCATTCACGTTCACTGAACTGCGCACCAGCAGCGCGTCGGCATCGGCTAAGTGGTGGGCGTAATCCTTGGGAGTCGAAACCACCACTTCCCAGCCCTTCTGACTTTGCAGCAGCTCGATGCCCGCCGCCGCCAGCGGCTCCGCCACCAGGATTTTCATAGTCCCGCTTACGCGCCCACGGCTTCCTTGGCCAGCGCCGCCGAGGCATACACATTCTGCACCGCCGCTACGCCCGTCCCGAATTTAACCGGATGTCCTAGCGCAGTAAGAATGATCTCCAGCTCCGCGATCACCGCGAACAGATCCGCGAAATCGAAATAGCCGAGATGCGCGATCCGGAAGATCTGCCCCTTCATCGACCCTTGCCCGTTCGCGATCACCGACCCGAACCGGTTGCGGTACTCCTTCACGATGGCTGAGGAATCCACGCCCGCCGGCGCCTTCACCGCCGTCACCGATGCGCTCGGCGACCCCGGCGAGAACAGCTCCAGCCCCAGCGCCGTCACCGCGGCCCGCGTCGCCAGCGCCAGCATCTGCGCGTTGTCCACCAGCTTCGCCATGCCCAGCGCCTTGATGTATTTCAGCGCTTCGGCCAACGCCAGCAGCAGACTCGTGGCCGGCGTCCAGCTCGACTCCCCGCTGGCCGCGTTCTTGCGCTCTTTCTTGAGATTGAAATAAAACTTCGGCAGCTTGGCCGATTCCGCCCGCGCCCAGGCCTTCTCGCTCACCGACAGAAACGCCATCCCAGGAGGAATCATGAACGCCTTCTGCGATCCGCCGATCACCACGTCCAGACCCCAGCCGTCGATATCCAACGGCATGGTGCCCAGCCCCGTGATGGCGTCGATCACGAACAGCGCGTCCGTCTTCTTCACCAGTTCGCCCATCGCGTGTACATCGTGCGCAGCGCCCGTGGACGTCTCCGAAGCCTGCACGAACACGCCCTTCGCTCCCGGATTCGCTTTCAGCGCCGCGTCCACTTGCTCCGGTTTTATGAATGATCCGTAAGGCTCCTGCAGCACCACGGTATCCAAACCCCACGCCTTGGCGATTTCCACCCAGCGCTCGCCGAACTTCCCGGCCGAGCACACAATCGCGCGATCGCCCGGCGAAAAGAAGTTCGCCACCGACGCTTCCATGGCGCCCGTGCCCGAAGCCACCAGCGTCAGCACGTCATTCGAGGTCCCGAATACTTCTTTCAGGTCCGCCAGCACCCCGCGATACAGGGTCCGGAATTCCTCGGTTCGATGGTGTATGTCCGAGCCCATCATGGCGTGCAGCGCCTTGGGATACAGCGGCGTCGGACCTGGAGTCAATAAGCGTTGTTTCTTGATGTACATAAGGCGGGTGAGAACCTTTAGAATAGCAGACAGATGCCTTTGCTTGACCGTATCCAGACAGACATGGTGGCCGCCATGAAGGCCAAGGATGAGGCGCGCCTGGGCACCATCCGCCTGATCAAGACCGCCCTCAAGAAACACGAGGTGGATTCCATGAAGCCGCTCGACGAGCAGACTGAAATCCAGATCTTGACCACGCTTACCAAGCAGCGCCGCGAGTCCGTCGACATGTTCCGCAAAGGCAATCGCCCGGACCTTGCCGAAAAAGAAGAAGCCGAGCTGATCCTGATCGAGAGTTACATGCCTGCCGCCCCCAGCGAGTCGGAAATCGACGCCGCCATCGACGCCGCAATAGCCGAAACCGGCGTCACCAGCGCCAAACAGATGGGCGTAGTCATGAAAGCCGCCCAGGCAAAGCTCGCCGGCAAACGCGTCGACGGAAAAGCGTTGAGCGAAAGAGTCCGCACCCGCCTTAGTGGGTCAGGTTAGTTACCTGCGGGCCGATTTCCAAGCGGCCCTGTCCGGGTTACCCGGCAAACCTCAGACCTCAATTGTGCCGGAAGAGAGCCGGGAGCGCGAGGCTTGAATCGCCTCGGCAACATAAAGATCGTGATCGGAACTCGTGTCTTTCGCGCCGGATGAGAACTTGCCAGCCGCCCGCAAGGCGCGCTGAATCATCTCCTGGCGGTTAGCCTTCGATTGATTGCTCAAGTCGTTTTCACTCCTTCCTGGATCTGCCAACCA
Source organism: Acidobacteriota bacterium (assembly GCA_030776455.1). Taxonomy (GTDB): domain Bacteria; phylum Acidobacteriota; class Terriglobia; order Bryobacterales; family Bryobacteraceae; genus JALYHQ01. The sequence continues at coordinate 400 of JALYHQ010000187.1, read as the reverse complement.
TGTTATCTTTCCAGCTTGCGTGCGGCGGCTGCGCGTCAGGGCTGTTCCGCCCGCCACTTGATCCTGCGAAGTATTGAGCTCGCCATTCAGGACATATCCCCGCAGCGACCCAAGCGGCGCCTGCGCCTCGATCCCCCGATCGTGCCTTCCACCGGAAAACCTTTTGATCTGACAAATGAGCAGATCTATGACCTCATTGAGTTTCCCTGATGTAAACGTCTGGCTCGCGCTCCTGCTCGCCGATCATACACACCGCACCTCAGCCCGTGAATGGTGGGAGTCCGACAGTTCGGAGACCATCGCCTTATGCCGCGTGACGCAAATCAGCGTCTTGCGGCTTCTTACTGCAGCGGCTCCTATGAACGGGGAAACCCCTTACCCTGAAACAGTCCTGGCGTGC